>CAVKBM010000057.1:0-11943 GCA_963654355.1 Bacteroidaceae bacterium | reverse complement strand
CTGTTTGGGGTGTGTATAGCACCTTTATCCAACGAACTTACGACCAACTGCAACAAGATCTGTGCGTTAATAATAATCCTGCCACGATTTTGGTTTTTTATGGTTCTTTGAATTCTATGAACGATGTAACACATGCGTGTTGGTATGACATTCCTTTGTTGGCAAACATTCCCAATATGGTCTATTTAGCCCCAACAACTGCTGAAGAGTATTTCGCTATGTTGGATTGGAGTTTGTCTCAAAGGGAACATCCTGTTTCAATTCGTGTGCCGATAACGGTGTCGCATGAAGACATAGAGATGGTGGACAAAGACTATAGCCAGATGAATATATTTAAAGTTTCTTCAAAAGGTTCCAAAGTAGCCTTGATTGGTGTGGGAAATTTCTTTAGTTTGGCGAAAGCGGTCGCAGAGGAAATGAAAAGAAAATATGGTGTCACGGCAACGGTTATCAATCCTCGATATTTGACGGGCATAGATAGACAATTATTGGAGGATTTGAAGGCAGACCACGAAGTTGTTGTTTCATTAGAAGATGGATTGATTGATGGTGGTTTCGGCGAGAAAATCGCTCGTTATTATGCTGATAGTGATATAAAAGTGATTGTCAGAGGAATAGAGAAAGGTTTTGAAGATCGTTATGATGCTGTGGTGTTGGCAAGAAAGTTTAGACTAACGCCAGAACAAATAGCAGAAGATGCTTTCCGTTTGTTGAGATAAATGAATTGATTTATTGTGGAATTTTTTTAGATAAAACGAGGCGACGAATTTTTGTAAGAAATAATCGTTGTCTCGTTTTTTTCCATTTGTAAATGAAGATTAAGAAAAATAATATCGTTATATTTGCAAGTCCTTACTAATATGGGTTGTTCCCACGGAATGGCTTGATGAGGTAAATCTCCAAAATTCAATTTGTGATTTTGTTTTCTTTGCGTGAGAAGTTGGGGTTTCATTTGTTTTGGATGTTTTTTCTTCAGAATAAAAGTATTTACGCGAATAAATATTAGAAAAATAAAATAATAGGATTTCAATTCTATCTTGATTGATTGTATAATCAACTGTATGTATGAAAATAAGTGAGTTAAAGACGAAAAATCTTTCAGAGTTAAGGCAACTTGCTAAAGAATTAGATATTAAGCGACCAGACTCTTATCGAAAAGACGACTTGATATCAACGATTGTAGGTGTGGTATCATCAATGATAAATCAGGGTTTGCCTTTGCCAGACGCGTTTAAAGACGCAGAAGTATCAAGTGTGCGCGAACCCGTTTTGCTATCTGAACAGGGGAATAACCAACGAAATACTGATTACAACAATATGGATTCTGACAAAAAAAATGTATCTCCTGTTTCTACTGGTAGATTCTGGGACAAGAAAGAGACTGATGCGCCAGTTCAAGAAAATGGTTCTTACGATGGAGAAAAGTGTAACGGGGAGGAAAATGGTTCTGTTCGTCAGCCAGTGGATGGTCGACCTATTTACTACCAAAAACGGAAACGAGAGATGCAACCTCAAGAGGTTCAGCAAAATCGTGCTCACGGTGGGTTCGACGCTATGTCGTCTGGTAATGCCGCAGCTGCGATGGCTCGTATGATTTTGAATAAGAAGAAGGGAATTCCTACGCCAGAGCCAGATGAAATTTTGGAAAATGTGAAGAGAATTAATGAAGAGGAAAAATCTAATGGATCAAAGCCGAAAAATTCTCAAAATAATCAGAATGTAAGCAAAAAAGCACAAAAAAAACAGCCTCAGCAACAGAATTCTCAAACGCCTGTTTCTGACCTTGATGTACCAGCATTTGATTTTGATGATCTCGTGAAGGGGGTTGGTGTCCTTGAAATTGGCAATGACAACAATGGATTCCTCCGTTCTGCAGATTATAATTACCTTACATCACCAGATGATGTTTTCGTGTCTCAAGCTCAAATTAAGCTTTTTGGCTTGAAGACAGGGGATGTCGTTGAGGGTGCTATTCGTCCACCAAAGGACAATGAAAAATATTTTATGCTCGTGGATGTTGATTTGATCAATGGTTGTACGCCGGATGTAGTAAGAGATCGTGTCCCATTTGATCATTTAACTCCGTTATTTCCTAACGAAAAATTTGACTTGGCAGGGTCTAAGAACTGTACGACGTCGGTTCGAGCAGTAGATTTGTTCGCTCCAATAGGAAAGGGACAACGTGGGTTGATCGTTGCGCAGCCTAAGACGGGTAAGACAATGTTGTTGAAGGATATTGCAAACGCTATCGCAGAAAATCACCCAGAGGTTTACATGATTGTGCTTTTGATTGATGAACGTCCAGAGGAAGTTACGGATATGGCAAGAAGCGTCAATGCGGAAGTAATCTCTTCTACTTTTGATGAGCCTGCAGATCGTCATGTAAAGATTGCAGGTTTGGTTTTGGAGAAGGCTAAGAGAATGGTAGAGTGTGGACATGATGTCGTCATACTTTTGGATTCCATCACTCGTTTGGCTCGTGCTTACAACACGGTTGCTCCTGCCTCGGGAAAAGTACTTTCGGGTGGTGTGGACGCTAACGCATTGCAAAAGCCAAAGCGTTTTTTCGGTGCAGCTCGTAATATCGAAAACGGAGGTAGTCTTACTATCATTGCGACTGCTTTGACAGACACAGGCTCGAAAATGGACGACGTGATTTTTGAGGAATTCAAGGGTACTGGTAATATGGAGTTGCAATTGTCTCGTTCTTTGGCGAACAAGCGTATATTCCCTGCAATTGATGTTACATCCTCAAGTACTCGTCGTGATGACTTGTTGCAGTCTCCTGAGGTGGTGCAGCGTATGCTTTTGTTCCGTCAGCATTTATCTGATATGACTACTGCTGAGGCAATGGATTTTGTAAAGCGCCAGATTGAGACCACTCGTTCAAACGAGGAACTTTTGGCTACGATGAATAGTTAGTTTTAGACTTTAATTTTGATTTACAAATCGCTTTACAATGGCTGAGGAGAAAGAAAATAAACAGGAAGAGAACACACAGAAAAAGGAAAGTGAAAACACTGAGAAAAAGAGCCTTTTTCATAAGTTGGTGATGAAATTAGTGAGCGAACCCATTCGCTATAGCGTGGGGGCGGTGATTGTTTTATTCTCGTTTTATCTTGTCCTGTCGTTAGTTTCTTTCTTCTTTACGGGTTGGAAAGACCAAAGTTTGTTGCAAGGCGATTTTACCGATGAATATTTAGCAGAAAACATACAAAATTGGACAGGTTTGCGTGGAGCAATCTTGTCTGATTTCTTGATAAATAGGACATTTGGAATACCCATTTTCTCCTATCTCTTTTTCCTTGCTGTCGTTGGTGCACGAATGCTTGGTATTTCTGTTTTCAAAGACAAGATGTCCGCTTTGTTCATTAATAGCTCTTTTATTTTAATATGGGGTTCTGTTTTTCTCGGTTCTTTTATCGAAGCGTATGATTCTTCATTCATCTTTTTAGGTGGTGAACATGGTTATCAGTTGAATTTATGGCTGAGAGCCAATGTCGGATGGGTTGGAGTCGTTTTGTTACTTTTCATCACATTGTTTTTATATTTGTTTTACGCTATAGATGGATTCTTTGAGAAAGTTTCTGGATGGACAAAATCTTTATTTGCTACACGACCAAAGGTTGAGGCTGATAAGGTAGATGGAGTTGATGAAGGAAACCCACAAGAGGGTGTGGTTTCAGAATCTGAAAGTTTGGACAACGGTTTAGAAAATAGTACAGAGGACGGTTCTGAAAACGCTGTAGCTACTGATATTCAGAATGGGGGAGATAATAATGACGATAAAGATAATATAGAAGACAACCAAGGCAGTGACGAAGTTAATCCTACCGAAGATTCTAATGGTTCAGAGGAAATTCCGTTTGAAATAAATGAACCAGAAACGGATACACAAGGAAATTTGCCGTTTTCATCCGATTCGTTTTCTGAGGAAGATGGCGGTCGCTCGGATAATATAGACTCTCTGTCATCAGAGAATGGAGACGAAAATATTCAAGAAACACAGTCGGTCAATGATTTTTCAGAAAATAATGAAGGAAAAGATGATGAATCCGTTCGGTATCAGAATAATGAGGGGGGAGTTGATTTCACGATAGAAAAGAAAGAGGTTGAGAAAATTGTGACTGAACAAGATTTAGAATTATACGATCCAACCAAAACTTTGGAGAACTATAGGAAACCGACGATTGATCTATTGAAAGAGTACACTGCTCCGGCGAGTATTGATATAGAGGAGCAGAATCGTAATAAAAACAGAATTGTAGAGGTGCTTCATAGTTTTGATGTTGAAGTGTCAACGATAAAGGCAACGGTCGGTCCGACGGTAACGCTCTATGAGATAACGTTGGCACCTGGTGTGAAGATTGCTAAGATTCGTGGATTGGGAAATGACATTGCGTTGGCGATTGCAGCTAAGGGTATTCGAATTATTGCACCGATACCAGGAAAGGGAACGGTAGGTATTGAGGTGCCTAATGCGAAACCAGTCACGGTGTCAATGGCAGAAATCATTGGTAGTGTTAAGTTCCAGGAATCAAAGTTTGAACTGCCGATTGCGTTAGGAAAAACGATTACAAACGAGGTGTTTATGTTGGACTTGTGCAAAATGCCGCATGTGCTTGTGGCGGGTGCTACGGGTCAAGGAAAGTCTGTGGGATTAAATGCCATTATCACTTCTTTGTTGTACAAGAAGCATCCAACGGAGTTGAAATTTGTGATGGTTGACCCGAAAATGGTTGAGTTTAGTATGTATGCGCCCATAGAGCGGCATTTTCTGGCCAAGATGGAGAATGAAGAGGAGGCTATCATCACAGATGTGAAAAAGGTTGTTCAAACGCTCAACTCTCTTTGTGTCGAAATGGACAATCGCTATGAGTTGTTAAAAGATGCGCACGTACGCCAAATCAAAGAATATAACGAGAAATTCGTCAACCGTCAGTTGAATCCGTTGAAAGGGCATCATTTTATGCCATACATTGTGGTCATTATTGATGAGTTTGCCGATTTGATAATGACGGTAGGTAAAGAGGTAGAGACTCCGATCGCAAGAATTGCGCAAAAGGCTCGTGCAGTGGGTATTCATATGATTTTGGCAACGCAACGTCCATCCGCTAATATCGTTACGGGAGTCATACGTGCTAATTTCCCTGCTCGTTTTGCTTTCAAGGTCTCTTCTGCGTTAGAGTCTCGTGTTATCCTAGATCAAGCAGGAGCAGATCAGTTGATTGGTCGTGGTGATATGTTGGTTTCGGCGGGTAATGATACTGTTCGTGTGCAGTGTGCTTTTGTTGATACCCCAGAGGTTGAACGAATTACAGATTATATATCAAAACAACAGGGTGAACCTTCTGCATTTTTATTACCGGAATATAAAGAAGAAGGTGAAGAGAAGGTGATAGACCTCAAATCGCGAGATGTTTTGTTTGATGAGATCGCGGAGTTTTTCGTTAGTTCGGGTCAAGGTTCGGCTTCTCTTATTCAGCGTAAGTGGGAGGTGGGGTACAATCGTGCCGGACGTATAGTGGATCAATTGGAGGCTGCCAATATCATCGGACCAGCAAGGGGAAGCAAACCTCGTGAGGTGTTGGTGAAAGATATGGCGCAGTTGGAAGCAATTCTTCAAAGTCTGTAGGATGGTTAGAAAAATTGTGTTATACAAAAGAAATTTGTTAAAATCTCGTTGTAGATAAAATTAGGAATTAATAATAAAGTATGAAGAAATATTTCTTAATGATGATAATGGCGTTCGTTGCGTCAATTGGATTTTCTCAGGAGGATGTTGCAGTAGATCCTCGTGCGATGTCTCTGCTTGACAAAGCGATTTCTGCATTTGAGACGAAAAAAGGAGTTTCAGCTACATTTTCGGTTGAGACAAAAAATGTGCGTAATAATAAGTTGAACGTTTTTGAAGGTACTCTCTTGATGAAATCTGAAAAGTTTAGGTTGTCCTTACAAGGTGTAGATACCTATTTTGATGGAAAAACACAGTGTGTTGTTATGGAGAAGGAGAAAGAGGTAACTATTAGTCAACCGCAGGCTGATGAATTGAAAGAAGTAAACCCTATTTTGATGATGAAGTCCTGCAAGACGGATTTCAAAATGAGATATTTAGGGGTTGAAAAATCTGATGGTGTCGCAGTTGAGAAGATAGAACTTTATCCTAACAATTTGGATAACAAATATTCGATTATCACGCTGTTGATTACAAAAGATAATCTCCAGCCTAAGACAATGATTTTGAAGGGTAAAGACGGAATCAATACTACTTTTAAAATCAAGAAAATAGAGTACTCGAAAGCTGTTTCTGACGACTCATTTCAATATAATAATCAGAAATACAAAGATTTTGAGGTGGTCGATTTAAGATGATAGGGTTACATGGTTAGAGTTGATTGAAAGATGGAAAAGATAAGATGTTTGATTATAGGGTCTGGTCCCGCAGGGTATACAGCGGCGATATATGCTGCAAGAGCGAATCTTTCTCCTGTTCTTTACGAAGGACCGCTAAGGGGGGGGCAGTTGACAACCACAACGGAAGTGGAAAATTTTCCTGGCTACCCGCAAGGAATTTCTGGTTCTGAGATGATGGAAGAGATTCGAGAGCAAGCGGTTCGTTTTGGTGCGGAGCTTCGTGTCGGGTTAGTAACCAAAGCCGAGTTGTCAGCTGGACATAACATCATAACAATTGATGGGGAAAAGCAGGTTGAGGCTTCTTCTGTCATCATCTGTACGGGTGCGTCTGCCAAGTATTTAGGTTTGTCAGACGAGAAAAAATTCGCTGGCATGGGAGTTTCTGCTTGTGCCACTTGCGATGGTTTCTTCTACCGTAAAAAAACTGTTGTCGTTGTGGGTGGCGGAGATACGGCATGCGAGGATGCATTGTATCTTGCTCGTATGTGTAAAAAAGTCTATTTGGCGGTTCGTAAGGACAAACTTCGTGCGTCTGTCGTGATGCAAAAGCGTGTGATGGAGTGTGATAAGATTGAGGTTTTGTTCAAACACGAGGTTATTGGGCTGGATGGTGAAGATGGCGTGCAGTCCGCAACGATGGTGAAAAATCGAGGTGAGGATAGTCAGGAGGAGTATTGTCTTCCTGTAGATGGCATGTTCTTGGCTATTGGTCATCATCCGAATTCAAAATTGTTTGCAGACTATTTAGATTTAGACTTTGCTGGCTATATTAAGACGAAAGGAACGTCCACAGAAACAAATGTTCCAGGTGTGTTTGCAGCAGGTGATGTCGCAGACCCAATCTATCGTCAAGCCATTACGGCTGCTGCAAGTGGTTGCAAGGCGGCAAAAGATGCAGAAAGGTATCTTTTAGAGAATAATCTTTAAGATTTCCCACCATAAATAATATTTATAAAGCATAGAAGAAAGACTAATCGCAGATGGATGAATTGACGAGAATAAAACAGCTTCGAGACGAGTTGAATAAGCATAATTATAACTATTATGTCTTATCTGCTCCGACGATTACTGATTACGAGTTTGATCAGTTAATGACTGAATTGCAGAATTTAGAGAAAATTCATCCTGAGTCGTTTGATCCTAATTCGCCAACGCAACGTGTTGGAAGTGATATATCAAAGGAGTTCAAACAAGTGACACATCGTTATCCGATGCTTTCATTGGGAAACACTTATTCTCGTGAGGATGTGTCCGATTTCTACCAACGTGTGGAAAAAGGGTTGGGTGGAGACCCTTTTGAGATTGTTTGCGAGTTGAAATTTGATGGCACCTCAATTTCTCTTTGGTATGATCAGGGAAGATTGGTCAAAGCAGTTACGCGTGGCGATGGTGAAAAGGGAGATGATGTAACTGATAATGTAAAAACGATTCGGTCTATTCCCTTGATGCTTCAAGGAGACGGATATCCATCGTCTTTTGAAATCAGAGGCGAGATTTTAATGCCCTGGAGTGTGTTTGACAAACTAAATGAGGAACGCATTGCTGCTGAAGAATCAATCTTTGCAAATCCGCGAAATGCCGCCTCGGGTACGTTGAAAACGCAAAACTCAAAGGAGGTGGCTAAACGTCGTTTGGATTCTTATCTCTACTATCTTTTAGGTGATGACTTGCCTGCCGACACGCATTACGAGAACCTTCAGGCGGCTAAGAAGTGGGGCTTTAAAGTTTCGGATGCAATGAAGGTATGCAAAACAGTAGACGAAATTTTTGAGTTCATCAACTATTGGGATGTTGAAAGAAAGAACTTGCCCGTAGCGACGGATGGTATCGTTTTGAAGGTTAATTCTATCGCTCAGCAAGAATTCTTGGGCTATACAGCAAAATCGCCTAGATGGGCTATCGCTTATAAATTTCAAGCGGAACGTGCATGTACAAAATTGAGAAGTGTCTCATTTCAGGTGGGTCGTACGGGTGCGGTAACTCCAGTGGCAAACTTAGAACCAGTTCAACTTTCGGGTACAATCGTTAAACGTGCGTCGTTGCACAATGCAGATATTATTGAGTCATTAGACCTTTACCAAGGTGATATGGTGTATGTCGAAAAGGGTGGCGAGATTATTCCAAAAATTGTGGGTGTGGACTATAGCGCGCGTGGAGTAGACATTGGACCGAAAATTCGTTTCATCACTACTTGTCCTGAGTGTGGCACTCCATTGGTGAGAGTTGATGGAGAAGCGGCACATTACTGTCCGAACGATACACATTGCCCACCTCAAATCAAAGGAAGAATAGAGCATTTCGTCAGTCGTAAAGCGATGAACATTAATATTGGAGAGGAGAATGTTCGTCTTCTATATGAAAAGAAAATGGTAAATAACGTGGCAGACCTTTATGATTTGAAAATCAATGATTTGTCGGGTTTGGATCGTTGGGGGACTACGAGTGCAAGCAATGTGATAGACAGCATTGAAGCTTCAAAATCTGTGCCGTTCGAGCGTGTTCTTTATGCAATAGGCATTCGCTATGTGGGGGTGACTACTGCAAAGAAAATTGCCAATGCGATGAAAAACATAGAGAATATAGAACGAGCTTCTTTTATGGATTTGCAAGCCATTGATGAGGTGGGAGAAAGAATTGCACAGAGCGTGGTAGACTATTTTTCAGAGGAAGAAAATAGAAATATTATAGAGAGGTTGAAGAAAGCAGGTTTGCAATTTGCTTTGGATGAGAATTTGTTGTCTTCTCGCACAAGCAAATTAGCAGGACTTTCCATCATAATCAGTGGGACTTTCAGGAATCACTCTCGTGAGGAACTGAAGACTCTGATTGAACAAAATGGAGGTAAAAATGTAACATCAATCTCCTCTAAAACTAACTATTTGGTGGCAGGCGAGAATATGGGACCTGCGAAATTGGAAAAAGCTCAAAAACTGAATGTGAAAATCATCAGTGAGGAGGAATTTGAGAAAATGATAAGATAAACAGAGATAGCAGAAATGTTTGAAGGTTTAAAGAGAAAATATATCAACTGGCAAATTAAGAAACGTGTAGAAAAAAAATCTTGGCAACGCGAAAAACGTTTTGTCAACTGGAGTAATGCGCATAACATTACGGTGTTGCTCTCTTATCAAGAGGTGGATTTAAAGGAAATTGTCAGGGTGAGAGAAACACTTGCTGATAAGAATACAACAATTTGGATTTTTGTTAATACCAAGCAAGAAGTTGCTTCTTCTGAAAATGTTGTGTTTCTTAATAGGCGGTCTATTTCTTTTTTAGGAAAACCAAAAGATGCGATGATAGATGATTTCTCGAAAGAAAATACTGATATAGTGTTGGATTTGACCGATAAAGAAAATTTCACGATGAAATATCTTTTAGAAATTTCAACGGCTCATTGCAAATGTGGTTTGAAAAAAAATAATTATCAGTATGATTTCGAAATCAGTGGGAGTGGTCAGATTCGTCGGATTGACTTGTTAGATCAAATCCTTTTTTATTTAAAAACGATTAAGGAAAAATAAAAAATTCCTCCTTGTGGTATTATAATTCCGCCAACTTATATTTAATTTTGCGGTTTGGTTAAACTCAAGAAAAAGATGTCACAAAATAAGTTTACTGGTTTGGGCATTGCCCTGATAACTCCTTTCAAGGAAGACGAGAGTATTGATTATGATGCATTAGGTAGGTTGTTGGACTATCAGTTGCAAAACTCAATTGATTATCTCGTGGTGTTGGGAACAACGGCGGAGACTCCAACCCTTTCAGAGACGGAAAAAAAGGAGGTCTTGAAGTTTGTTCAAGAGAAGGTAAATGGAAGAGTGCCCATTGTTTTGGGGTGCGGAGGAAACAATACGCGAGGTATTGTCAATACTTTGCAACACGATGATTTTACGGGAATAGACGCTATCCTTTCAGTCGTTCCTTACTACAATAAACCGTCGCAAGAGGGCATGTATCAACATTATAAGGCTATTTCAGAGGCTTCTCCAGTTCCTGTTATCCTCTATAACGTGCCAGGACGCACAGGCGTGAATATGTTGCCAGATACAACAATTAGAATTGCCCGTGAGTTTGATAATGTGATTGCCATTAAGGAAGCTTGCGGAAATATGGATCAAATCAATGACATCATCAAGAGAAAACCAAAAGATTTCATGGTTATTTCGGGGGATGACGGTATCACTTATCCATTGATAACAATGGGTGCGAGTGGGGTCATTTCGGTGATAGGTAATGCCTTCCCTAAAGAATTTGGTCGTATGGTTCGTTTGGCTCTACGAGGTGAATATGAACAAGCCAGAGAAATTCATCATAGGTTTACGGATTTGTTTGATTTGCTTTTTGTAGATGGAAATCCAGCAGGCGCTAAGTGTATGCTGTCTTTGATGGGCTATATACAGAACAAGTTGCGTTTGCCTTTAGTGCCTACTCGTACGGTAACATACGAGAAAATCCGAGATGTGTTGAAAGGGTTGAACGTGAAGTGCTAAGTAAGAAAGAAGAACGCACAGATGCGCTATTTCCTGAAATTCGCTTATAAGGGAACTAACTATCATGGGTGGCAGTCGCAACCTAATGATATATCGGTCCAGTCTGTGTTGTCAGAGAAGTTATCCTTGTTGTTGAGGCGTCCTATTGAATTGGTCGGGGCGGGACGAACCGACGCTGGCGTGCATGCAAGGTGTATGTACGCCCATTTTGATTTGAATGATACCATACAAGATACGTTGAGTATTGTGCGCAAGATGAACAGCCTTCTTCCTTATGATATTGCGGTTGATGATTTGTTTTTGGTGGAGGATGATAAGCATGCTCGTTTCAGTGCTAAGTTTCGTACTTATAGATATTACGTTTCTACGAAGAAATCACCGTTTTTGAATGATTTGGCTGTTCGTTTTCTGTTTGATTTAGACATAGAGAAGATGAATGAGGCAGCGGCAAAGTTGTTGGAGTACAAAGATTTCACAAGCTTTTCGAAGGTGCATACGGATGTGAAAACAAATGATTGTGATGTATCGTATGCTAAATGGGAACGCACTGGAGATATGTTGGTTTTCACGATTACAGCCAATCGTTTCTTGCGAAATATGGTAAGGGCGGTGGTGGGTACGCTTGTGGAGGTTGGAAAGGGAAAAATGACAGTCAGACAGTTTTGTGAAGCGATAGAAAAGAAAAACCGATGTGCTGCGGGAATGTCTGTTCCTGCATGTGGACTCTATTTGGAGGAGATTGGTTATTAAGTTTCTTATGAGTTCTGTTCAATTTAGAACTGAAAAATTTATTAATAATTGCCAAAAATCGTTAACTTCGCAAAAGTTGTTGTGACGTTTTTTGTGCGCAATAGTTAAAGGAAAGGAATAAAACGAAAAAGAAGTAACCATGAAGAGGTTTATATTCGCAGTTATAGTGGCTTTGTCAGCATTGGCGGCAAATGCGCAGATGAATTTCAAGTACAGTCAGTTTTGTGTCTTCGATGGCGTTCACTATTGGTTTGAAGCAGGTGTTGTATATAGTACGGTAAACCATAAG
>CAVKBM010000056.1:0-12217 GCA_963654355.1 Bacteroidaceae bacterium | reverse complement strand
AACTTATTGTGAATCAGTTGCATACCTTCTTTCACTGCTTCTACTTCTTTTGCCTCGCTCATTGCTTTCTCCGCTCTCTCAAAGTCGTCTATCAATGGCAATAGGTCTTTGAAGATATTCTCTCCTGCCGATTTGATTAAATCAGATTTCTCTTTCAATGTGCGTTTCTTGTAATTCTCAAAATCGGCGTAAAGACGCAAATAGTCATTGTGCATCGTCTCACATTTCTGCTTCAACTCGTCAATCTCTTTTTGAAAATCTGCCGTTTTGTCAGTATCTTCTGCGTTGCACGTCTCGTCAGTCTTTGTCTGAGTCTCTTCTTTATTTTCTGTAACTTCTTCATTCACAGAATTTTGCTCTTGACTCTCTTGCTTCTGATCTTCCATATTTTATTTTTTTATTTATTTTCGTCCATTTACTATCTTGTAGTCTCAAATAGTTTGCCATTCTATTTTTATCGGTCAATTTGTCAGTCCGTACATCTAAAATATGACAAATTTGTCAGTTGCTTTTTCGTCCATTATTTTTATTTTTGCTCTGTTTTTGTAGTGTTTAACATTTGAATATGGACAAAAGTAAATTTATAGGAATTATTCCTGCGAGATATGCGTCTTCGCGTTTTCCTGGAAAGCCTTTGCAACAGATTGGTGGCAAAAGTATGATTCAGCGTGTCTACGAACAGGTTTCTATGGTTCTTGACACTGTTTATGTGGCAACGGACGACCAACGAATCTTCGATGCTGTCGTGGCTTTCGGTGGTAGAGTGGTTATGACATCATCCAACCACAAAAGTGGAACAGACCGCGTTTTCGAGGCATTCCAAAAGATAGGGGAGGGTAAAGAGGTGGTTATCAACATTCAAGGTGATGAACCATTTATCCAAACTTCTCAGATTGAGACGATTTGCCAATGTTTCGACGATCCTTCCACACAAATCGCAACACTCGTGAAGCCTTTTACTCCCTCTGATGGAACAGCGGCGCTTTTTAATCCTAATTCCCCAAAAGTACTGATCAACAAGAATGAAGAAGCCATCTACTTCAGTAGAAATGTGATTCCTTATCTCCGTGGAAAAGAGCAAAATGAGTGGATTAACCTCCATACCTACTTTAAGCATATCGGTATGTATGCCTATCGTGGAGATGTCTTGGCGAAAATTACTGCTTTGCCTCAATCAACTCTTGAATTGGCTGAGTCTTTGGAACAATTGCGTTGGATAGAGAACGGCTACAAAATAAAAGTCGGACAAACGAATGTTGAGACTATCGGAATTGATACGCCTGAGGATTTGCAACGTGCCGAGGCATTCCTGAAACAGAAACCTAAATTTTTCGATACTAATAAGAAATGACAAATCGTCCCTCCATACAGCCGTTAGGATATCTTTCTTTTCCTAATTTCTCAAGTTCAAAACTGTCTAACCAAATTCCAATCGATTTTATTGAGGTTGACCTTCAAGATTTAGTTGTTCTCGATTTCGTGTTTCGAGTAGGAACTGCTCATCAAAAAAAATTTTTTGTTAACACTTTCGCATTGAAAATGTTGTTGGAGGGTACCTCTAAACATTCTTCAAAACAAGTTTCTGAGTTTTTAGATTATCATGGAGCGTCTGTAAGTCCGAAAAGCGATCGTGAGTATTCCAGAATTAGGATTGTCGTGCTACGGAAGTATCTGCCTCAGTTCTTGCCATTCTTATACGAAGTGTTCTCGGATCCTATTTTCCCAGAGTCTGAATTTGAAATTAAAAGGAGAAGATTCCGCCAAAGTTTTGAGGTGGATGAGCAGACTGTTGAGACAATGGCTTATCGAGGCTTTTATAGTTGTATTTATGGGGCAGAAGGTACTTATGGACGAATTCCTGTCTTGTCGGACATTGACAACCTACAATTAGGTTGGGTCAGGAACTTCTACCATGATAATTATCATTTCGAGAATATGAAGATTTATATATCTGGTAAGCTTTCCGATAATGATTACAAAATGGTTGATGAAACTTTTGGCTCCATACCTTTGTCTACGAATTATTCGAAACCCAAATACGATTATATTGAGAATCCCAGTTCGGAACATCAACTATATTTGCAGAAAAAGGATTCTGTGCAGTCGTGCATTAAGATAGGTCGTCGGTTATTTCACCTAAATGATGCTTCGGATTTGGATGGCTTTTGTGTGTTAAACACAGTTCTTGGTGGATATTTTGGCAGTCGTTTGATGAAAAACATCAGAGAAGAGAAAGGATTCACCTATGGTATCGGTTCTGGTCTCTCTTTCGTTTCTAATGATGTAATTTGGTGTATATCTACTCAAACGGGTAATCAGTATGTTGAACCTTTGCTTAAAGAGGTTTATCATGAAATCGGATTGTTGCAGAATGAATTGATTTCAGAGAAGGAACTGACGCAAGTGAAAAACTATGCTACCGGTGTTATGCTTCGTACTACCGAGAATGTCTCGTCTTTAATCTCTTGTTATATAACTTTAGATTTGCAGTCGAAAAAATTCCCCGAAATTTACCAAAAGAGGGCAGAGGTCTTTCGTAATATCTCTGCGGAAGAAATTCGCTGTCTTGCTCAAAAATATCTTCAAAAATCTACTTTTTACGAGGTGCTGGCAGGTAAAGACTGAAAAAAAGAAGAGCAGAGTTCAAATAAATGAGAACTTTGCTCTTCTTTTTATGACCTATAAATCTTTATTTTTGACGGATAAAGATATTAATTGGTGTACCCGTGAAATCCCATTCCGAACGAAGTTTGTTCTCCAAAAAACGTTTGTAGGGTTCTTTCACGTATTGAGGCAGGTTGGCGTAGAACACGAATGAAGGAATCTGCGTGTCTGGCAACTGCATAACGTACTTGATCTTTATGTACTTTCCTTTGTTAGCGGGCGGCGGATAGTTTTCTATTAGCGGTAAGAAAAACTCATTGAGTTTGCTCGTCGCAATCTTTTTCTTCTTGTTTTCATACACCTCTTTTGCCGCCTCCATAACCTTTAAGATTCTTTGCTTCGTGATGGCGGAAGTGAATACGATTGGAAAGTCTGTAAACGGTGCTAAACGCTCCCTGATTGCCTTCTCAACTATAAGTGTGCTTTTCGCATCTTTCTCCGTTATCAGATCCCACTTGTTGACACAGACTACGATTCCTTTCTTGTTGCGTTGTATCAACTGAACAATATTCATATCCTGCGCCTCAATGCCACGAGTGGCATCAATCATTAAAATGCAAACATCAGAATTCTCAATGGAACGGATTGATCGAATGACGGAAAAATACTCCAAGTCTTCGGTTACTTTTCCTTTTTTACGGATTCCAGCGGTGTCAACCAACACAAAATCAAAACCAAATTTATTGAAGCGCGTGTTAGTGCTGTCACGCGTCGTTCCAGCTATGTCTGTAACAATATAGCGGTCTTCTCCGATGAAGGCATTGATGATAGACGACTTTCCAGCGTTGGGTCTTCCTACAACTGCAATGTGTGGCAACTCCATCTCATCGTTTTCTTCTGTCTTCTTTGGCAGCTTATCAAGGATGAGATCTAACAAATCTCCTGTTCCTGCTCCTGAAATAGAGGAAATATTGATTGGGTCGCCCAAACCTAAACGATAGAATTCGGCAGAGTAATATTGTGTTTCTGTATTGTCAACTTTATTGCTTACCAAAATTACTGGCTTCTTATTCTGACGAAGAATCTGTGCCACCTGGTCGTCTAAATCCGTTACTCCACTCATCACGTCAACGACGAATAGTATCACGTCTGCTTCCTCAATGGCTATTTTCACTTGTTTACGTATTTCCTCCTCGAAAATATCGTCTGAATTGACCACCCAACCTCCTGTGTCGATGATAGAGAACTCCTGCCCGTTCCAATCTACCTTTCCATACTGGCGGTCGCGCGTAGTTCCTGCTTCTTCATTGACGATGGCGCGTCGTGTCTGGGTCAATCTATTGAATAATGTCGATTTTCCTACATTCGGGCGTCCGACAATGGCAACTAAATTACTCATTTTGAATGTTTTTTATATTTAGGATTTAGTTGTTGATTCTTTACGTGGATAAAGAGTCATTTGGAAATCTTCTAAGTAACTCACTATTACTCAGGTTGATAACCAAATTCTTTTAGTTTTTTATCTCTGTTTCTCCAGTCTTTTTCTACCTTGACGAAAATTTCTAAAAAAACCTTCTTGTCAAAGAAACTTTCTATGTCTTTTCTTGCTTCTATGCCTATCTTCTTCAACATCTTGCCACCTTGTCCGATGATGATTCCCTTCTGTGAATCTCGTTCAACGTAGATGACCGCATTGATTCTAATCAGCTTCTTGTCTTCCTTAAACTGCTCGACTACGACCTCTACAGAATAAGGAATCTCCTTATCATACGATGTTAGAATCTTCTCTCGAATAATCTCCGTGACGAAGAATCGCGCAGGTTTGTCGGTAAGGGCGTCTTTTTCAAAGAATGGAGGGGAGTCTGGCAACAAATCCTTGATACGTTTCAGAAGATAGTCTAAATTGAAATTGTTTTTTGCTGAGATTGGAATAATCTCGGCATTAGGCAACTCCGATCCCCACTTTTCAACAAGAGTCTCCAAGTCCTTTTGGTTTGTCAAATCGATTTTATTGATAACCAAGATAACAGGGGCTTTTTGCTTTTTCACCTTCTCCAAAAAGTCTGCGTTTTTATCCGCTTTTTCCACCATGTCTGTGACATAAAGGATGACATCGGCATCTGTCAAGGCACTGGTCGAGAAACTAAGCATAGACTCCTGCAACTTATAGTTAGGCTTCAGCACTCCAGGTGTGTCTGAATAGACAATCTGGAAATCCTCTCCATTCACGATACCTAAAATACGATGACGAGTTGTCTGCGCTTTCGAGGTGATGATAGAGATTTTCTCGCCAACAAGCGCGTTCATCAGTGTAGACTTGCCCACATTAGGGTTTCCAACTATATTTACGAAGCCAGCTTTATGCATGTAACAAAATTTACAAATACGATTCCACAAATTTTTACAAAGATAGTAAAAGTTTTGCACTATCTTTGTTTTGTTAATTTTAATAAAGTTTAATTATGATTGAGAATTCTCGAGGGTGAAAATGAATATGGGCCAGATCCAAAAGCAAATGAGCTAATGTAATTTAAATGTATTCATAGAAAAATGGGAGCAGTAATGTTCCCATTCTTTTTTCTGAATTTCACTACAAATTCTTTACCAACTCTTCTGCCTGTGCCAAGCTTTCAATCTTACCTACATCAATCACCTTCTGCTCGTCATTTACGACACCTCCAATGTTGATTTTTCCGCAACTTCCTATATAAAAATCCATAATTGGAAACTTAGTAGGGTAGTTTGCCATATAAGGAAAAATCTCGGGTGAAATAACGTGTATTCCCGAAAAGGCTAATTTGTCGTAGTTCTTCACTTGTAGGTTTTCAATAGGGGATTTTACTTCTCCTGTCTTAATATTGGTCCATCCTTTCATCTTCATTTGATGGTTGAACAGAAGATAACGGGCTGTGTCTCTATGTTTTACAAGCAAAGTTGCAAGATCGTCGCTTTCACAATGTCTTTGATAAAGTTCTTTCAAATTGACATCCGAGATAATATCAACATTATGTACCAAAAAAGGTTTTCCATCGTCAAAGAAACGTGCTGCTTTACGAATGCCTCCACCTGTGTCTAATAACATTTCTCGCTCGTCGGAAATCTCAATTCTCAATCCAAAATTTTTCTTTTCCTCCAAAAAAGAATATATCATTTCTGCATGATGATGCACGTTGATGATAAGCTCATTGAAGCCTGCATTGGCTAATTTTGTTACGACATGCTCCAACAGCGTCTTGCCTGCAATAGGCACTAATGCCTTTGGTAATGTGTCGGTAATCGGCTTCAGTCGTGTGCCTAAGCCCGCTGCAAATATCATCGCTTTCATCTTCTATTTCGACTCTTAAATCATTTTTACTTAGATTCTACCTTGAAGATACTGTTGTATTTCTCTTTGTCCTGCAACGTCTGAATTGCTGTCTCTACGTCATCGTCTTTTTTGAGCGACTCTGCGATGAACCCTTTCTGAAAGTAAACTTGCTTCATTATCTCCGTACTTATCAAACGTGTGATAATATCCTGAAAATGAGCTAAATCTTTATCTAGGTTATGTGAAAGTTTTGCTTCCAAAGAGTCAAATTCTGCTTTTGATGCTTCTGCATAACCCTCTTCTTTTGTGATTTCTTTCAACTTCGCCAACGCATCCTCTGTCTTTAGTTTATAGGTGAAATTTTGTTTTTTCATATACTCAATAAATTGCTCATATTCGTTGAAAACGAAATCTTTAGGTTGCGCGATCTTACTGTGTGTGGCAACATAAAGGTTGGCATAGTTGAAAATGATATTGTCAGTGTAAAGTTTGTAGGCGATTGTTGGCACGTTAGGTGTTGCTGGCGAGATGATGTCAGGCGTGATTCCACCCCCATCTTTTACTATTCGTCCATTTTTCGTGCTAAACTCCGTTGTCAGACTGTCTGGAATGCGCTGAACCCTGCCGTTTTCATCTCTTTTTGCATAGTTGATGGCTTGAACACATCTTCCACTTGGAATATAGTATTTTGAAATGGTGACTTTTATTTTGCCTCCAAACGGCAATTCTCGCGTGGTCTGCACCAATCCTTTTCCGTATGTTCTTGTCTTTCCAACAATGACCGCACGGTCTAAATCTTGCAGCGAACCTGCGAATACTTCCGACGCAGACGCCGAATTCTCATTCACTAAAACAACGATAGGTATATCTTTGTCTATTGGCTTTTTCTTGGCTTTATATACCTCATCTAACTGCTTTACTTTACTTTTTGTATAAACGATAGTCGACTGATTATCAACGAATAAATTAACTATGTCCACCGCTTGATCTAATAATCCTCCTGGATTGTTTCTGAGATCAACAATGAGTGATGTTGCCTTTTTATTCTCTTTCAAATCCAAAAACGCTTTCTTGAATAGAGCAGCCGAATTTTCTGTGAAACTGGAGAATCTTATATACCCGATGCCATTTTTCAAAGTATCAGCGTATTCTATCGTTGGAAGTGTTATTTTTTCTCTTGTGATAGTCAGTTTCTTCTGCTTATGCGTAATGGCATCTTCGATCTGTATCTTCACCTGTGTGCCGTTTTCACCTCGTAGATTCTCACTTACATCACTAACATTTAGATTTTTAGTGGATTTTCCATCTATCTCTATCAAGCGATCGCCAGCCTTTATTCCATTTTTATAGGCCGGTGTGCCTTCATATATCTCAATGAACGATATGGTGTCTTTTACTTTGCCAATGGTTGCTCCGACTCCTGCATATTCGCCTGTAAGCATGAATTTGAAATCTTCTTCATCTTCTTCTGGAATGTAGACGGTGTAAGGATCTAACTCACTGAGCATTGCATCAATGCCTTTCTGAATGGTCTCTTCTGCATCTATTGTGTCGACATAGAACATATCAAGCTCTTTGTAGAGAATGTTGAACAGATCCAAATTTCGAGCCAGCAATTCGTAATGATTGTCAATGCTGTCCGTTTTTGCTTTTTTTGAAGTTTTTGCTGCACTTACCGTTCCAGAGAGAACTAAAAAGGATATTATCAGACTAAGAAATCTGTTCATATTGAAGTTTTTAGTGTTAAACGTATGAAGAAAACGTATATCACGAATTTAGTACTTTTTCAAATCACCCCAAAGGTTTTTCATTTGGTCTGCCATCTTTTTTTCGGCAGGATTCTCTTGTGCTTTCCAAAACTGGGTGCCACTGAGCTCATCAGGCAGATATTCTTGCACCACAAAATGTCCAGGATAGTCGTGAGCATACTTGTAATCCTTACCATAGTTCAGACTTTCCATCAGCTTAGTCGGCGCATTTCTCAAGTGGAGTGGAACTGGCAGATTTCCAGTCTGCTTAACAAACGCAATGGCCGTATTGATAGCATTGTAGGCAGAGTTGCTTTTCGGACTGGTGGCTAAATATATAGTCGTTTCCGCTAAGGCTATGCGACCCTCGGGCCATCCTATTTTTTGTATTGTTTCAAAACATGCATTTGCCAAAAGCAACGCATTCGGATTGGCTAATCCAATATCTTCAGATGCCGAAATCACTAACCTTCTCGCAATGAATTTTGGGTCTTCTCCGCCATCTACCATACGGGCTAACCAATAAATCGCCCCATCTGGATCACTTCCTCGTATTGACTTGATGAAGGCTGAAATGATGTCGTAATGCATCTCTCCATTCTTGTCATACGCATTGGGATTCTCTTGCAGTCGCTCCGTTACTTTCTGATTGGTGAAATGTATTTCGTTCTCTTTTTCTTCTGAATTTACGACCAATTCAATGATGTTCAGTAGCTTACGGGCATCTCCTCCTGAAAATCGTAAAAGAGCCTTCGTCTCATCAAAAAAAATTTTTTTATCCTTGAGGACTTTGTCTGTTTTTATTACCCTATTTGCTAAGGCTATCAAATCGTCGTTAGATTGAGGTTTTAGCACATAGACTTGACAACGCGACAAAAGGGGAGTGATGACCTCAAACGACGGATTTTCTGTAGTCGCTCCTATTAATGTAACAACACCTTGCTCAACAGCCCCCAAAAGTGAATCTTGCTGCGCTTTTGAAAACCGATGAATCTCGTCTATGAAAAGAATGGGAGGGTGAGGGTGAAATAATCTCGCTTCTTTGGCTTTATCTATTACTTCGCGTACTTCCTTCACCCCCGAACTTATAGCACTGAGCGTGTAGAAGGGTCGATCTAATTTCTTTGCGATAATCCCTGCCAAAGTGGTTTTTCCGACTCCTGGTGGTCCCCACAATATGAACGAAGATATGCGTCCAGAATCAATCATTTTGCGCAATACAGCTTCTTCGCCAACCAAATGCTTCTGACCAACATATTCATCCAAACTCTTCGGCCGAACTCTCTCCGCCAAGGGAGGTATTAAGTCAACGTCCATATTGTTTCAGAATAAATATTGTATATTAAATAATATTTAATTGTTTTCCGATTTTCCCAATCTTTTCCAAGGCAACCTGAACTTGCTCTTCTGTGTGAGTTGCCATCAAAGAGAAACGAATCAATGTATCATTAGATGGAACCGCTGGACTTACAACTGGATTTACGAAAACACCTTCTTCAAACAACAGTTTTGTGAAGAGATAGGTCTTGTCGTTGTCTCTGATGAAGATCGGAATAATCGGTGTCTCCGTTCTACCAATCTCGAACCCCATATTTCTAAATCCATCAAGAGCAATTTTAGTAACCTTCCATAAATGCTCCATTCTCTCAGGCTCGTTTTTCATGATTTCAAGAGCCGCTAACACAGAAGCGGTGGCTGCCGGTGTGATACTCGCACTGAAAATATACGGACGGGCTGTATGTCTCAGCCAATTAATCGTAACGGAATCCGAAGCGATGAAACCACCAATGGAAGCCAATGATTTACTAAACGTACCCATGATAAGATCCACGTCTTTTGTCAATCCGAAATGGTCGCAAATTCCTCGTCCTTGTCTTCCGAAGACTCCAAGACTATGAGCCTCATCCACATAAATGCTTGCACCATATTTTTTGCTTAAGGCGACAATCTCAGGCAACTTCGTAACGTCACCTTCCATACTGAACACGCCATCAACAACTATCAATTTTACCTTGTCTGGCTCACACAACTGCAATTTCTCCTCTAAAGACTGCATATCATTATGCTTGAATTTCAAAGTCTTAGAGAATGTGAGCTGCTTGCCCGTCATAATGGATGCGTGGTCTAACTCATCAAAAAGCACATAGTCCTCTCGCCCCGTCAGGTTGGATACGACACCCATATTGACGTTGAAACCAGCTGAGAAAATCATAGCTTCATCTTTGCCTACGAATTCTGCTAGCTTATTCTCTAACTCAACGTGAATGTCTAATGTTCCATTTAAAAAACGAGACCCAGCACACCCCGTGCCATATTTCTTTGTGGCTTCAATCGCAGCTTCTTTGATTTTTGGATGGTTGGTAAGTCCTAAATAACTATTAGAACCAAACATCAACACCTTTTTTCCATTGATGACAACCTCTGTATCTTGTTCACTCTCAATCTTGCGGAAATATGGATATATTCCCAAACTTTTTACTCTTTGTGGCTCATTGTATTTTGAGAGCTTATCTTGCAACAACCCCATATATTTCTGTTTATAATTTTTTTATCAATAAAAAATTGAGTACACTATTTGTTTCAACTAATTTATCTGAATTTCTGCATTTTTTCTGGTAACGGCGCCTCTAGCACTAATGTTTTATGGGTTACAGGGTGTTGGATGACCAAACGCTCGGCGTGTAACCCAACCCGTCCAATAGGAGAGGGGGAACCTCCGTATTTTTTGTCGCCTATGATGGGGTGACCAATACTTTGCAAATGCACTCGAATTTGGTTTTTACGACCTGTACGAAGATTCACATCCAATGCGGTATATTTGTTATAGCGTTTAGTCACTTTAAAATCTGTAAAAGATTCTAAACCACCATTATCGTAGTTGAAAGAGTAAACTTTCTTGGATTTTGGCTCTTCGTACAACCAACTATGAATAGTACCCTTTTCTTCTTCAATAACACCCTCTACAATGGCATAATATTTTTTCTCTAAAACACACGACTGCCAATTTTGTTGCAATGCCATTTGTATCTCTTTGCTTTTGGCGAAAAGTAATACACCCGAGGTCTCTCGGTCTAATCTGTGAACGATATAGATTCGGTTCCTCAAATCATCTTTCTTGAAGTGGTTCATCACAATGCGAAAGGCTGTGTCCGTCTCATTTTTGTCGGTTGCCACAGAAAGTACTCCAGCCGCTTTGTTAACAACTATAATATAGTCGTCTTCGTAGATGATAGAGAGTTTTGAACTGCTCAATCCAACACTTGCTTTTTTGAAACTTATCTCTACGACATCTCCTTCCTTCAAAGGGTGATCGGGTCTTTTTTCTGTGTTGCCATTAACTGTAATTAAACCCTTCGTTAGAAGATTTTTCAGAGAGTTTCTGCTCATGCTACCCATCTTCCGCATAGCGAAATCAAAGAGTTGAGACTCTTCGTTCACCTTAAAAGAAGTTTTTTTCTCTCTGTTTTTTCCTTGTGAATACATTAAAAATCTAATTAAGAATATTTTACAAAGGTAGTTTATTCTTGTGAAATTAGTACAGCGTAATTCAAAAAAAGTAGGCGGAAACTAAAGTCTCCGCCTACTTATATAGTGTTAACAATAATCTTAAACGTATATCGTCGACCTCATCAATCTTTTGATCGATCTTCAATAGGAGCATCTGGCGCATTTCTTCTTATAGAATCAACGCCATTCAAACAATTAGCTTTCGTTTCGTAATCTTCGCCTACCGCGATGATTTCACCGTTTGTCGCTTTCAAGCGGAAGCGGAACTTCCCTGCTTTGTCTTTGTAGACCTCAAACTTAGGATTCTTCTCGGTTGCATATCCTTCAACGGTTTGATCCTCCAAATGACCTGCAACGCTGTTCTTCTGTACACTTGCGATGCCGTTCTTGCAGGCTGCCATTGTTGTGTAGACTTCAGAGGTGGCAATCACCTGACCATTTGTTGCTAACAAATCAAACTTAACTCCATCTTTTGCCTTCTTAATAATGAATTTTCCCATGTCTATTAGATTTTTGAATTAGACTTAAACATTTACCTCCTCGTCGGCGCAACAACAACCGAACAGAGTAGGACAAATTTAATTTTTAAATCAAAATGAGAAAAATAATTGCTCTTTTTTTTCTATTGATTTGGTTATAATTTTGCAATCTAACATTTTCTTATATGTCAATAGAAAAAGACATTTTTAGTCGTACGGAATTGCTTTTAGGTCAACGTTTTATGGAGGCGGTAGGCGAGAGTCGTGTGATCCTTTTTGGAGTTGGAGGGGTTGGCAGTTGGGTCGCAGAGGGTTTAGTTCGCTCGGGTATAAGAAATTTGACGATTGTTGATTCCGATTGTGTGTATGCCTCAAATGTAAATAGGCAGATGATGGCAACCTGCGAAACGTTAGGACAGGTGAAGGTGGATGCTTTGAAAAGACATTTGCTCACCATCAACCCGAATGCCAATATTCACGCCGTCCAAGAAATCTACAGCGCAGAGACTGCAGAAAAATTTCACATAGAGATGTATGACTATATCATTGATGCGATTGATAGTTTAGAGAAC
>CAVKBM010000055.1:0-12258 GCA_963654355.1 Bacteroidaceae bacterium | reverse complement strand
TAGTCCATACTGTATCATTCAAATATACATGAGATGGATTTATTAAGAAATCCGCAATCAATCCTTTACCCTTTTCGTAATCCTTAAATAATGCCCTCATATCAAAGTTTCCACTATAGGTAGTTTCCGATGAATTATTAAAAGAAACTTTTAAATCAATATCATTCTCATTTGTCAACGTACTAATTGATACATAATAAGGGTAACGACGTTTATTTTTAGGCAAAATAGTTGTACGACACAATAATTTCAGTTGATTTTTTGGATTCTCACACAAAAAAAGCAAATCAGACCAAGATGAATCGCCCTTCTTCATCAAAGGAACTTCCAATCGAACACGAAACTGTTGCTCTTTCTCTCTGTAGAATCCTTTCAATTTTGACTCCTCTTGTATAATTAATGGAAGGTCTACTATATCTTGGATAGACTCCATATTTTCAACAATCAGATCAAAATCAAAATTATTCTTTGTATTTCCTTCAGGTATAGTTTTTTCATCTTTTATCAAAGCTGGAAAATATTTATGTGCTAAGTTGTAAACACACTTAGGGAGTGTTGCAAACGAATATGTTCCAACCAATGTTCCATTCACATAATCCGAAAATACAGACATTTTCTTTTGATTATTTGGTTTGGTTACAACCGACAAACTAAAATTGCTCATTCCGAACTCGCGTTCTCCTTTTGAGAAGAGAAAATTGTCTACAGAAAAAGAACCTTCAAGCTCATCTATATTTCGCCCCGTGAAATTAGTCTCAATATTAAAAGATGCCTGGGCTTCTTCGTTGATGTTTAACAATTGAGTCTCATATAGATTTAAGTTCATCACATTAGCATTGAAATGGAAAAATGGTTTCTCCTTACGCAAATCAATCTTACCCTCAAAATTGAATTCAGCATTCTTATCACTCATAATCAACGTGCCATCAAAACCTTTTTTATCAAAAGAACCATTCATAGTCAGATTTTGGTAGCAATAGTTTTTATAATAAAAAGAATCCACATTCCCCTTCGCTTCCAACTTGAAATTTTGATCGGATATTTTGTCTAAAACTATATCCAAGTTGAAGGCAAGATTACCCAAACCAGACTCCTTACCTAAAAAACGATCCAGATGACAATCTTTCGACTTGATTTGCCCCTTCACTTCGTACGAGTTTAATTGCAAATTTGGTGCAGTAAACAACACTGAAAGATCCAATTCACCTAAATTAGTTGTAATTGATCCGTCAGACAACATGTTCTTTAAGTCACCATTCAATGAGCCTCTATAAGCAAACGTACCTATGTCGTTGAATCTTTTCGATAGCTGAACATCTCTTTTTATGGCAACCCAAAGTATATCGGACAAATCAGACGCATTGGAAGAAAGACGTTCTACCATTCCGTTCAACTTTACATTCTGTATGTTAGGCAACAAATCTTTCACATACATATTGCCAGACAGGCAGGTCGCATCCCCATATTTTATTAGCAAATTTTTCACTTGGAATTCTCTCAACAATCCATACGCAGATCCTTGAATTTCAATAGGTTCTGATATCATATCTAAAGCAGGACGAAAAACAGAGAAATCAGATGGACGAATATGAGTTTCACCAAATTCAAACCTAAGCCTAAGTTTGTTAATCGGGTCTTTAAAAGCCGTATAATTATCGTGATACGCAGTTAACTCATTTAATTTCAACTCACTATTAGGCATTTTAAAAAGAAACTTTTTTACCGACAAAGTCTCCCTATTTGCCAAAAGAGAAGTTGATATCTCATCAACAACCAAACCTGATTTTTCCTTAAAAGAAACATCCTCAACAATAATGTTCACCGAGTCTTTCACAAACGATCTAAAGTAGACATACCCATTAAAATCATATACATGCAGGTCGTTCGGATTCATCCGTCCAATCCAATTCGTCTTACTTTGTTTTTTATAAGAAATTTGACAATTCTCAAACGCGGCAGACTCTATATCCATAGACCAAGTTACACGCACTGTGTCATTAGGGTCTGGCTTAAATGCATCAATAAAAAAACCGAAATTTGAAGTATTGGTAGAATCAACAAACAGATTGGCTTCTAATCCTGTAAACTGTATAGTACGAAACGATACTTGAGAAGAAAACAATTTCAACAAATTGATTGTAACCTTCGTACGACTCATAAAAAGCAATGTGTCACAATGTCTGTCTTCAACATAAACATTCTTCAAGACAAAACTATTCGGAAAATTCCACTCAATCTGATCTATTGACACCCTGCTTCCTACCTGTTTCGAAAGACTTTCTGTTACAGCATCAACAACCGAGTGTTGCAGTTCCTTATTCTGCAACACAAAAAAACCGATAATTAGCACTAAAGCAAAAGATGCAACTATCGAAAGCAATATATATGTAAACTTCTTAATATCAGTTAATTACAAATTCAAAGAAACTATAAACGCAAAATTAAAAAATAGTTTACGAGAAAATGTACTTTTGTCAAACGTATTTTGTATTTTCGCATACATTATTAAGGTATGATGTATGAGAATGGAAAAGCAAGTCTATATTTTAGCAATAGAATCATCTTGCGACGACACGTCTGTTGCCGTCTTACATGATGGTTTTCTCCTATCTAACGTAATTGCAAGCCAAAAGGTGCATGAGGCGTACGGAGGAGTCGTACCTGAACTTGCATCTCGTGCGCATCAGCAAAATATAGTTCCAACCGTTTCGGAAGCCATCCGTCAATCAGGCATTTCAAAAGAAATGATTAGTGCGATTGCTTTTACTCGCGGACCAGGACTAATGGGGTCTCTGCTAGTCGGAACATCATTTGCGAAGGGAATTGCCCTTTCCCTAAATGTTCCATTGATAGAGGTAAACCACTTACAAGCGCATATTCTCGCTCACTTTATCCAAACGGAAGGAGAAGAAAAAGAATTACCCAAATTTCCATTTCTTTGCTTGTTGGTCTCTGGAGGAAACTCTCAAATTGTATTAGTAAAAAGCCACAAAGACATGGAAATCATCGGTCAGACCATAGATGATGCAGCAGGCGAGGCTTTTGACAAGTGCGCAAAGGTGATGGGGCTTCCATACCCTGGAGGTCCGATTATCGACAAATTAGCAAAATTAGGAAATCCATTGGCTTTCCAACTCCATAAACCACAAATTGCCAATTATGACTATAGTTTTAGTGGTCTAAAGACTTCTTTCTTGTATCTGTTGAGAGATAGATTGAAGGAAGATCCTTATTTCATTGAAAATAACAAAGAGGATCTTTGTGCATCCTTACAATATACAGTTGTTGATATTTTGATGTCGAAACTACGAAAGGCAGTTAAAGACTTAGGAATCAATCGAGTAGCCGTTGCAGGAGGCGTGTCTGCGAATTCTGCGCTCCGTGCAGCCTTTGAAGACCATGCAAAACGTTACAAATGGGAGATTTTCATTCCGAAATTTTCCTACACGACAGATAATGGAGCAATGGTCGCCATTGCAGGCTACTTCAAATACTTGGATGGAGATTTCTGTGATATTTCACTACCTCCGTTCTCTCGGGTCGAGATGTAGGGAGAAAACTCTCTATTCGACCTTAATGCCAGTAAAGAATAAAGTAATAACTGAACATAGAACTTTAAGGATATGAAAAAGATAATATTGTCAAAGGCATTAGGGGTGGTAGGTATCGTTTTTGCAATAAGCATTTCTTCTTGTAAAGAAGAAGAAGAAAACAAGATAGACTTAGCACAAAATATTCCAGGAACTTGGATCTCTCTGAAAACTATCGATTATGAACTTCAAGAAGGTTCAAATTGGAAGTATAATGAAAAAAAAACAGAAACACAGGGAGATTGGTTAGAAGTACCATACACTTTCCGTTTCGACCGAGTTTACTACATTGAATACAAGGAAGAAGACGGACACATCATTAAGTATAAGGGGAGATACGAGGTCTCAGGAGACACACTACAGATAGAGGATCTTGAGAAGTTTCCCTTACATAACGCTTTGGCAACATTCCACTCAGCAACCAGTCTTAGTTTGGAATATTCAAAAGTTGACGAAAATGGCAAAAACGTGAAAAAAGAAATTCGTTTTGCAAAGACTGCCAACATGAGTCCAGAGAAAGCGTTTGGATACGTTGACGCCATCCAAGACAAATCATTTCTCTGCTCTGCCAACGATCATAGTTACATCAACCATTTCAAAATGCAAAATGTAACCGCTAACAGCGTACAACTTAAAATAGACGGAGAAGAAGGCAACATCATAGTCTTGACAAAAGCAGCACCTATTCTAGTACAGAATGCAAACGGATATTTCGCTGTGTCAGAAGACTATGAAAGCGAATATGCCTACACAGCGGTTTTCTATTTTGACCAAAGCAGCATGAAAATCAGAACAATCACATACTTACCTAATGTACAAAACGGTATTGGTGAGACTTTATTCTGGATGGATGAATAGATAAGCCCATCTGAATCTGTCATATAAAAAAGCGAGGCGTTATATTTTTATTTACAACGCCTCGCTTTTTTGCATCTATCAATATTGTTCTTCCTTATTAGGGAATTCTAAGGATTTCACATCCGAAACATATTGCTTTACCGCCTTTGTAATCTCATCATATAGATTAGCATAAACACGAGCAAATTTCGGATGGAAACCATCAAAAAGTCCCAACATATCATGCATAACGAGTACTTGCCCATCCACTTTTTCTCCTGCACCAATACCAATCACTGGAATGCTAAGTGTTTGAGCAACTTTTTCCGCTAATAAAGCAGGAATTTTTTCTAACACAATGGCATAACATCCTGCTTTCTCTAACAGCTTCGCATCATTCAATAATTTTTCTGCCTCAGCATCTTCCGACGCTCGCAATTTGTAAGACCCATATTTGTTAATAGACTGTGGCATCAGCCCTAAATGACCCATTACGGGTACTCCTGCATCAATAATCCGCTTAATCGTAGTCAACACTTCTTCACCACCCTCTATTTTTACAGAGCCCGCACCAGTCTCCTTCATAATTCTAACTGCAGAACGAATACCATCTTCAGGACTTACTTGATAAGAACCAAAAGGCATATCCACAACAACATGCGCACGCTGCGTCGCACGAACTACACACTGAGCATGATAAATAATCTGATCAAGCGTCAACAATAACGTAGTCGGATTACCAGCCATCACATTCGACGCCGAATCGCCCACCAAAATAACATCCATCCCTGCTCTATCAATAATTGTCGCTATAGAATAATCGTATGCCGTCAACATTGATATTTTCTCACCATCATTCTTCATCTTTTGAAGAACACTTGTCGTTATCTTCTTGTAGATTTTCCTTTCTTCAAGATTTGCCATTTTCTTATTTTATTTATCTTTACCTTAATTTTCGCTTTACCACTGCAGGACATCCCGCGGCCAAAACATCAGATGGCAGATCTTTGGTAACAACCGCACCTGCAGCCACCACCGTACGATCTCCAATCGTAACACCAGGACAAATCGTGACACCAGCGGCAATCCAACAATCCTCACCGATAGTAATCGGATAACTCGTTTCGACTGGCAACCTACGCTGTTCAAAATCAATAGGATGATTTGGAGTCACCAACTGACAGTTCGGACCAATCTTAGTATGCTTTCCAATTGTTACAGATGCACTATCTAAAATCGTTGCATTGTAGTTGATAAAAACACTCTCACCTAATTTTATTTGATGTCCATGATCACAATGGAAAGGAGGGTTCACAACCGTCGACTTTGGTATTCCTGGAATTAACTCTTCTATGACTTCTCGATATCCCTCACTATGCGAAGTCATCATTTGTAACTTCACACAAAGATTATTCGCATGCTGAATGCTTTCGTCAATCTCATTGTCTGAAAAGTCATAAAGTTGCTGAGAACGCATTTTATCAATCTCTTTCATCTTTAAACCATTTTAAATTAGTATAATTTGTGAATCAATCGATAAGCAATTGATCCTGGAGTTGGCGTTGCAGGACAAGAAGCGCGATCAAACCAATCGGCATCCGCAATCTCATCTTCTTGTTTTTTCACCTCTCCACTCTCATACTCTGCTGTAAATCCAAGCATAAGCTGATCTGGGAAAGGCCAACTCTGACTTCCCCTATAAGTTATATTTTTCACACGAATTCCAGTCTCCTCTAAAACTTCCCTATAAACGGTCTGCTCGGCAGTCTCCCCTGCTTCCATAAATCCTGCCAAGCAAGAATAAACGTCTTGGTTTCTCTGTGCATGACGTGCCAAAAGAACTTTATCACCACGATTCACAAGTACAATGATACAAGGCTCAATACGAGGGAAAAAATTCCTGTTACAAGAAGGACAGAATCGAGCGGTCAAATTTTCACTATCCGTCAAAAGACTACCACAACAATGACAAAAACGCCACGATTTTCTCCAATCAGACAATGCTTTTACACGAGCCAAATGGAAGCACGAATCCGCATCATTCTCTGCAAAATAAGAACGAATAGGCTCTAAAGTATATCCATTAGGGAGTATTTCCTTTGAACTCAAATTCAAACCACAGATGCCTGCCGTCTTCTCTTCAAAAAAATCAGCTGACGAATCTGCTTCTTTCAAAGCCTTTAAATCATTAAAAGACAAAGGCTTTCCTGTCTCTGAACACACATAATCTCTACCAACAACTGCGAAACATACACATTCAGTATCTTTAGGATCCGTAACAAGTGCCATACTTTTTTTATCTTTTTCTATTACTCCCTTTTCCTATGCAAAGCATTATCATAGCTTACCTTAGACGAAAGCAGCTCTACCGCCTTTGAATAGATATCATTCTCTGCATTCATAATCTGATAATACTCGTTAGAGCTCCAAATGTCTCTCGCTATATTCGCCTTTACCTGCTTTTTGATCAAATTCTTGCTCTGACTAAACTGCAAAGTATCAAATTTAACATTCTCTTTCTCACCGTTTTTCACAATATCCTGCAAATCTTCATCTGTCAAGAAAAACGTTTTATTGAATTTTTCAAAAGACTCCCTTTTTTTCTCATCAGACAATTGTTGTGTTGGATAAGAAGACTCTAATACTTTCCTGTTTCTCTCAAGATAATCAAGGATAAAACGGTTAATCACTCCTTTAGCAACCAAATCTCTATGGTATTTCGTATACTTTGTTGTGTCTAACGGGACAAAAAGGTCTGGCATAATACCACCACCTCCATAAATAGGACGTTTCAGCTCAAGCGTATAATATTTAAGTGAATCAGGGAAAGATATGCTATCCTCATGCATTAGTTCACCATGGTTATAGCGTTCAATCAAATCATTTCGATAGTTCTTTATATTCTCTTTGTACGGACGTTGAATGCAACGACCTGATGGAGTATAATAACGAGCCGTTGTCAAACGAATCTGAGAGCCATCTGGCAAATCCATCATCTTCTGTACCAATCCTTTTCCAAAAGTACGTCTTCCCACGACTACTCCTCTATCCCAATCCTGGATTGCACCCGTAACAATCTCACTCGCAGATGCTGAACCCTCATCAACTAAAACAACTAATTTTCCTTTAAAAACTTTATTTTTCCCAGACGCAGAATAATTTTCACGAGGCTGAGCATTTCCCTCTTGATACACTATTAACTTTCCATCTTTCAAAAAATTATCAACGATACCAATCGCAGCAGACATATAACCTCCACCATTATCTTGCAAATCTATAATCAAGTTTTGCATTTTCTGCCTTTTCAACTTTTCAAGAGCCTCTTCAAACTCTTTTAAAGTGGTACTTGAGAATCGGTCTATCTTTATATATCCAGTGTTCTTATCCACCATATAAGAGGCATCCACACTATACAAAGGAATTTTATCGCGCGTTATACGAAACTCTATTAAGTCTAGCACTCCACGACGTAAAACTTTCACAGAAACTATTGTTCCTTTAGGCCCTCTAATACGTTTTTGAATGTCGATATTTTGCATTTTTACACCTGCAATCGTGGTATCATTGACATAAATAATGCGGTCTCCCGCCATAATACCCACCTTTTCCGATGGACCACCAGAGATAGTCTGAACTACCAACAGGGTATCTTCCACCATCTGGAAGACAACTCCTATACCATCAAAACCACCTTCTAAAGGTTCACTTTCTCTTTTCAAATTCTCTTTTGATATATACGAAGAGTGAGGATCTAAATTCGAAAGCATTCCCTTTATCGCATATTCCGCCAATTTATCCGTATCTGTAGAATCTACATAATAGTGATTTATCATATAGGTAACAAAACCCAATTTCTGTATATTCACATCCGAAAACTGAGCAAAGCACAACAAAGACATAATCAAAGACAACCCTAAAACACCCAGACGTTTCACCATACATTTTCTTTTTAATTTATGTGCAAAAATAAGAATTTATTAGAGGAAACAGGTTATTTCAAAAAAACAAAAAGGAAGAAGTAGTCATTATTCTTAACTAAACAGGAGAAGCAGCCTCCCACAAAGGAGGCCGCTTCATTTATATTTTACCAAATTCAAATCAACGGAATGTTATTCTCCGCACAGGTTTTACGCATGTCTTCAGGCCAAATGCTTGCTTGAATTTCGCCAACGTGAGCCTTTCTCAAGAAGAACATACACAGACGGGATTGTCCGATTCCACCACCTATTGACAAAGGCAGAGAACCCTCCAACAGTCTTTTGTGGAAATAGAGTTCCTTACGTTCCTCGCAACCACACATCTCTAACTGACGAAGCAAAGCCGTCTTATCTACACGGATTCCCATTGAAGAGAGCTCCATTCCTTGTTGCAAAACATCATTCCAAACGAAGATATCTCCGTTCAATCCAGGAAGTCCATTCACACCAGGAGTAGTCCAATCATCATAGTCTGGAGCACGACCATCGTGCTTTTTCCCATCTCCTAAAGGTGCACCTACACCCATGATGAAGACAGCACCATACTTCTTTGCGATTTCATTCTCTCTTTCTTTCGGAGTCAAATCTGGATACAGCTGTCTCAACTCTTCTGAGTGTATAAAATGGATCTCCTTAGGCAACATCGGCTTAATCTGAGGATAAGACTCATAAACGACATACTCAGTAGCCACCATTACAGCATAAATACGAGAAACAATATCTTTCAAGAAATCAATCGTACGATCTGCTGCGGTTATAGTTCGCTCCCAATCCCATTGGTCAACATAGAGAGAGTGTAAATTTCCCAAATCTTCATCAGAACGAATAGCATTCATATCCGTATACAAACCGAAACCAGGTTCAATATTATATTCTGCGAGCATCAAACGCTTCCACTTAGCGAGAGAGTGAACCACCTCCGCCTTTTGGTCGCCCAAATCCTTGATTGGGAAAGTAACCGCACGCTCAACACCATTCAAGTCATCATTTATTCCCTGACCCTTCAGTACGAACAATGGCGCAGTAACACGGCGCAATCTTAACTCGGCCGACAAACTTCCTTGGAAAAAGTCCTTTACCTTCTTAATTCCAAGTTCTGTCTCACGGGCATCCAGCAACGGCTTGTACCCTTTTGGAATCTTTAAATAACTCATAATCGTCGTTTTTATATCGTTTATTTTTTATCATCTTGTGAGCAAATCAAATAAATACCTATCCTTTTCTTTGATTTACTTTCGCAAAGATAGGTTTTTTATTTATCCAAATAACATTTTGACACTCTTTTTTTTAATTCTGAAACAAAAAGTTTTCTTTATCACTAAAAACACATAACAACTGAAAGGTTTCTAACATCTTAAATCGTTTTTTTAGTATTAATCACATAATATTTTGTCAGTTTGATTTCCTCATTGCTTACATTGTGTCAAATCGTCAATCCATTAATAATGTTAAAAAACTTGCTTCTTTAGCAGAAAACTAATTACTTTGCAAAAGTTTTCATAAAGTATGCTAAACATTTACAATGAAAGCATTCCTAATTCAAGGAGTAATTTAAGAAATAAGATATAACAAGGAAATGATGAAAAAATTTTTCTTAGCAGTAGTAATTCTTGCCGCAGGTGTATCGTCAAGTTTTGCTGAGAGTTTTGAGAACTCTTTTGGAGTGAGAATCTTTGGAGGTTTCGGAAGTAGTTATTCTTCACTTGAAACTAGTGAGGGAGACGAATACATGACAATGGACTCAAAACCACAAATTGGCCTTTCGTTAGACAATCGTTGGTATGTAGCAAAAGGCAATGTTTTAGGACTTGCCATCAACGCTCGTTGGATTGACTTTGCCTATAACAAATCTTACTTCGACAAAGTCGGCAAGGTTGATATCAGCAAATTTGACATTGAAACTAACGAGTTTAGCATCGAGGCTCTTAATGCAGGTGTGATCGGAACCATCGCATTCAACGAGCATTGGGCAATCGACGTATATTACGATCTCGGAGCAAGTGCTTTGATAAAAGTATTCGACTACAGCGATAATTTGAAAAAATATGGTATCGATGCAGACGACGATGACAATGACAAAATCGACAACTATTTCTTTGGATTGAACCACAAGGTTGGTGCTGCTATCCATGTCGGATTCTTCCAAGTAGGTTGCGAAGCAAAATTAGGTCATTTGAAATTCCAAAAATGGGGATTGTCGGATGAAGCAAAAGACGCATACGACAAAGATAATGCTCCAAAAGCCAAAGTCGGTTGCGCAAGAGTGTTCATCGGATTCTTGTTCTAAAGATAACGAACTGTTTTTTACAGACTGTACAAAAAACGTATAGTGGAGTATGTCAGACAAGGCATACTCCTATTTTTTTCTTACATTTGCGCTTTCAAAAATACAGACATGGGAAATATTGACAGAGGCAATTTTGGAAGTAAGTTAGGGCTTATACTTGCGACAGCGGGAGGTGCGGTCGGATTAGGCAATGTATGGCGCTTTCCATACATGGCAGGAGAAAACGGAGGAGCAGCATTCATCTTGGTATATTTCGGATGTGTCCTTATCTTGGGTCTACCTTGTATGATCTCAGAGTTTATCATTGGTAGAAGAGGAGCTTCCAACACAGCAAGAGCCTACACAAAAATGGCAAATGGCAGTCCGTGGAAATACATCGGCTTTCTTAGCGTTCTGACTGGCTTCCTTATCACATGCTACTACGCAGTTGTCTCGGGTTGGTGTTTAGAATATGTCTACGCTTCTGTCACACATCGTATCAGCGGTGATTCACAAGCGGTTGAAAAATATTTCATAGATTTTTCAGAAGATCCTATTCGACCTGTCTTTTGGACAGTCGCTATTCTCCTCATCACCCATTTTGTCATCATTCGAGGTGTAAAAGGGGGAATTGAGAAAGCATCAAAAATAATGATGCCAACCTTGTTCATACTCCTTATCATCATTGTGATAGCCTCGTGTTTGCTTCCGAATGCGTGGAAAGGAATCGAATTTCTTTTCAAACCTGATTTTAGCAAATGCGATGGGAATGTATTCTTAGGGGCTTTAGGTCAATCTTTCTACTCCTTGAGCATCGGTATGGGTTGCGCCTGCACCTATGCCTCTTATTTCAATAAGGACACCAACCTTGGGAAATCAGCACTTCAAATCGGTGTCATAGACACGGCGGTTGCCATACTTGCAGGGTTGATGATCTTCCCCGCCGCGTTTTCTGTTGGCACATCTCCTGATAGCGGTCCTTCGCTCATCTTCATCACATTGCCGAATGTCTTCATTCAAGCATTCGCATCATTTCCGACAGTCGGATGGATTATCTCCATCATTTTTTACATTTTACTCACTTTAGCAGGACTCACCTCTCTCATCTCACTTCATGAAGTAAGCACAGCCTTCTTCTATGAAGAGATGAATGTCAGCAGAAAGAAAGGTGCGATAATAATCACTGCTACCTGTTCCGTCATTGGTGCTTTTTGTTCCCTTTCGTTAGGAGCGACAAATGCACTCACTTTTGGAGGAAAGAACCTCTTCGAGTGGTTTGACTTCATCACAGGTCAAATATTCCTACCTATTGCAGGATTCTTCACATGCATTTTTTTAGGTTGGTTTATTCCTAAAAAATTGATACAAAATGAGTTTACAAATGAAGGGACTCTCAAAGGTGATATTTTCAAGATTTACCTATTTCTAATTCGCTTTGTTTGCCCCATATTCATACTCTTGATATTTTTAAAACAATTGGATTTATTCTAATAGAATATTGCAATGGAAGAGAGAGGTAGCTTTAAAAGCAGAATCGGAATCATATTGGCAACTGCGGGATCTGCAGTTGGCTTAGGAAATATATGGA
>CAVKBM010000054.1:0-12390 GCA_963654355.1 Bacteroidaceae bacterium | reverse complement strand
ATCTGCATGCCTCCTCCCTCGATTCTCCAAGCACTTTGGATGAATGAATCGTTGCTTTGAGCGAAGATGTAGAGTGGAAGTTCTTTGTGTAGCTCCATCTTCAGCGATGTGCCTGCAAGGACATTGCGCAAGATTGGGTCGCTGATGGTTTCTTTTAAGAATTCATACGCTGTGGTGGTGAAAGGTTTGGCTTGGTAAAAATCTTCGGCGGAACGAGGTTCAAAGCTTTTGAATATGTTCTTGCCAATTGCGCTGAGTGTGTCCACATATCTCTTCAGATTTTCTCTTTGATGAGGGAAGTCTTTGGAAAGTGTTTCCACAAAATGTTCATAGCCATTGGCAAAGGCGTAACTTTTCCCATGAAAAATAACCTCGTCGAAACAATCTTCGTCTAGTTTATGCCATGGCAGATCCATCAGTCCGAAATAGTGGAAGAGGCGGTTGAGGTGCTGTCCCTCGCTAAGCCCCCCGATATAATGAAATCCAGTGTCGAAGGTGCATTTTTTTCGTTTGAAGATTTGGAGACAACCGCCTAACACAGGTTGTTGCTCCAACACACATACGCTCAGTCCGTTTTTGGCGAGGGTGAGACCGCATTCCAAACCTCCCAAGCCAGCACCTACTATCACTACATCGTATTTCATTCTACCGTTATCCGATTTTTGTGTATAATTGATAAACGTCATCCGAGCTTTCTAATTTGAATTTAGAAAGATTGGTGCACTGATTCTCTATTTTTGAAACAATTTCTTTCTTGATAATCAAGTGTTTCGATGATGCTATGCAATTATTGAGTTTTTCTGTTTGTTCGTTGTTGACGTCGTTGATTGCTACAATATCGTAGGTGGCGTTAAGAATTTCATCGTTAGTGGTGAATTTCACTCTTTGATCTTTTGAGTAGCAATTGCTGGCAATGTCAATTGCATATTGGTCGCTGTCGTAGCCTGTTACGACGAGGTTTTTGGTGTTGATGTGGAACCAATATGACATGCATCCGTAACCGCAGTAGAAGTCAAGCATCTTCCATTCTGAAGGCTCAGGAATAGGGAAGAGCGTGTTGAAGATGCGGTAGTTATGAGTAGCCTTCAATTCTTTCTTCACGCTTTTTTCCACCTCATATCCTTTGTATTCGAAGATGTTTCGAATTTGTTGCTTGTTCGACATTGTAACGTGTCGGTTGAAGTAGATGTTGCCATGGAGAATGTTGAAGATGGTTACTGGCGACTGCCCTTTGGCTGCTTGTCTCTTGATGAGCCAGTAGAAAAGGAATGGCTGAAGCGAATAGGAAATCAACACAGCGGAGCTCATACCGATGAGCGTTGATATTCCGATTGAATGGATGGATGGGTGTTTCGCAAAAAGCAACGAAGTTACTGTAATGATCAGAGTCATTGCAGAGAATGCAATGGCTGTTTTGTGGAACACCAAAAGGTTTTTCTTTGTGCGATAGTCTGATAAAAGTCCATCCATCACGAAGATGCTATAGTCAACTCCTACTCCATAGATTAGAGATGAAATGATAATATTGATGAGATTGAACTCTATGCCGAAGAGAGCCATCACTCCCAAAACGATATACCAGCTGATGGTCATTGGTAAGAATGAAATGAGAGCTAAGACGATGCTTTTATAGGCAATCAAAAGTACGATAAACACGAACACCGATGAGATACCTAAGGTGATGTTGAAATCGTTGTGGATGAGTTTCAACATATCGCTTGTGTAATAGAATGGGTCTATCACAACAATGTGTCGATGTGATGTTACCTCGTCGCAAACTTCCTTGCGCATATCGTTTTTGATTTGGACTGGGGCGAAAACGAGGTATTTGCCATCTGTGTACTCGATCAAGTTGCATTTCACGGCGTTGGGCAATGCATTGCTGTCGTAGAGGGAGAATGGCTTATAGTCGTGTCTCTCAATAAGATTACGAAAAGCGTAGAGTGAATCTGGGGAGAACCCACAAGCTACGGCGGCCGCATCCATGTCGTTGCATACTTGTTTTACTTTTTCAGGTGTCCAATAAGCGTACCACTCTTGAATGCGTTTTCCTTGTTCAGACTGAAGCAAGAAAATTTTATCATTGGAACAACTGAATGGTCCGATTTTGCCTAAGTCCTCCAACGCCTCAAATAGGGTAGCCATTTGGCGGTTGTAGTAGAGGGCTGTATCTAAGTTCTCTGATGTAGAGGCGAAATAGACCGTCTGATACTCTTTGGTGGTGTGATCTGACAAGATTTTCTGCGATTCAAGCACGCGAGGTTCGTAGTGGCTGATGTGTTTAAGATCTGCGTCGAACTTCACATAGTTGGATGTGATGAAGCACATGACGCTGACCGCTAAAATACCTCCGATGAGCAATGTCTTGCGCTCGAATGGATAAGTGTTGAATTTGTGTATGAGTTCCATCGCTTTAGGTGATGGATTGCTCTTTTTCTTCCCAAAAAGATGGGGCAAGAAGATGAGGCAGAAGAAAGTTGTTCCCACCAATGCCAAAGAGGCGAAGATTCCGAAATCTTGTAGCAACTCGGCGCGGGTGAAGAGCAGACTGATGAACGCTCCGATAGTGGTAAGGCTGCCTAAAATGACGGGTATCGTCTGTTCCTTAAGCATTTGTACTGGGTCGTTCACATATTTTTGGTGTATAATAATGTGTAGACAGTAACTTAGTGCAACTCCCAACACAATTGCTCCGATTCCTAAAGCGAGTAATGAAATTTTCCCTTTGATGAAAAAGATGACCGTTAGTGCGAAGAAAAATCCGTAAGCGATTGGCAATACCATTTGCAGAATCATCGACGGACTGCGGTAGCAGATCAAGAAGATAGAGAAGATGATGAGCAAAGAGATGGTGAGCGTCGTCGTCAAGTCGTGTTTCACTTGCTTAGAGTTGAACATACTTTGCGGTGCGGCACCGTGATAGTAAATGTCGACGTCAGGGAAAATTTCACTATAGTTTGCTATTTCTTTGTCAATCTCGTTGATCAGTTTACTGCTGAGTTTTGAATTGAAGGTGATGAAATTAGGTGAGAGCCAAGCCACTGCTATCAGGCTGTCTTGCGAGAAGAAATGTTTGTCGATGATGGAGTAGGTGGATCCAATGCCATCTTTGATGGAAGATGCTTTGCTCATAAAGACGTTGCGGAGAGCCAAAGGGTCTTTTTGAATGACACCTAACATCATAGAACCTGCTGGTGAGTAGAGTGTCATAAGGTTCTCCTGCATCTGTCGGTTGATGGCTTCCGTTGTGGTCATTGAGTCAATTAAAGCATAGTCGGCACTGTCTACAAATGTCGGAATATGGTCGTATAGCTCTGTGATTCCGCCTTTTAGCATGGAAGGGTCGACCCGATATAATGGATCATCAAGCATGCTGACTGCTACTTCGTTAGATAGTAATCTATCCATAAACGTGTCGATTGCAGCAGAAACGCGTTCAACGTCGACTGAGTCGTTCTTGGGTTTGAAGACCAAGAACATTTTATCTTTCACTTTGAGGTTCTCAAACACGACCCCTGTGCTGTTATCCTCGTCCTCCGTGGCAGGAAGAAGTTTTGTGACATCCTCTTCATATTCAATCTTCGTTCCGAAAAAAACGAAAAAGAGCGTGCTGAGTATCAACACCGCCCAAAAGAGAATCTTGTGCTTCTGAAAGAAGTTATAAATTGGAACCGTAAAAATATTCATATTGATATTAATTGTCAAAAACGAACGATGTTTGTGAAAATCGCTCGCTTTCAAGTACTTTCATTGTTGCTTGGTTCTTGAAACTACGTTTAGCATTCGACACTGTAGGTGCCCTTGTATTCTAAGTAGAGTGTTGTCTCGTCGGGCGACGTGATTTGAGCAACAGCAGCATAACTTCCGTCTTTCTCTTCTAATTTTAGGGTGACGAGCAAGTCGGGACTGTTGGTAGGCGTGATAAGTGCGGCGAATCGGCACACTTGTATCGTATCAATTCTCAGTTTCTTGCCTGTTTTCAACTCCGCACACTCACGAATTGTTTGGACGTTGCAAACACCTGGACAGATTGGATCTCCAGGAAAATGTCCGTTGTAAATCTCGTGATTAGGGTTGAGGTGCGTGAGATATTGTATGGCATCCTCTTTCTGGATGTTTTTTTGTATTGTGAAAAAATTTCCGTTTAACATCAGATTGTTATTTACAGAACTTTTGAAAAGTTTAGAACCCCCATTCCTCTTTCCATTGTTGGAAAAAGTCAGGGTTTTGTAGTTGGAGTTCGCCTTTAGTGTCCATGAACACTTGTGTGGTTTCTCCGGTGAGGACTACTGCCATATCGGATTTTCGATAGATGGTGTAGTCAAATATGAGTTTTGCCGCGCGACAAGGACGGTAGGTCGTCTCCACGATGACGCTTTCTCCGACGGTTATGCTTTGCTTGAACTGCATTTTGACATCAACGATAGGGGCGGTATAGCCACAGCGGAATATGTAAAGATACTCTAACCCGAACTTCTCGCCGAAGTCTTCTCTTCCGTCTTCCATAAAGCGAACGTAGTTCCCATGCCATACGACATAGATAGAATCCACTTCCGAAAAACGGATTTTCACTTCCGTCTGAGAGGTCAGTTTTGTCGCAGTCTGCTCTTTCATCTTATTCTCTGATGAAAATTTTCATTTGGCAGGTGGCGATGCTCTCTTCGCCCACCTTCGTCTCTGTCTTGATGAGAGAAACATTCATCACTTCAGAAACTGTGTGAATAAAGGTGTGCATCTCTTCACCCACTTTAGGACGACGAATAAATTTGAATTTTTTGATCTCTCCAATGTAGCCTACAGGAGGCACTTCCGTCCCTTTCAACTTTTCTTTATATCCAGCGTGGGCGGAGGCAGACTGAGCGACATGCTCAATCATACCTGGCTCCATTAGCTCACCATTCTCACAAAAAATATTGTCGCATTGCACCAACAACCCCGTCTCGCAGTCTGTTTCATCTGCCTTATAGAACGTGTCCACCATCATGATAGGGTCTCTTTGCGGAATCAGTTCTTTAATCCCTTCTCCTTTGTATAAGGGTTCTATATTACACATAAATGTAACTTCTTGATTGATAGTTGACTTGAAACTCTGCTTACAAACAATTATTTTTCGATACGTTCGTAAACATAGTCGTATAAGTCAGATACTTTTTTGATGTTCATCATCTCGGGACCTGAAATCTTCACTTTGTAGACGTTTTCAATGACGGCAACAAGGTCGATTAGGCTGAGACTGTCAAGAGCGAGTGCAATTTTCACAGAAGATTCTGGCTTGATATTAGATACTTCCACCTCGAACTCCTCTGCAAGTAGGTCGTTAAATTCTTTGATGAATTGGTCTTTGTTCATTCGTTCTTTTGTGAATTTATTAATGATTAAATCAAGAAAATCAGCGAATTATTCCATGAATTTTCTGACGATGAGTGTAGAGTTTGTACCTCCGAAACCGAAAGAGTTAGACAAGAAAGAGTCAAATTTCTTTTCCACTCTCTGTGCTGGGATGTTCAGTTTGGCAGAGTCTTCGTCTGGATTTTCAAAGTTGATGTTAGGTGCGATGAAGTCGTTTTGCATCATCAACATTGAGTAGACAACTTCGCTGGCGCCTGCCATCCACATTTCGTGGCCTGTCATTGCCTTTGTTGAGGCAACCTCTACTTTGTAGTCGCCAAACACGTTGTAGATGGCCTTAGCCTCTTGACGATCGCCTACAGGAGTAGATGTTGCGTGAGCGTTGACGTAGCCGATTGACTTAGCATCAACGCCAGCCTCTCTTAAACACATCTCAAGAGAGCGAGTAGGACCTTCAACGTTCGGGTTTGACATGTGGTCGCCGTTAGAAGAGAATCCGTAACCGATTACTTCCGCTAAGATAGGTGCGCCACGTTTAACGGCGTGTTCGTAGCTCTCGATGATGACAGTAGCGGCACCTCCACCAGGAACCAAACCATCACGGTCGCGGTCGAATGGACGAGAAGCCTTTGTAGGTTCGCTCTCGCGAGTTGAAAATGCGCTGATGCCGTCGAAACTACCAATAGAGTAAGGATTGACCTCTTGAGCACCACCGCAGACGATGCAGTCTTGCAATCCCCATTTGATAAGGAGAGAACCCAGACCGATGGCGTGAGAGCTGCTAGCGCACGCACCAGAGACAGTCAGGTTGATACCACGAAGTTTGAAGATACAACCGAGGTTCATTGTTACGGTAGAGTTCATTGATTGGAAGATAGCACCAGATCCCACTAAAGTAGTGTCTTTTTTCTCACGCATGGTGTCGACTGCTTTGACAACGGCGTCGGCAGTGCTATCGTTACCGTAGAGCAACCCAACCTCGTTTTTCTCCAAGTAGTCCATGTCAATGCCTGCGTTTTTCAAAGCCTCAACAGTGGCAACGTAAGCGTATTTAGCCTCTTCTGGCATAAAAGCACGTTGGCTTCTTGAAAGTTCCTTCTTCAGATCAGGAATGTCTATTTTGGAAGTGAGTGCAGAACGGAATCCCATCTCTTTTCTTGCAGGGTCGAAGATGATGCCTGATTTTCCATAGTAAAGAGACTCTTTTACTTCGTCTAACGACTTACCAAGACATGAGTATATGCCCAAACCTGTGATGACAACTCGATTGTTCATGTTTCTTTATTCTTAACGTTTTTTCGTTTCTATCTATATGTTTTTATACGTTCGGCGCGGTCCTTCAAATGAATAGAAATGCCAATGTATAAATGGAAACGCAAAATTAATAAATTTTATGAAAATAAACGAATTGAGATTGGGGAATTAATGAGGGGCAGGGTTTAAGCTTCATTTTCGCTAAAGGTTTTGAAGCTTTCGTAAGAGGAGTTGGAGAAGATGATTTTGAAAAAAGTTATTTCTTTAAGATTATTGCACATATTTGTTGGCAAACTTTTTGGATTAAGGGAACGGCAACTGAATTGCCTGCTTGCTTATAACAGGCTGAGGTGGATATTGTTTTCGGGAATGTGTAGCTTTCAGGGTAGCCTTGAAAATTGAGGCACTCTTTGGGCGTCAGTTTCCTGATGCCCTTGTCTGTCAGAATGAGAGGAACATTATGTCCTCCCGTACCCATATTGGCAGTGAGGGTAGGGCAGACGCCACTTTTGTTTTCACGAACGTAGACTCTGCGCCACTGGTAGATAGAGTCTTTGGATTTTATCTCGCAGACTAACTCGTCGTAATGTTTCATCTTCTCTGTGTAGAAGAATTTAGGGTCGGACACGGTGTCGTCAATGCAGTCGTGGATGGTTTTCGTTAGAGGCTCTTTCTCAGGGTATTGAAAATCAAGATAATTTAAAACTTGATTTTTGTTAAATGCAATGATGAATATACGTTCTCTGTTTTGAGGAATGTTAGCATATTTATCTGGACTCATCACGTTATCATAAACGAAGTAGCCCAATTCTTCAAGCGTTTCTTTGATAACCTTAAATGTATTCCCTTTGTCGTGGACTTTCAGATTTTTAACATTTTCCAAGTAAACTGCCTTTGGTTTTCTTCTGCGGATTATTTCTGCTACATCGAAGAAAAGCGTACCTCTTGTGTCTTCGAACCCTCGTCTGTAGCCTGCGATGGAGAATGCTTGACAGGGGAAACCACCGCAAAGCAGGTCAAAATTCTCGGGAATTGCCTGCTTTGTCTCCTCTAAGGTGATGTCGCCGTAGGGTGTTTCGCCAAAGTTGTAAGCGTACGTCTTCTGTGCGTCTTTGTCCCATTCTGATGAGAATACGCACTTTCCGCCTAAGTTTTGGCAGGCTAAACGGAAGCCTCCAATTCCAGCGAACAGATCTATAAATTTGAATTTTATCTCGTTGTACTGTGGAAAAGGAATGGTTGGGCTTATGCTATCTTGGTGTGGGTCAATCATAATTGTTTCCATACTTAAAATCACTTTAGAATACTTTTGGTTACTCTGCTGTGATTCTGTTCTTTATTCCACTCTCATAATCTTAGCCCCGATAGCGTTGAGACGACCGTCGATATTCTCATATCCGCGATCGATCTGCTCGATGTTGCTGATAGTACTGGTACCCTTGGCACTCATGGCAGCGATCAAGAGGGCGATGCCCGCGCGGATATCGGGTGAGGACATTTTTGAAGCCCTGAGTTGGGTCTCTTTCGCAAGTCCGATGACGGTGGCACGGTGAGGGTCGCAAAGGATAATCTGCGCTCCCATATCTATTAGCTTGTCCACGAAGAAAAGTCGGCTTTCGAACATCTTCTGGTGGATTAGCACGCTGCCTCTTGCCTGGGTGGCAACGACGAGGAAGACACTAAGAAGGTCGGGTGTGAGTCCCGGCCATGGCGCATCGGCAAAGGTCATGATTGAACCATCCATGAAGGTGTCTATAGTGTATTTCTCTTGTGCTGGAATGTAAATATCGTCGTTGATGTGTTCTATCTGAATGCCTAACTTGCGGAAACAGTCGGGTATCATACCCAACTCTCCGTAGCAGACGTTTTTGATGGCGATATCGGAGTTTGTCATGGCTGCCATGCCGATGAAACTGCCGATTTCGATCATGTCGGGCAGAATGGCGTGCTCTGCGCATCCGTGCAACTCTTTCACTCCTTGAATGTGGAGCAGATTTGAACCGATGCCTGTGATTTTCGCTCCCATCTTATTGAGCATTTTGCAGAGTTGCTGTATGTAAGGCTCACAGGCGGCGTTGTAGATGGTCGTTTCGCCCTCGGCGAGGACGGCTGTCATCACGATGTTGGCTGTTCCTGTTACGGAAGCCTCGTCTAACAGCATATAGAGTCCTTTCAGATTGTTGGCGTGAATGCGGTAGAGTTGCAAATCAGGGTCATAGCAGAAGATTGCGCCCAATTTCTGTATTCCGATGAAATGGGTGTCTAATCTGCGTCGTCCGATTTTGTCGCCTCCTGGCTTAGGAACGACGGCAACCCCGAAGCGGGCCACGAGAGGACCCACGAGCATCACCGAGCCACGTAGTGTTGCGCATTGCTTATAGAATTGTGGTGTGTCTAAAAAGTCTAAATTGACGTTGTCTGCTTTGAAGGAGAATGTTCCACTGCCCAGATTTTCAACTGTCACACCCATGTCTTTCAGCAATCGGATGAGATTGTTGACATCAAGAATGTTGGGTACGTTTTTGATGATTACCTCTTCGGAGGTGAGCAGGGTGGCGCAGATGACTTCCAACGCTTCGTTCTTGGCTCCTTGTGGGTAGATGTCGCCTTTGAGCGAATGACCTCCTTCAATCAGAAATTTTGCCATTGTAAGAACTATTTTTTCTTTTTCTTCTTGCCCGTAGATGTGTTCGGAATATTGGCTTTGCACTCTACTAATTTGACACCACGTTCCATCAAACGGATTTCGCCATGAGATAGCAGGCTCAAATCGTTGAGGATTTTGCTGTCGTCTGCACCGTCTTTGTTGAAAGTGTAGTAGCTACGCTTCATATAGTTGGCGATTCTCAGTTCGAGAAGGTCGCGTTCTTCTCCGTAGGGCATTTCGCAGGCTTTCTCAATCATGCCATGGATTAGCTTCCCGTAGTGCATGAAATGGATGCGCTTAGGCGAAGAGTATTCAACTTTGCCAGGTCTTACCTTTAATTTATCTTTTTTGATGATTTCGCAAGGATAGTCTACATCCAACGTGAAGTTGGACATGATGGCGAGATGATCCCACAAAGTCTGTTTGTAGTTGCTCAACTCGTGTATGTGGGGGAAGAGCGTCTCCATAGCCTTGATGATCGAATAGGCAGCTGCTGTTCTTTCGGTGCGGTCTTCTATTGTCATGCAGTAGTTGACCATGTTTTGAATGTTCCTCCCATATTCAGGAAGCGACAAACTTTTTAATTTCGTATTGTACTCCATCTTAAGTGTACTTGATTTTACTAGAAAATTCGCGAACAAACTTGTTTCTTGATTGGCAAAACACAGTAAATTCCTGCGCAAAGTTAGAGAATTTCACGCAAGGTGAGAAATTTTTGCGCTTTTTTGTGAGATTGCGGTATCTGGAAATTGAAATATTATTTATGGAAAAGATTTACGCAAAGAGGGAACTCTCAAGTGTGTTCCTTTTTATATGACTCCTTTTCTGTAGATGTTGTGATTGTTGGAAGATGTGTTGTTGAAGTTTTATTTTTGTCTAAATGGAATACCTATTCACCTCCTCAAACGTAGTGTCGATAAATGTGTAGTTCGCCATTCTGCTTGTGTTAATCATCTGATAGTCAGAAAATTGTTGGCGAGTAAAGCGGATATCAAAGGCGAGGCGGATGTCGTTCTCACCATCGGTGGCGTCCAATTGCTTGGCTTCTTTGGCTGTGATGGTGCGTATGCGGGTGATCTCGTAGACGTCTCGGATGCCTTTCTCCTTGAGATAGGGCATGAAGAAATGAAGGTTCTGCAGGGCGATGGTGGTTGGAAAACGGCTGTCTGTATAGTAGAGGGTGGCAGTGCCGTCAAGGAATTTGCTCTTGGCTGCATTGCCTCTGTTGTTGTCGCCCACTAAGCCGATGAGGACGCGGTTGCCTACCTCGACGAATGCTCCTTTCTGCGGTATGACGTGGGCGATGGTCTCGTGGCTCTTCTCCTCAATGAGTTGTGCGATGAACTGCTCTAAGAGCAGTCTGTTGTGCTTGTCTTTTGGGCGGAGGGGAAATGCGCCAATGTTCACCTCGCTGATGGTCTTGTAGAATTTGGATATTTGCACGTCTGCTGTTTCTCCGTCGCCTGGGAAGAGAATGTAGCCGCCGATGACCTCCTTCTTCAACGCTTCTCTGTTCTGAACCGCATTGTATTCCTTGAAATAGATGGCGTCTCGGTAGCGGTGCATTTGGTTGATGGCGTCTTCGGGTGGGGTGTCGACTCCGTTTGTGCGACTGTCTATGCGATATTTGGCATCGAAGAGGTAGGTCATCTTCATGCCCTCTCGCAGGTCGTTTTTGGTGAGTTGAAGCACGATGTCGGGCTTCTGTGGTACGGTGGGCGACACTAACCCGTCCATTCCTGTATTTTCGTTCTCTTTATCTGTGTTTTTGGGGTTGTAAACGAGCTCCGCCAGCTCTACACCATCTTTCTTGAAGAGGATGCGTGAGTGCTCACCCTTGCCCAACCCCCAAGTGAAGAGTCCACTCAGTTCCATGCGGTTGCGGTGGTCTATCTCCGCATCTTGCAGTTGCTCTTTGACGATGTGGCTCACCTCAATGAAACACCATATCTCGTAGAGGGTGGCAATGTCTTTTGTTTGGAGACGGAAAAATCCATCGTAGAGAGAGTAGCCCCGACGAAGCAGATTCCACGTGCGGTATATCTGGCTGTAGCCTGTGGCTTTTTGTAACACGAGGCTCTCTTGGTTCATTCCTTTGAAGTTTCCTACTGTGCGGAAGAAAGGATTACGTCCGAGATGTCGTAGCGTTTTGAGGGTCTCCGCAATCTCGTTTTTCTTTGTTTGGGAGATGGAGTCGAGAGTGTCTATCTTTCCCTTTAATTCTTCGTATTTCTTTGTGATTTGCGTCAAGACGAACTTCAGAAAACGGTTTTCCACCGTGTCGTTGGTCTGTAGTTGCTCTTCTATGCGGTAGAGGTGGTTGTCTCTTTTTCTGTGTTCTGACAGCTCGGTCTCCACTTTTTGTGGAACTACGGTGAGGCGGTCGGCGCGACGGTGGCTCTCGTAGCCGTGTAGTCGGTGGCGTGGACGGTCGATGATGCCTTTGCAGGCATTGACGAACTTCTCTTGCTCGCTGGCGAAGACGCTCCACCAGATGAGTTCTTGCGTCTCTCCGTTGGGGTCGGGTGTGAAGCCGTGAAAAGTGCGGCGCAGATAGTCGAGCGAGAGCATGCGGTATTCTGCCTCTATGTCTTCGAGGATGCAACGCCAATGCTCGTGATAGTCGAGTTTCGTGCTTAGTACCTCGAAAGAGAAGGTGAAACGGTGGTTTTCGTTTTCTTTGGTGGTGTAGAGGATGTTGATCTCGCTTCTGCCAATCTCGTTGCCATAGTTTAGAAACCCCGCAAGGATGCCTCGTCGAAACGAAAACTTGTCGTTTACCTCCTGTATTTCCGAGCCAAACTGTGCATTTTTCACGTTCTCGGCAAACTCCACCCAAATGGGGTAGTCGGTGTTGTCGAAGAAGATGGCAGGGGCATATTCGCCGTTCTGTATCTGTTGAGGCTCGCCGTTGGTGTTGTATTCTACCGACACGACTCCTTCTGTCCATGCATAACGAGAGAACAATTTTCCCTCACCGAGTTTACGCACAGCTTTCGCCCAAATGACATTGAATTTGGCGCATTCAATGCTCATTTTGAAGTCTGTATGTTTGATAGTCAGCAACTCCATGACGATATGAATTTTAGCTCCAGAAACTAGTGTAGCCAGATGTGCTAAGACGGCTCTGCATCTCGCTG
>CAVKBM010000053.1:0-12421 GCA_963654355.1 Bacteroidaceae bacterium | reverse complement strand
ATGATGAGGTTGTCTACACGGTCAAGCAAGTTCTCAATAATCATAATCTTGTCAGATACCTTGGCACCACCCATAATTGCGGTGAATGGCTTCTGAGCCTCGTTCAACACCTTGTCCATAGCTTTTAATTCGCTATTGATCAAGAAACCGAACATTTTGTTCTGCTCGTCAAAATAGTCAGCGATGACGGCTGTAGAACCGTGTTTACGGTGTGCGGTTCCGAATGCATCGTTTACATATACGTCTGCGTAAGAAGCAAGTTTCTTAGCGAAATCTTTTTGTGCAGCCTTAAGAGCTTTTTTAGCCTCATCGTACTTAGGGTCTTCCTTTTCCATACGTGGCTTACCTTCTTCCTCTGCGTAGAAACGGAGATTCTCTAAAAGAAGAATTTCACCTGCCTTAAGGTTTTTTGCTTGCTCGTCTGCTTTCATACAGTCGTCGCAAAATTGAATCTTTCCTAAGTATTTCTCAATTGCAGGAATGATTTGCTTCAAAGAGAACTTTGGATCTGGATTTTGTTTTGGACGACCCATATGAGACATCAAAATTGCAGCTCCACCGTCAGCGATGATTTTTTTGATTGTTGGAAGTGCTCCGCGGATACGAGTGTCATCACTAACTTCTCCTGTCTCCTTGTTCAATGGAACGTTGAAGTCCACGCGAACAATTGCCTTCTTTCCGGCAAAATTGAAATTGTCAATTAGTTGCATAGTACTATTTTTTAGAATTTCTGTTTTTTCAAAATTTCTTATTGCAAATATAGGAAAATTTGCGAGTTCTAATGTAACGTTATTCAAAGAAATGAAAGAGGACGAATTTATGTTCGCCCTCTTTCTATAGTTCCTATTTCTTCAAGAATATCGTCGTGTTCTTTTCTTGTTTCAGTAGGTAACTTCCTTTCCCTAATTTCGATACGTTGATTGCTGACTCTTCTGTGGTACTACCTTGTTGAACGGTTTTTCCTGATAGATCAATGATTTGATAGTCTCCGACTTCGCTTGTGTAAAGTTTGCTCTCTGTTGGATTTGGATAAACTGTATTCGTTGTGTTAACGGCAGTCTCAACGTTTGTTTTATCCTTAAAGAAGAAGAACTCCTCCATTTCAGTGATGTAGTCAATGTCGTTTTTCCCTTCTGTTAAGAAATCAAAATGAGAAGCGTTGTCTACAATGTAGAAATAGACGGTGTTTTGGTTTGCATTTTCGTATGTCTTGCGTACTACCCTCATATTGTCATTTTGTAAATCCTCTAAGGTGTCGGCAACGGCAGGACTGCAACCGTTAGCGTTGGCTATGTTTTCAACGGTCTCTGGTATAGAACCATTGAATGCTCCACCATTATACTTTGCAATGGAGTCTGCTTGGCTGTGGAAAACACATAATGGAATGTTGAGGGCAATGCCTGTTGTGTCTGTGCCTAAACTGACGAGTCCGTGGATAATGGCGGCTTTGGCAGCCTGACTCTCTTCGCTGTAGATGTACTTGTAGGACATTGCTCCGCCAATCGAAGCTCCAGCAATGTAGTATGTTCCGTCTGCTGCTGCATTTTCTTTTAAATAGTCAAGTACGGCATTGAGGTACTTTACGTCATCTACATTTTTGTTAAGTTCTAAATAGCCTTGCTTACAGATGTTTGGCAAAACCATTGGTAATAGGTTCTGATAATTAGTTGGAACGTATGGCATAATGTAGTCAACGCTTAGTCTGACTCCTGCACCCCAGACATATTGGGTCTTCAAAAATGAAATTTCGCTTGTGGAAACGCCATAACTTTCTAAAGAGGAGATGGCGGTTTTCACTTCATTGTCTTGCTCGTCCAAGGCTTGTGGAAAAACTACGATACAGTCGTTGTCGTCTGCGACTGATTGTGGTCTGCAGTTGGCAGAGAAATCACTTGCTGATGTTCCGATAGGGTGTAGCAACATAAGTGTGTTGTAACCTTTCGTGTTGTCATAACTTGTTGGTGTGTAGTAGATGAAACTACGCTCAACATTGTCGACCGTTATGGTCTGGGTGTTTCCTGAGGCATAAGAAGCCAAGGAAAACGCCATCAAGAGGCTTGTAAATAATTGTTTCATTGTGAATAATTTTAGACGTTTATATTCGGTTGCTATTCAATTTTTTGACACAGAGCTTCTTCCTTTTCCTTGATATTTACTCTCTCTTTCTTTGTAAAAGTTAATTTACCCTCAGAAAGAATGACGTTTGCATGTCCTCCCTTTTTCAAGCTTCCAAAGATTATCTCTTTTGAGAGTGGTGTGGCAAGCAATGTTCTTATGGTTCTGTCCATTTCTCTGGCTCCATACTCTTTTGAGTAGCCCTTCTCTAAAAGGAAATCTGAGGCTTCCTTTGTAAAGGTTAAACTTACCTTTTTTTTCATCAATTTTGCTTCAAGAACTTTTAGTTTTTTTTGCAAAATAAGTGATGCCATCGTTTTGTCCATATTATTGAAAATAACGATCTCAGTGAGTCTATTGATAAACTCTGGCTTGAAAGTTTTTTTGATATGGGAAAGCATCACCGTGCCCGTGCCAGCAGAAGCCCCATATCCGATGTTGGAGAGGTGGGCGTATTGTGCACCTGCATTGGAGGTCATCACGAGAATGACATGTCGGAAATCCGCCTTTTTGCCCTTGTTGTCCGTAAGTCGGGCATAGTCCATCACCTGTAAAAGTATATTGAAAATATCTGGATGTGCTTTTTCTATCTCGTCTAATAAAAGTACGCAGTTTGGAGTCTTTATGATGGCATCAGTGAGTAATCCGCCATCTTCATAGCCGACATAGCCTGCTGGCGATCCAATCAACTTGGCTACAGTGTGTTTCTCCGCAAATTCGCTCATGTCAAAACGTACGAGCGGAATGCCTAACTTGTCTGCTAACACCTTGCAAAGCTCTGTTTTCCCAACTCCTGTCGGACCAACAAACAACAGATTTGCCAATGGCTTTGTCTCGTCGGCCAGCCCAGCTTTTGCCATCTGTACAGTCTCAACTACTTGATTAATGGCTTTGTCTTGACCGTAGATATTGTCACGAATGTCTTTTTCTAAATTTTGTAATACTACGGTGCTATCCTCTTGTTGCTTCAATACCTCTGCATTGATTTTGCACACTTTTTGCAAAAGTATGGTTATCATTGCTTTGTTTATGATTGGAACGTCTGTGTATTCGTCTTTATGGGTTTCTGCGTATGCTCCAGCCTCATCAATGATGTCTATGGCCTTGTCTGGTAAAAATCGGTCTGAGATAAATTCAGCGCTGGCTCGAACGGCATATTCAATGGCGTCTGCCTTATATTTCACTTGGTGGAACTTCTCATAACGGCTTTTCAACTGTTTTATTATTCTGATGGTTTCGTCGACAGAGGGTTCTGTGATGTCTATTTGTTGAAATCTTCTTACAAGCCCCTTGTCTTTTGAAAAGTAACGATTGTATTCATCGTAGGTAGTGCTTCCTATAAAGCGTAAAGTACCTACCTCTAAGTAGGGTTTCAGAATGTTACAAGCGTCTAATGAACCGTCTCCTCCTCTTCCAGCACCGACTAAATTATGTATCTCGTCAATGTAGACGATGGCTTTCCCATCGTTTTGAAGCGCGTCTAAGATGCTTTTCAGTCGTTTTTCAAAGTCTCCGCGGTATTGTGTTCCCGCGACGAGTCCACCAATGTTCATCTCATAAATTTTGAATCCTTTCAGTTTTTCAGGCACTTTTCCTTTGTTGATTTGGTCTGCAAGACCATACACAAGAGCCGTTTTGCCTACACCTGGTTCACCGACATGCAGGGGATTGTTTTTGTCTTTTCTGCATAGTATCTGTATGGTGCGTTCTAATTCAGCCTCTCTTCCTATGAGTGGATTGTGTCCTTTGAGATGATCGCTGATGCATGAAATTTGCTCTTTCCAACTTTTGTCCAACGATGATTTGTTATCTTCGTCATACTCCTCGTACGAATCTTCGGATTCATTTTGCAGTAGATTGAAGATTTCATTTGCGGCGTTGTTTGTCTGATTTTTTGATTCAGTTATGAGTTTAGACAGAAAATTTCCATAGTCTGTCGTGAGATATTTGTGTAGTATGTAGCTGGCGAACGAGTCTTCCAGTAGAAAAATGGCGTGGATAAGTCGTGGAAAGTCAATAAAGGATTGGTTGGCGCACTTTGCTTGTTGTTCCGCTATCTCAATTACTTCATTGGTTTGTTCCGAATAGGGTGTGTCTTGCGCCAGATTGGCTATGAATGTGGCAATGGCGTTCTCTTTTTCTATTGGATGTCTTTTGATCTTCTCAATGCTTTTATTGATGTAATTTTCCAACTCTTTATTGGCTTTTTTCATATCAAAAACATCTTTGAAAACCTGTATGTTTTCAACTCTTGAAAATACCGCAGAAAGGATGTGTTCAGGCTGCAGGTACTCATTCTCGTGAATCCTGGCAATCACTTGTGCAGCGGTGAATATGATGGTTACATATGGGTCAAAATCAAATTTTTCTTCTTCCATGTAGTGATTCTTTTTCGTTCCTTATTCTTGCATATATTTGACGACGAGAGGAAATCCATTCTTCCTCGCCATTTCTAATGTACGCTTTGTTTTCGTCTTTGCCATATCAAGAGAGTATGCCCCGATAATAGCTTCTCCCTCTTTGTCTACTACTTGGGCTAACATTTCAGCTTCTTCTGTACTCTTGAGGAAAATTTCGGTAAGCACTAAAATGACAAACTCAAAGGTTGTGAAGTCATCATTGTAGAAGACGACTTTGTACATTTTGGGAAAATCATAATTGTTTTCTGTTCTATTCTTGATCCCGGTCCTATTCTCTGCTTCTTCCATTGTAATCTGCTTTTTATGTGAAAAAAGTTAGGATGTTTTTGAAATAAGATATGGAATAACGGTCTCAAAGTCAACTCCGTAGATGTTGTGGTCTGCGTGCGAGAGAGTTGCTTTTATGGCTTCTACAATAAAGTTCCCTGCAAGTGTATAGGCTTCTTGAAGGGTCTTCCCACGCATCATTGCACCTGTCAAAACGCTGGCGAAAATGTCTCCTGTCCCATGGAAACTTTCGGGCATTTTTTCATGAAAGTAACAGCTGAACTTTTCCGTCTCTTTATCGTAGGCTATGATTCCCAATTTGTCTTTCTGGTCTCCAATCTCAGGTTGAACTTCTGTGAATTGGAGTCCCTTTAAAATAACTTTTTTTGCACCTGTTTGAGTCAATCTCACCAAAATGTCTTTGACATAGTCTATGGAGTATCCTTTTTCTATGTATGGAATATCTAATAGAAGAGAAGCTTCGGTCATGTTTGGTGTGATGATGTCTGCAAAACCACATAATTCTGCCATTGCAGCAGGAAATTTTCTTGAGAATCCTTGATACAACTGACCGCCGTCTCCCATGCAAGGATCTATGATAATCAAACTGTCTGAACCAAATTCACGAATGACTGTCTTCATTAACTCTAACTGCTCGAACGAACCGAGATAGCCAGTGTAAATAGCATCAAAGGTGAATTTTTTCTTCTTCCAGTCTTCGCATATCGGAATGATGTCCGATGTGAGGTCGCGAAAAGTGAACTTTGTATACATGGTGTGCGTGGACAACACTGCTGTGGGCAAGATGCATGCTTCGACACCCATAGCCGAAATGATGGGTAAGGCAACCGTTAGTGAGGTTTTTCCCACGCATGATATGTCTTGTATGGTGAGGATTCTCTTCATCTATGTAAGTTCAAGTTTTATTCGTGCAAAGGTAGTATATATTTATTTTTTGTGGACTATTCGCGCTATAATAACGTGTCGTTCTTCAACAATATAGAGTTGAATTGACTATTTGTAGATTTGCTGCTTAATGTATTGGGGATGCCCCTGTATAGAAGATGATTAGGCTGATGGGTGCGATAATCATCAAAAGTACCCCTGCTACTTTGTTGACAATGTATAGTTGTCTGACATTGAAAAATCTTGTTCTGAATTGGTCAATCGCATAAATCATCAAGGTCCACCAAAAAGCGGCTCCAATCATTATGAAGGCTACGCTCAGCATACTTTTACCGAAAGTGATTCCATCTCCAACATAGTGAAATTTTGCAAACAAAAAGATAAACAGAAATATTACTAAAGGATTGGTGATTGTCAAACCCATAGAAGAAAAATAGGATGGCCAAAAACCTACTTTCATATTTTTTCCATCAAATTTTTTTAATTTCTGCCGTGGGTCATCGTAGAAGGTGTGTAATCCGAATCCAAAGATGACTATCGTCCCAATAATCTGTAAAATGGATTGGTGCGCCTCTATGAAATCAACTACGATAGACATACTGAACACAGCAATGAGTGCGTATAACAAATCGGACGAAGATGCACCCAATGCGGTTGCTATTCCTGCTTTTTTACCTCCACTCAATGTCCTCTGAATACATAAAATACCGATTGGTCCAACGGGGGCGGAAACCACAATCCCGATGAGTAATCCTTTTATGAACATTGTAAGCATAGGGTGCAACGGTGTTTTTTTCTTCTGTTATGGTTTAATCTTTCATTATGAGAACAGTAGCCGTCGCAGCTATTCCTTCCTCTCTTCCTACAAATCCTAACTTCTCGGTTGTTGTCGCCTTGACGCTGACTCTGTCTTCATCTATTCCAATAACTTGTGCTAAGCACTTCTCTATCTCTTGAACGTATGGTCTGAGTTTTGGCTTTTGAGCCATCACCACAGCGTCAACATTGCCAACATGATACCCTTTTTCGGTTATCAACTCAACGGATTTCTTCAACAATATTTTGCTGTCGATATTCTTGAACTCGTCTGAATTGTCAGGAAAGTGATAGCCTATATCGCCCAAATGCGCCGCACCTAAGAGTGCGTCGCAAATGGAGTGTATCAGTACGTCTGCATCAGAATGACCTAACAAGCCTTTGATGTACGGAATCTTAATTCCCCCCAACCAAAGTTCTCTATTTTCGGCAAGCTGATGAACGTCGTATCCTTGTCCTACTCGAATGTCCATTTTTTTGTCCGTTTTAGTTCTATTGGGATTACTCCTCTTCTACGTTCTCGTCGTTTGAACCGAAGACAGACTTGATACCTCCTAAGTCGAATCCTAAAGTGAACCGGAGTGTTCTATCCAATGGATTTGTCTGTGCTACAGAAATCAAGTAGGCAGCGTTCAACTCGAAAATCATCAGGTGAAATCCAGCTCCTACCGAGAAATATTTTCTATTTCCTTTTGCTGCGTTTTCGTTGTAGTAACCTCCACGAACCATGAATTTACGCGCATACGAATATTCTAAGCCTACAGAGAAATTGAACTCCTTCAATTCTTCTTTGAACCCACCAGGTGCGTCGCCCAAAGATCGAAAGATTCCACCAATTGAACTTCCGTCATTGTACTTGTCTTTTGCGTTTAGGTATTCTGTTGAATCGCTGTATTGAGAAATATCTCCGTAAGGAGTTGGTACTAACAATTTATTGATGTCTAATGCAATTCCTAATCGGTTGTAGTCGTCAAAATCATACTCAAAATTACCTCCGATACGAAAATTGGTAGGAATGTATTGATATGTTGTACCATTATCATATGACACTTTGTTTCCAATGTTGGTGATAGCCACACCAAAACCTGCTGTCGCACTGTGTACACCAAGCATAATTGGCTTTCTGTAGGCGAATGAAATGTCTGCTCCGAATGCCTTGGCTTTAGAGTAGTCCTCCTCATCGCTGACTCCATTGAAAAGGTCTGAGAAGATGAAACGAAGAGCGACACCGCCCGACCAATACTCTGAGAGTTTCATGGAAAAACTGGCGTCAATTGCCATCTCGTAGGGTTTTGCTGTTCCGTTGTCTGTTGGGTTACCGCTTGCATCTGGCATTCCTGTTAATGTGATTGAACCCATGCTGAAGTAGCGGAATGATGCTGCTACGGCAGTACGATCGGTTGGTTTGTAGTAACCTGCAAGGTAGACCATGTCAATGTCATCAACGATTTTTCTTAACCATGGAGTATAGGAGATGGCAACACCACCGCGACTTTCAGAAAGTGCATACTTAGACGGATTCCAGTGCTGTGAATTACAGTCTGGCGCAGTCGCCGCACCCACATCTCCCATACCGCCTCCTTTGGCATCTGGTGCGATTGACAAAGATGGAATTGCTGTCTGAAGTGGATTGTAGTTTGCTCCTGATTGGTCCGTAATCGTTGACGCTCCTGCAGCGAACAAATTGCTTACCGAGGCAGACAACAATGCTGCAACTAACAATGCGTTGATTTTATTTTTTCTCATCACTAAACTTATTATCTTTCCTTCTCGCCCTTAAAAAATTTCTGACTAAATAAGAGCGGTTGCAAATTTACATAAATCAAAACTATATTTAGCCCTTTTTATTGTGGTAAAACAATTATTTTTTTCGATTTGCCGATAAAATCACCATCTTCTCCTTTTACTTCTATTCTTCCAACGTAACAACCTGGATTTATCCTTCGACCGTTGCTCAGTGTTAAATCCCATGTCAGGGTGAGCGTCCCATCTACTTTCGTAGTTATGTCTTCCGACCTATAGAGGAGCGTTCCTGCAAAGTCGTAGAGTAAGAATCGGAACGATTGAAGTGTCTGCGGACGGTCGTGTATCACTTGCATTGTGATAGTCTCCTTAGCAGGGTTAGGGTAGACGATATAGTCCTCAATTTCAATTTCTGCGTCTTTGTCTACTTTGAAGGATATGCTTTGGGTGGTTGAATTGTTCAGCAAGTCCCATACTTTAAAGGTGAGCGTATAGGAGCCTTCTTCCAAGTTCGTTAGTTGGTATTGTACGATTCCGCTCTTGTAGCTGTTTTTACTATAGGTGAAGTAATTATTGAGTGTGATTGGGGTCTTTGAATCGTTGAGCGTGAGCGTGATGTCATGACCAATACCAGCGCCAGATGTGTTGATTCCGTTTTCGTCTGATACTATTGCATAGAATACGGGTGAAGCATTCACTCTGTCTCCAGATTTAAAACTGGTTGAATTGATGTAGAGGGTAACCTCAGGTCCGTCTTCTTCGTAATTTTCGTTGTCGCTCGTACCGCCCACTATGAATTTTTCGTAGTATCCTTGCGCCTCGTGTGAGTTTTCCTCGTCGTAGGCGTAGTAGGCTAATCTGCCTGATCCATAGTTGTAGTTGATGTCTTTCGGCACTTTGAAGCAGAAATTGAATTTGCCATTTACTACTTCCGTTAGACCAGAGAACAGTATGTTCGGGCGGTCTTTGTATTCACGTCTGTATCTGATGATGTCTTCTTCCGAGCTGTAAATGTTGGCCTTTGTGTAGAGACTCATCTCCTTGTCATACAGCGTGATATATAGTGTGCCATTGAAACCATCTAAGAGGGTAGAGTCTGCCTGCGCAATATGTCCGTAAACTTGAATTTCTGAAAGTGCCTTGATGGAGTCCGTCTTTTCTCCTCCTATTTCCACGAGGGAGTCTGTCCAAACAGTATTGTTGGGATAGTGCAAACGCAAAGCGGGGTCTCCTAACATCGTAAATGACAATTTGTTAGAGTCATTTTTAAGAGTCTGCTTTGCCAAACGTATGACATCTCCAATTCGTGGTGGCATTCCTGTTTCTTTTTCTCTGTCAAAAAGATGTATGAAGAAATTTTGGTTGAGATTGTCGTTTTTGTTGTCAAACACGGTTCTTGCCGCGCTGACAAGTCCAATAGCTCCTCCGTTCGGATTCAAAATAAGATCCTCACCCCCTGAAATATCTATGTCGTCGAATTGTGCGAAATTACAACTTGCAGTAAACCAAAATCCGCAGTTCGTATTGTAGATAGATTTTGCTTTAGCTTGTGTGAAGACGTGTTCTGCCGAAAATCCGATTTTACTACTATGTCCCACATAGTTGAAAATCATAACGCCGTTGCCTATTTCTTCGTCTAATAAGCTTTCCACTTCGTAGAATCGATTCCCGTTGGATCCAGAAGTTCGAGTATAGGCATCAAGGTAAATTTTCTTCACCTCCATTGCGTTGTTATACAACTTTACTTTGGTGGCAAGGTTGTCAGAATATTGTTCGAATCTGTGGTAGGAAGAGGATAGTTCGTTATCATCTGCTAAAAGAATGACTTTGTTCTTCCACTTTCCGTAGTTCTTATTTTCAAGGTGTGTCTGCATTTTGTTTATGTAGCCGTCCAATTCGGATGACGTTGAGCATGGAATCCTACCGATTGAAATGCGTTGCGTTGCATTGGCGTAGCCTCTTTCTAATGCGTCGTCATCTAAGAACCCGAAATAGTCATCCGTAACATAAGATGCTGTTTCGTCGGTTTCGCTACCTCCTTGGTACGTGATGATGTAGTTGTTTATTTTAGTGGTTGACGAGTTTTGACGACCTCGGTTGTCGTAGCATCCATCTCCCAAGAGCAGGACGAAGAAGCTCTCCTGATTGTTATCTTCATACAATTTTTTGAAAAACCAGCGAAATGCGGTAGCATCGGGAGTTCCAGAAGAAAACTCGTTGTAAATCTGCTCTGGCGTTACAATGAGCGTGTTCATCTCATCGTAACTTTCGTGGAGACTAGCTATGGTTTTCGCCCCATCGATGAAGTCTGGGTGTGTCACGATGACGAGATCTACTGGTTGTTCACCATGCAAATTTTGGTTGGACACATTGCCTATGACGGTGGCGTCAATAAATTCTGGCGATTGCACGTTAACTGCGACAAATTCCCTTGAGACTCCTTCTTTATGGTCTGTGAATACGATTGAATCCCCTGCAAAAGTAGTATTGACACGTTGTGGATTGGTATAATCGCTTAAATCCCATATTTGCACATTAGCGTTGCAGTTCTTCATCACGAAACGTGCATTAAAATTTGTTCCGCAAGCCTCGTAGTTTCTGAAAAATGTCGTTCCTCCATCCATTTGCAAGGGACGGTAGACACATGCCACAATCCTTTCTGTTGATGCATTGTCTGTGTTGAAGTTTCCGTTGAATTTCGCTTTTATGTTGAAATAGGAATTGGTAGGTTTAAATGTAAACCGCGCACTTCCAACTCTCGCTCTGACGTAATTGTTGCACAACGCGTACGAAATTGTTTTATTGAAGACGCTGTCCCCGTTTGTCAATGTTACCGTAGAGTTGGAGCTGTTCGTGGAATAACCTGCTAACTTGACGAAAATAGTTGCTTGTTTCGAGGTGTCTACGTCATTGAAACCAAACGTGTAATTTGAGGTTTTCCCGTTCGCAATTTTGTCTCCAAACCAGGATTTTCCAGATGCAAGATAATTGAAATCATCTTTTTTATATTTGTATCGGTCAATATAGTTGCGAATATCTACATAGGAAAGACTGTCTATTGCAGTCTCTTCTCTTTCAACAATTCTTTTTTTCTCGCCTGCACCATCGGTTACGAAATAATAACCGTAATCGGAATAAATATTGGTGGTGAAGTTGTATGGAATGGTAGATGAAATATGGTTGTCACTCCATTTAATGGGTCCTTGTGCGTAAAAAAGGTAGTAGTCAGTTCCTGCGTAAAGAGGTACCTCTTGCAAATCATCTATGTGTGAGTTGGAGAAGTGTTCGTTCAGTACTGCGCCTCCATATCCGAAAACACGAATCTCCGCAGGATTATTGAATCCCATATTGGAAAGTTGCGTATAAGTTAGCTTGCAAATTCCACTCTCAGCAACGGAGATTTTTACCCAATTACCTTGTGCCAACACGGAATTAGTCGTAAACTCAAACGTGCCAGCTTGCGTCTTCGTTCCGAATGAAAGCAAGACCAGCAAAAGAAAGAAATATATTCGTACAATAGGATTTTTCATACTATACCTTAATATATGCACCAAAATCTTCATCTGCCATTTAGCAAACGTGGAAGTCTAACATTTTATTATTTTCGATAAAACCTTCTAAATGGTCGCCTATCTTCACCGTACCCACACCGACAGGTGTACCTGTGAAAATAAGGTCTCCTGTTTTTAATGTGAAAAACTGGCTTATATAGGCGATGATCTGGTTGGGTTTGAAAATCATATCTGCGGTGTTTCCTCTTTGAACCGTTTGCTCGTTCAGATTCAGTGAAAAATTCAAGTTGGCTATGTCAAGTTCCTCCTTCTGAATAAATTGGCTGATGGGAGCCGAGTTGTCGAACGCTTTACAAATTTCCCACGGAATACCTTTCTGTTTAAACTCATTTTGAAGATCGCGAGCAGTGAAGTCAATTCCCAATCCGACAGCGTCAAAATAGCGGTCGGCGAACTTTTCGGAAATGTTTTTACCCATTTTAGAAATGCGAAGCACGATTTCTGTTTCGTACTCAATCTGGTTAGAGAATGAAGGCAGAAAGAACGGTTTGTTGTCTCTCACCAAAGCCGTTTCTGGCTTCATGAAAATTACGGGGTGAGTGGGGGTGTTTACCCTGTTCAACTCTCTGTTATGCTCCATAT
>CAVKBM010000052.1:0-12861 GCA_963654355.1 Bacteroidaceae bacterium | reverse complement strand
CGAGTATATCGATAAGATTAAAGGTGGTTGGACAGATGTTGATGTTATCATCACAATGCCGTCAATCATGGGTAAAATCGGTGCTTTAGGACGTGTGTTAGGACCTCGTGGTTTGATGCCAAATCCTAAGAGTGGAACAGTTACCAATGAAGTGGGCAAGGCTGTTCGCGAAGTAAAGCAAGGTAAAATTGACTTTAAAGTAGATAAGTTTGGTATAGTTCATGCGTCTGTAGGAAAGGTTTCTTTCGCTCCAGAAGCAATCTTTGAAAATGCTAAAACTTTTATCGACACTTTGATTAAGTTGAAGCCTGCTACTGCCAAAGGTGATTATGTTAAGAGTATTTATCTTTCAAGTACAATGAGTCCGGGTATTAAAATCGACCCTAAATCATTAGATTAATTTAATATTTAGAAGCATGAAAAAGGAAGATAAAGACATTGTAATTAGTCAGGTACTCGAAAACTTGAATAATTATTCGCATTTCTACATTGCTGATGCAGCCGGTTTGACCGCTGATTTGACGAGCGATATCAGACGTGCATGTTTCAAGCAAGATATTAAGTTGGTTGTTGTCAAGAACACTTTGTTGAAAAAGGCCCTTGAGAGAAAAGAGGGTGATTACTCAGCATTGTATTCAGCTCTTGAAGGTCCAACCGCTCTGATGTTATCTAATACGGGAAATGCACCTGCAAGACTTATCAAAGAGTTTAGCAAGGGTAACAAAGTAGGAAAGCCAACATTGAAAGCCGCTTACGTTGAAGAAGAGTTCTACGGAGCAGATCAATTAGATGCTTTGGTAAGCCTCAAGAGCAAGAACGAGCTCATTGGCGACGTTATTGCTTTGTTGCAATCTCCTATCAGAAATATCATCAAGGCTCTTCAGGATAGAGAAGAGACTTCATCAAATAACGAATAATTTTAAAGAATAATAACATTAAAGCATAAATAAAATGGCAGATTTGAAAGCTTTTGCAGAACAATTAGTTAACTTGACTGTTAAAGAAGTTAATGAACTTGCTGAAATTTTGAAGAACGAGTACGGCATCGAGCCAGCTGCAGTTGCAGTTGCAGTAGCAGCAGGACCTGCAGCAGCAGCAGCAGAGGAGAAGACTTCTTTCGATGTAGTATTGAAGTCGGCTGGTGCTAGCAAACTTGCTATCGTAAAGTTGGTAAAAGAGTTGACTGGTCTCGGATTGAAAGAGGCAAAGGACTTGGTAGATGGTGCGCCTAACACAATCAAGGAAGGTGCAGACAAGGCAACTGCTGAGGATTTGAAGAAGCAACTTGAGGATGCTGGAGCAGAAGTTGAACTTAAATAGTAATTACAGTTCTGACTTGTTCAGAAACTTTGGTTTAGAACCTAGAAATAGGTTCTAAACTTTTTTGTGTCTATTATTCCTTTTAAGTTCATAAATTATTCTTAGATAATGTCTTCTATTAACAAAAATCAAAGAGTAACATTTGCAACTGTCAAGAATCAAATGGAATATCCAGATTTTCTTGAAGTGCAATTAAAGTCTTTTAGAGATTTTTTCCAAATTGATACGCCACCAGAACAACGTAAGAATGATGGCATGTTCAAAGTGTTCTCCGAGAATTTCCCGATTGCGGACACACGAAACAATTTTGTTCTTGAATTTTTAGACTATTACATAGATCCGTCTAAATATTCGATAGACGAGTGTATTGAGCGCGGTTTAACGTATAGCGTTCCTCTAAAGGCTAAATTAAAACTGTATTGTACGGATCCTGACCATGAGGATTTTGAGACAATTATCCAAGATGTATATTTGGGTACTATCCCATATATGACTGAAAAGGGAACATTTGTCATAAATGGTGCGGAGCGTGTTATTGTGTCTCAGTTGCATAGGTCTCCTGGCGTTTTCTTCGGTCAGAGTATGCATGCGAATGGAACAAAACTATATTCTGCTCGTATCATTCCGTTTAAAGGATCATGGATCGAGTTTGCTACAGACATTAATAATGTGATGTATGCATACATCGACCGTAAAAAGAAATTACCGGTAACTACGTTGTTGCGAGCTATCGGATTTGAAAGTGATAAGGACATCCTTGAAATTTTTGGTCTGTGTGAAGAGGTGAAAGTCTCTAAGGCAGGTTTGAAGAAGGTCGAAGGACGAAGATTGGCTGCTCGTGTCTTGAAGGCTTGGGTAGAGGATTTTGTCGATGAGGATACTGGAGAGGTCGTTTCTATCGAAAGAAACGAGGTTGTTATTGACCGTGAGACAGTTCTTGACAAGGACAATGTTCAAGAAATTTTGGATTCGGGTGTGCAGACTATCCTTCTTCATAAGGAAGATCCAAATCTTTCCGATTATAGTATCATCTATAATACTTTGCAGAAAGATCCTACGAACTCTGAGAAGGAGGCAGTTTACTATATATATCGTCAGATGCGTAGCGCAGAGCCTGCTGATGAGGCAGCGGCTCGTGAAGTAATAACGAACTTATTCTTCTCTGACAAACGTTATGACCTTGCGGATGTCGGACGTTATAGAATCAACAAAAAGTTGAATCTTACGACCGATATGAGCGTACGTGTTTTAACGAAAGAGGATATCATTGAGATTATCAAGTATCTGATTGAGCTAATCAATTCGAAGGCGGATGTTGATGATATTGACCACTTGAGCAATCGTCGTGTTCGTACAGTTGGCGAGCAGTTATATAACCAATTTGGTGTTGGTCTTGCCCGTATGGCGCGTACGATTCGAGAGAGGATGAACATACGAGATAACGAGGTGTTCTCTCCGACTGAGTTGATTAATGCGAAAACAATCTCTTCTGTAATCAATTCATTCTTTGGAACGAATGCTTTGTCTCAGTTTATGGATCAGACCAATCCATTAGCGGAGATTACGCATAAACGTCGTTTGTCAGCCTTGGGTCCTGGTGGTTTGTCGCGTGATAGAGCAGGATTTGAGGTTCGCGATGTTCACTATACCCACTACGGACGTCTTTGTCCTATTGAGACACCTGAAGGTCCGAACATTGGTTTGATTTCTTCTCTTTGTGTATTTGCTAAGATTAATGATCTCGGATTCATTGAGACACCATACCGTATTGTGAATAATGGTAAGGTTGATGTTTCTGAGAATGGTATCAAGTATTTCACGGCGGAAGAAGAAGAGGGCAAGGTGATTGCGCAGGGCAATGCGCCTTTGGATGAGGAAGGAAACTTCCTTATTGATAAGGTAAAGGCTCGTGATGAGGCTGATTTCCCTGTTGTGGAGCCTGCGCGTCTTGATCTGATGGATGTTGCCCCTCAGCAGATTGCATCAATCGCGGCATGTCTGATTCCATTCTTGGAGCATGATGATGCGAACCGTGCGTTGATGGGATCTAACATGATGCGTCAGGCAGTTCCATTGCTTCGTACTGAGTCTCCTATTGTTGGAACTGGTATTGAGCGTCAGGTTGCGAGAGATTCTCGTACGCAAGTTGCTGCTGAAGGTGATGGTGTAGTAGAGTTTGTTGATGCAAGTGTAATCAAAGTAAGATATGACAGGACAGAAGATGAAGAGTTTGTCAACTTTGATTCTTCGGTGAAAGAGTATGCATTGCCTAAGTTTAGGAAGACGAACCAAAGTACTACGATTGACCTTCGTCCGATTGTGGAATGTGGACAGAGAGTGACGAAGGGTCAGATCATGACGGAAGGTTATTCAACGCAGGACGGTGAGTTGGCAATTGGAAAGAACCTTTTGGTGGCGTTCATGCCTTGGAAAGGTTACAACTATGAGGATGCGATTGTAATCAACGAAAAAGTATGTAAGTATGATATTTTCACTTCAGTGCATGTTGACGAATATCAGTTGGAGGTTCGTGAGACGAAGCGAGGAATGGAAGAGTTGACTTCTGATATTCCAAATGTGAGTGAAGATGCGACGAGAAACTTGGACGAAAATGGAATTATCCGTGTAGGTGCTTCCGTTGACCCAGGTGATATTATGATTGGAAAGATTACTCCGAAGGGAGAGTCTGATCCATCTCCAGAAGAGAAATTGTTGCGTGCCATCTTCGGCGATAAGGCAGGAGATGTGAAAGATGCGTCGTTGAAAGCGAATCCGTCGCTTCATGGAGTCGTTATCAAGAAGCGTTTATTCTCCAAGGCTTTGAAGACGAGAAAGACTCGATTGGCGGACAAAGAGAAGTTGACAGCCGTTGACGAAGAGTTTGATGCTAAGGCAATGGAGTTGAAGAGCATCTTGGTTGACAAGTTGATGGTCTTGACTAATGGTAAAACGTCTCAGGGCGTTAAAGACTATTTGGGTGCAGATGTTATCGCCAAGGGCGCTAAGTTCACAAAGAAGGTGTTGGAAGATATCAACTATCAGGAGATTCAACTTACCAAGTGGACGAGCGATGCTCATAAGAATGATATGATTCATGATTTGATTATGAATTATATGCGTAAGTACAAGGAGTACGATGCGGAAATGAAGAGAAAGAAGTTCAATATCACGATTGGAGATGAGCTTCCTTCTGGCATTGTTCAGTTGGTAAAAGTTTACATTGCCAAGAAGCGTAAGATTCGTGTTGGTGATAAGATGGCAGGACGTCACGGAAACAAGGGTATCGTATCACGTATCGTTCGTCAGGAAGATATGCCATTCTTGGAGGATGGAACGCCTGTTGACATTGTGTTGAACCCGTTGGGCGTGCCTTCTCGTATGAACTTAGGTCAGATTTTTGAGACTGTCTTAGGACATGCAGGCTTGAAATTGGGTGTTAAGTTCGCCACACCAATCTTTGACGGTGCGACATTGGACGACTTGAACACCTGGACAGACAAGGCAGGACTTCCAAGATATGGAAAGACATATTTGTATGATGGAGGAACAGGAGAGCGTTTTGACCAACCAGCGACAGTCGGAGTGATTTATATGTTGAAGTTGGGTCATATGGTTGATGATAAGATGCATGCTCGTTCGATTGGACCATATTCTTTGATTACGCAACAACCGTTAGGAGGTAAGGCTCAGTTTGGAGGACAGCGTTTCGGAGAGATGGAGGTTTGGGCGTTAGAGGCGTTCGGTGCGTCGCATGTGCTTCAAGAAATTTTGACAATAAAGTCAGATGATGTGATGGGTCGTGCGAAATCATACGAGGCTATCGTGAAAGGCGACCCAATGCCGCCTGCTGGTATTCCTGAATCATTGAACGTGTTGTTACACGAGTTGAGAGGTTTAGGTTTAAGTGTTAAACTCGAATAATGTTCATTTTTATTAAGTACAAAAATGGGTTTTAGAAACGATAATAAAGTAAAGAATGCTTTCACGAAGATATCCATCGGCATCGCATCTCCAGAAGAAATTCTGGAGATGTCGAGCGGTGAAGTCTTGAAGCCAGAGACCATCAACTATAGAACATATAAGCCAGAACGTGACGGTTTGTTCTGCGAGCGCATTTTCGGTCCTTCAAAGGATTATGAGTGTAATTGTGGAAAGTACAAGAGAATTCGTTACAAAGGAATTGTCTGTGATCGTTGTGGCGTAGAGGTTACTGAAAAGAAGGTACGTCGTGAGCGTATGGGGCACATTCAGTTAGTTGTCCCAGTAGCTCATATTTGGTATTTCCGTTCTTTACCTAATAAAATAGGATATTTGCTTGGAATGCCAACCAAGAAATTGGACTCTGTAATTTACTATGAGAAGTTCGTTGTTATCCAACCTGGTATTAAGGAGGCAGATGGTGTTGCTGCGCAAGACCTTTTGACCGAGGAAGAGTATGTGGAGATCCTCAACTCTTTGCCGAAGGAGAATCAGTTGTTGGATGATTCAGATCCAAACAAGTTCATCGCTAAGATGGGAGCTGAGGCAATCTACGATATGTTGCAACGTGTTGATTTGGATTCCCTTTCATACGAGTTGAGAAACCGTGCAGGGTTGGAATCTTCACAGCAACGTAAGACAGAAGCTTTGAAGCGTTTGCAGGTTGTAGAAGCGTTCCGTGCGTCTAATGGAAGAAACAAACCAGAGTGGATGATTGTTAAGATTGTCCCAGTAATTCCACCGGAATTACGTCCATTAGTGCCATTGGATGGAGGTCGTTTTGCGACATCTGATTTGAATGATTTATATCGTCGTGTTATCATACGTAATAACCGTTTGAAGAGATTGATTGAGATAAAAGCTCCTGATGTCATCTTGCGTAATGAAAAGCGTATGTTGCAGGAGGCTGTTGATTCTCTCTTTGATAATACGAGAAAGTCGACTGCCGTTAAGACGGATGCGAACCGTCCGTTGAAATCTTTGTCAGACTCATTGAAAGGAAAGCAAGGACGTTTCCGTCAGAACTTGCTTGGTAAACGTGTCGATTACTCAGCACGTTCCGTAATCGTTGTCGGACCAGAGCTGCACATGCACGAGTGTGGTTTGCCAAAGTATATGGCTGCAGAGCTTTACAAGCCGTTCGTAATACGTAAGTTGATTGAACGAGGTATTGTAAAGACGGTAAAGTCTGCTAAGAAAATTGTAGACAGAAAAGATCCTGTTGTTTGGGATATTCTGGAATATGTGATGAAGGGACACCCCGTGTTGTTGAACCGTGCTCCTACATTGCACCGTTTGGGTATTCAAGCGTTCCAACCTCGAATGATTGAGGGAAAGGCTATCCAGTTGCACCCATTAGCGTGTACGGCGTTCAATGCGGACTTTGATGGAGACCAGATGGCGGTGCACTTGCCATTAGGAAATGAGGCAGTTTTGGAGGCACAAATGTTGATGTTGGCATCTCACAATATCTTGAATCCAGCCAATGGATCGCCAATCACTGTACCATCTCAGGATATGGTTCTTGGGTTGTATTACATCACAAAACCAAGAAAGGGTGCAAAAGGAGAGGGACTTGTTTTCTATGGAAACGAGGAAGCGCAGATTGCATACAATGAGAATAAAGTTGATCTGCATGCACCTATCAAGGTGATTGTAAAAGACTTGAATGATAAAGGCGAGTTGGTTGATACGATGACCGAGACAACGGTAGGTCGCTTGATTTTCAACGAATGTGTGCCTCAGGAGGTCGGCTATGTGAACACGTTGATTACGAAAAAATCACTCCGTGAAATCATTAGTAATGTAATCAAAGTGTGTGGAGTAGCACGTACTGCGGACTTCCTTGATAAGATTAAGAACTTAGGATACTACATGGCATTCAAAGGATGTTTGTCATTTAATTTGGAAAATGTTATTATTCCTAAGGAAAAAGAAGAATTGGTCAATAAAGGATACGCAGAAGTTGAGGAGGTGTTGAATAACTATAATATGGGATTCATTACCAACAACGAGCGTTACAACCAGATTATTGATATTTGGACGCATGTCAATGCAGACTTGGCGAATATTTTGATGAAGACCATTTCTGCCGACGACCAAGGATTTAACTCAGTATATATGATGTTGGATTCTGGAGCCCGTGGATCTAAGGAGCAGATTCGTCAGTTGTCTGGTATGCGTGGATTGATGGCGAAACCACAGAAGTCTGGAGCAGAAGGAGGTCAGATTATTGAGAACCCAATCTTGTCAAACTTCAAGGAAGGCTTGTCAGTGTTGGAGTACTTCATTTCTACACACGGTGCTCGTAAAGGTTTGGCTGATACTGCGTTGAAGACAGCCGATGCAGGATATTTGACACGTCGTTTGGTTGATGTATCACACGATGTCATCATTAATGAGGAGGATTGTGGAACGCTTCGTGGATTAGTTTGTACAGAGTTGAAGAATAACGATGAGGTTGTGGCTTCTTTGTATGAGAGAATTTTAGGACGTGTGTCTGTCCACGATGTTATTCACCCATTGACGGGAGAGATTATAGTTCACTCAGGAGAAGAGATTCGTGAGGATGCAGCACAAAAGATTCAAGAATCGCCAATAGAGAGCGTTGAAATCCGCTCTGTTTTGACATGTGAGTCAAAGAAGGGCGTATGTGCTAAGTGTTACGGACGTAACTTGGCAACAGGTATGTTGGTTCAAAAAGGAGAAGCTGTTGGAGTTATCGCTGCACAGTCAATTGGAGAGCCAGGAACACAGTTGACGTTGCGTACGTTCCACGTTGGAGGTGTTGCGGGAAATATCGCCGCAAACTCTGGAATCACATCACACTATGATGGTATCGTTGAGATTGAAGAACTTCGTACTTTGGATGCTGAAGATGAAAACGGAAATCCAATAGACATCGTAGTAGGTCGATTAGCTGAGTTGAAGATTATAGATCCAAATACGAAAATAGCGCTTACTAACGCCAATATTCCTTACGGTGCTAAGTTGTTCGTTAAGAATGGAGCGATGGTTAAAAAGGGCGACCGTATTTGTGAATGGGACCCATTCAACGCTGTCATCGTGATTGAGTATGCAGGTAAGATTAAGTTCGAGAATGTAATTGAGAATGTCACATACAAGACTGAGTCGGATGAAACGACTGGTTTGAAGGAAAAGATCATCATTGAGTCTAAGGATAAGACGAAGGTGCCTGAGGCGCATATTGTCAATGTGGCAGGTGATGTCTTGAAGACATATAGTTTGCCTGTGGGAGCTCACGTTACAGTAGACGATGGTCAAGACGTTAAGCCAGGAACGTTGCTGATTAAGATTCCACGTGCAGTAGGTAGTGCAGGTGATATTACGGGAGGTCTTCCTCGTGTAACCGAGTTGTTTGAGGCTCGTAATCCATCAAATCCTGCTGTTGTTTCTGAAATCGATGGTGAAATTACGTTAGGCAAAATCAAACGTGGTAATAGAGAGATCACAGTAACCTCGAAGACAGGAGACGTAAAGAAATATTTGGTTCCATTGTCAAGGCAGATTTTGGTACAAGAGAACGATTATGTACGTGCGGGTACGCCACTTTCTGATGGTGCGATTACTCCGTCCGATATTCTTGCGATTATGGGTCCAACTGCTGTACAAGAGTATATCGTGAATGAGGTTCAAGACGTTTACCGTTTGCAAGGTGTGAAGATTAACGATAAGCACTTTGAGGTAATTGTACGACAGATGATGCGTAAGGTTGAGATTCAAGATGCTGGAGATACTCGTTTCTTAGAGAAGGATATAGTAGACAAGCTTGACTTTATGGAGGAGAATGACAGAATCTTTGGCAAAAAGGTTGTTGTTGATCCGGGAGACTCAGAAACGATGCAGGCAGGACAGATTGTTACAGCAAGAAAGCTTCGTGATGAGAATAGCGCTTTGAAGAGAAAAGACAAAAAACTTGTTGAGACCAGAGATGCTATTCCAGCTGTTTCTTCTCAGGTGCTTCAAGGAATCACGCGTGCAGCATTACAGACAAGCAGTTTTATGTCGGCCGCATCATTCCAAGAGACTACGAAGGTGTTGACAGATGCCGCTATTCGTGGAAAAGTCGATAATCTGAATGGAATGAAGGAAAACGTGATTTGTGGACACTTGATTCCAGCAGGTACAGGACAGCGCGAGTTTGATAAGCTGATTGTTGGGTCGCGTGAGACGATGGAAGGCTTGGAGCGTGCGAGAGAGCGTGAAGCAGAAGCGCATGCTATGGTAGAAGAGGATGATGTCGTTAGTCCATCTGAAGATGTAAATACTCCAGAAGAGTAATAGAAATTAGTAGACATAGACAAAGGAAATCGGTGAGAGTCGGTTTCCTTTGTCATTTAAAATGAACAAGTAAAAACAAAAGACATGGCAGACGATAACAAGATAGAGAAAAAGCAAATCAGCGTGGAATTGCCCGATGAGGTTGCGGAGGGCATTTACTCAAATATGGCAGTAATCTCACATTCATCAACAGAGTTTATATTGGATTTTTTGCGTATTATGCCAAACTCTCCGAAAGCGAAGGTTAAGTCGCGTATAATTTTAACCCCAGAGCATGCAAAACGTTTATTACGGGCTTTGGCAGACAATATAGAAAAGTTTGAAGAGCAATTAGACGAGACTAATAAGGCAGAAGCATTTAATTCCCCATTCCCTTTTACATTAAAGGGGTCGGGCGAAGCATAAAAAATGCAGAATGTTGTTGAAATGTAAAAAAAAGTTATCTTTGTGAGGTAGAACTTTTTAAAAATAAAGAATATGAAGAAAATTATAATTGCGGCATTGTTGGGTGTCTTTATCTTCCCTGCGTTATCATTTTCTGCGGAATATATGAAGGTTTCGCCAGAGAGAATCGTAGATGGATCTCAGCGTTGTTATAAGATTAGACCAGGATACTCTCGAAAAGACAAGGTAGAATGGGTTAATTTCTGTGGCGAATTTGATAATTTCTATTATGAGCAGGGATATGAGTACACTATCTATGTGGAGAAATATGATCCTAATGCTGATGTTATTCATGTAATTAAGACTATCGCTCGTGATAACAGCGAGGCTTATATGAAGCAACTTGAGTTGAAGAAGAAGAGAGAAGCAAGAAAGGCTGCGCAGGGAAAATAAGCGATGAATCAGATAATAGCGCCATCGATGCTTTCTGCCGATTTTGCCAATCTGCAGAGAGATGTCGAGATGATTAATGAGAGTGAAGCCGATTGGTTTCATTTGGACATAATGGATGGAGTGTTTGTTCCGAATATATCGTTTGGAATTCCAGTTGTTCAAGCAATTAAGAAATACTCCAAGAAACCGTTAGATGTGCATTTGATGATTGTCAATCCAGATAATTTTGTAGAACCATTCTACAAGGCAGGAGCGGATATTATTAATGTGCATTATGAGGCGTGTACACATTTGCACAGAAGCATACAGAAAATCAAGTCTTTAGGCATTAAGGCAGGAGTAACTCTGAATCCGCATACACCCGTGTCTGTGTTGGAGGAGATTGTCGGGGACGTTGATGTTGTGATGTTGATGTCGGTCAATCCAGGCTTTGGAGGTCAGACCTTTATCGAAAATACGATTGATAAAGTTGTGCGACTGAAGGAGTTGATTAATAGAAAACACTCATCTGCATTAATTGAGATTGATGGAGGGGTGAACTATGAGACGGGTAAACGACTGATAGATGCAGGAGCAGATGTTTTAGTTGCCGGAAGTTTTGTCTTTGGCGCAAAGTCGCCCAAAGAGACCATACAAGGATTAAAGAGACTGTGATGAGCAGTCTCTTTTTGATTTTAAGCAAGGAAAGGCATTTTTGTGTGAATAAGACAATTTTTGTCAGATATTTTTTATTCTATATCTTTGTAACGCTTGACGAATAAGTTAAGCGTTTTTGTTTTGCTCAAAAAACCTGTTTTCAATGTTGCACAAATATCCTTTTTTTAGGTTAGCTGTTTTTCTGATAATTGGCATACTATTAGGTAAGTATTGTGTTGGATTACAATCAGTTACACTGATTGTTGGTGCGCTGTTTTGCTCCGTGGCATATCTTGCACTGTATCGTAAAAGTCGGTATGCCTACCAGTGGGTGTTTGGACTGGGGGTTGGGTTGCTGCTCGCTTATATAGGGGTGGAACGGATGAGATGGCAGGAGTCGCAGCTAGTGGATTCATTTCAGACTTGGATGGAGCAGGAGCAGAGAGAAGAGATTGCGGTGCAGATTGTGGATGTGCCGTTAGAAAAGCCGAAGAGTGTGCAATTGTTGGTAAGGCTGTTGCCGGACACGTTACATCAAGAGGTGAATCTACAATTGTATCTGAAAAAAGACAGCGCAAGTTTGATGCTGAAAGAGGGCGATTGGATTGCTTTGAACTATAAAGCATTGAAAGACAGAAAGAAAGAGGATATTAATGGCTTTGATTTTGACACCTATTTGCGAGGAAGAGGCGTTTCTGGTTCGTTTTATGTTCCAAAATATCAATGGCGGTTTTTGTGTGAGACGCATAAGATTTCAATTATTCGGCTCTCACATTCCATTCAGAAATATTTGGTGAATGTTTTTAGAGAAAATGAGATAGAGGGAAAAGAATTAGGAGTCTTGGCAGCATTGACGATTGGAGATAAAACGCTGTTGGATAAAGATTTACGAAAGAGTTATTCAACGACAGGAGCGAGTCATATATTGGCGGTAAGTGGCTTGCATGTAGGAGTTGTATTTCTTGTGTTTACTAAAATTCTCTCTCAGATTTTCAGAGGAGAAAGGTTGAGAAAAATGCGAATAATCTTGGCTTTGAGTGCATTGTGGATGTTCACATTTGTAACAGGACTTTCTCCATCTGTGGTGCGAGCGTCCATTATGTTGACGATTGGTTCTATGGCGGTGATATTTGGACGAAATTCGTTAACCTATAATGCAGTGTTTGCTTCGGCTTTTCTAATGCTTTTATATTCACCACGTTACCTGTTTGATGTCAGTTTTCAGTTGAGCTATTTGGCAGTGCTTTCCATTCTGATGTTTCAGCAACCTATCTATAATACGATTGTTTTCCGAAATAAGTTTTTGGACAGTTGTTGGTCGCTTTTGTCTGTTTCGTTGGCTGCACAGTTGGGAACATTGCCGTTGACTCTCTATTATTTTCGCCAGATGAGCAATGCCTTTTGGCTCTCGGGGTATGTAGTCATACCATTGTCATCTATCATCATTTATTTGGCGATTACGTTGTGGATGGCCCATTGGATTCCGTGGATTGGAGGCCTAATTTCATTTGTTTTGAATAAGATTGTTTGGGGAATGAACGAAGCCATACAGAGGATGGAGACGATTGTAGGGGCAGTGAGGGAAGACGTTATGATGTTGAGTTGTGAGGTAGTATGGCTTTACATTATGATGATAGTTTTGTTTTTGTGTGTGAGGAAGCGCAGTTTTAAAAGGATATCTGCGATGTTTGTCACGGTTTTTGTTTACAGCGTATTCCAAACGATAGACAAAATATTTTTTGTAACTTAGCCCCCTAATATATGCATGAAAGAAAGTGTATAAATAGG
>CAVKBM010000051.1:0-13139 GCA_963654355.1 Bacteroidaceae bacterium | reverse complement strand
GCAGAATTTACTTGAAAAGTATATTTATAATCGCCCGATTCATCAACAGAGAAATCGCTCAATGCCGCACTCACCTGAAAAGGAAGCGTTTTGAATGAAAATGCGAACTTTTCCGCCTCATCAAACAACTTTTTCAAATCGGCTTCAACCTTATATTCCGTATCATACTGCATCTCACCCGACGGACGAAACACGATCGTATGACCATCCGAGAATGAAAAAGTGCCATCCACAGAAGGAGAGATAGACATTATCTCTGAAAGATTCACCTTCCTCTGTTGTTCTTCAGAAACATCTTCCGATAAAATCAACAACACAGACGCACCTCGCGAAACCTGCCCCGATGTGTATCCTGCGACATACTTGTTAAACTCCCCTGTGGACTTGTTCTTATCAGAACACTGGCATAGCATAAAAGCCAACATCACAGAGATAAAAAACAGAAATTTTTGTCTCATATTTTAATGTAAAAAATTAATATCAAACAAATGCGATAAAATTGTATTTTTCCAGTGCCACACACAACATATCAAGCACAAAAGTAGGAAAATGAAATAAAAAGAAATAAGCCAAGAAGAAAATTTTCTCGGCTTATTTAGGTTTTATTTATACGAAACAAGTTTCCTACGGAATCACATAGAACACATTCAATTAGATTTCACTTTCTTTCAAGCGTTCCGCGTTCTCTGCGACAATCAGTTTATCAATAATTTCTTGTATATCGCCCCCCATCACAGCCTGCAAGTTATAGAGTGTAAGATTGATGCGATGATCGGTAACACGACCCTGAGGGTAGTTGTAGGTACGAATCTTAGCAGAACGGTCGCCCGTTGAAACCATTGTCTTACGGCGAGCGGCTATATCGTCCATATATTTCTGATGCTCACGGTCGTATATCATCGTACGCAGACGTGAGAGTGCGCGTTCCTTGTTTTTAGGTTGGTCGCGTGTCTCCGTACACTCAATCAAGATTTCCTCTGCAACGCCCGTGTTAGGGTTCTTCCAAATATAACGCAAACGCACACCAGACTCCACCTTGTTGACATTCTGACCGCCAGCACCTCCTGAACGGAATGTATCCCATTTGATTTCTCCCTCGTTGATCTGCACATCGAACTCATCGGCCTCAGGCAAGACAGCCACAGTAGCGGCGGAAGTATGTACTCGCCCCTGCGTCTCAGTGGCGGGAACACGTTGCACACGGTGAACGCCCGACTCATATTTCAACGTTCCATAGACATTATCGCCGGAGACAGTAAAAATAATTTCCTTGTAACCGCCGGCAGTACCCTCATTAAAAGAAGAGACAGAAACAGACCACCCTTTCGTTTCGCAGTATTTAGCGTACATTTTGAAGAGGTCGCCTGCGAAGAGCGCCGCTTCATCGCCACCTGTTCCGCCACGAATCTCGACGATGGCATTCTTTCCATCTTCTGGATCAGAAGGAATGAGGAGGATCTTAATACGTTCCTCCATCTCTGGAATTTTCGGTTCGTACTCGTCAAGTTCCTCTTTCGCCATAGCACGCATGTCAGGGTCAGACTCCGTTTCCAAGATTTCTTTTGCTTGACTGATGTTAGACAAGGCTGCGACATACTCTTTGCGAGCCTGCACGATCAGCTCCAAGTCATGATATTCCTTGTTGAGTTTCACATAACGCTTCATATCGGCGATTACAGCAGGGTCGGTAATCAGCGTAGCGATCTCCTCGAACTTATGCTCTAATCCATCTAATTTTTCTAATAAAGAATTTTCTGCCATATTACTTTAGACGTACCACAATTAATTTTCAATTAGCAAAATTAGCAAAATTCAGCGACTTTATGAGGGTAAAATTTGCTATCTTCGCAAGAGAGTTACCAATCAGATTGGCAGATAGGAAAAAATCAAGGATATGAAAAAAGAATTGCTACTTCTAACATTTTTAGTAATGGGATTTTTTACAATGAGTTGGGCTAATGACAATGTCAAGATATTCTCACCCAAAGACTTTCAAGGCGCACTACAAAAAGATACAGTAGCGGTCGTCATCGACGTGCGTCGTCCGTCAGAGTATGCGGAAGGACACATCAACGGTGCCATCAACATTGATTGGCTTGATACCGAAAATTTCAAAGAGAAAACGAAGCAATTAGACACCAACAACACCTATTTCATCTATTGCAGAAGTGGGAAACGAAGCAACGCCGCCGCCAGAGAGATGGCAAAAAGAGGTTTTAAAGTGTTCGACCTGCAAGGAGGTATTTTGTTGTGGAAACAGCAAGGATTCGAAGTGGTGAAGTAACGAACAGAAGAAAAATGATTGACCAATTATTAGACTACAATAAAACATTTGTAGAGACGAAAGGTTACGAGAAATTCAGGACCTCGAAATATCCTGACAAGAAGATTGCCATTGTTACTTGCATGGACACTCGCTTGGTGGAGCTGCTGCCTGCTGCCTTAGGCATCAAAAACGGAGACGTCAAAATCATCAAGAACGCGGGGGCTGTCATCACCAATCCATTTGACTCTACGGTACGATCACTTTTGATTGCCATCTATGAATTAGGTGTCAATGAGGTGATGATCATCGGACATACAAGCTGCGGAGTACAGGGAATGGACGGTGAGGAGATGCTCCACCTGATGAGAGAACGCGGTGTCGACGACGAACATATCAACCTGATGAAACATTGTGGCATCGACCTTGAGGCATGGCTCCACGGATTCGACGACACAGACGCTGCCATCCTCGAAACGGTAGACTTAGTGCGCAACCACCCCCTCATGCCTAAAGATATCGTCGTAAAAGGTTATATTATGGACTCGGAGACGGGAGAGTTGAGAATGATAGAAGACCTATGTAAGGACTAATCTATTCTCCCATGCTTCCAATCCTCAATAGTTCCCGTTTTAGAAGAAACATACTAACAACAATTTAGACAACTCCGAAAAACACGAAAAATTCATTGCACAAAAAAATTAGCAACAGGGCAAAGGAAAAGCACAAAAAAAGCGAACCCTTCAAGAAGGTCCGCTTTTTTCTTCATAGTAAGTTAGAAAAGACGTTTATTGTTTTATTTCCATACTTCTTTAGCAATCTCTTGCACTAAAGCAAGCTTCGCCCACTGCTGCGCCTCGGTCAGCTTGTTACCACACTCACATGAAGCGAATCCACATTGCGGACTGAGGTAGAGTCTGTCTAACGGAACATATTTCTCTGCCTCTCGGATACGAGCGATAATCTCTTGCTTGTTTTCAAGTTGAGGACTTTTCGTGGTAATCAATCCCAGAACGACCTTCTTGCCAGGAGCAACGTATTTCAACGGCTCGAATCCACCAGAACGTTCATCGTCATACTCCAAATAGAACGCATCTACATTCTCGCGAGAGAACAAGAACTCAGCAACGGCATCGTACGCGCCTTTAGAGGCCCAAGTAGAATGGTAGTTACCACGACAAACGTGCGTGTTGATAACCAAACCATCATATTTCTCTCTGCCTTCCAAAGCAAGGTTGTTGACCTTGAGATAGACTTCTTCCAGTTCCTTCACATCGTAGCCAGAACCTGTCATAGTTGTCCAGAAATCTTTATCGCAAACCATACCCCAAGTACAATCGTCAAACTGAATATTGCGACAACCTGCCTCATAGAGTTCCCTGATGACCGTGCGATAGGCCACTGCAATGTCTTGCAACAACTCCTCGTGGTTAGGATAGAACTTGTTTGTATTGTCAGAATTATCCTTTCCACGATACAATTCAGCATAGAACTGCGCTGGAGCAGGAATTCCTCAATGCAAATGTAGAATCTTTTTATTTATCAGATAATCATTTTGTGAAATTCGGGAAATAATACTATTATTGCGTAATAAAAACACATATTAAAGAATATTATTCTACTAATAATAGATTTCACAGAATGGAAAATTTAGATCAGACGGATATATTAATATTGAAAGCCTTGCAAGAAAACGCCAAACTCACCACAAAAGAGTTGGCAGACAAGGTCAATTTGTCGCCTTCACCTACTTTTGAACGACAAAAACGATTAGAACGAGAAGGATACATTCAGAAATATGTGGCATTGGTCGATAGTCACAAAGTGGGCAATAATATCATAATATGGTGCAACATCCGCCTTAAGCAGCACACGCACGACTACATCACCGAGTTTATGAAGGCAGTGCAAGATATTGAAGAGATAACCGACTGCTACAACACGAGTGGCGACTTTGATTTCCTCATTAAGATACACGCCAAGGACATGAAAGCCTACCAAGACTTTATGCTCAACACCTTAGGGAAAATGCACTGTTTAGGAAGCCTCAACAGCGTCTTCGTCATCGGTGAGGTAAAAAGCAGCACTGTCATACCCATCGCAAAATAAATCGCCCATAAAATCAAGATTACATTTGTTTTGAGATAAAACATAGGGAAGATGATAAGGAATATAATAGGAAGGAAAAGAGAGCAAGACATACTTCGAAGGATCTACGAATCAGAGCAGTCGGAGTTTGTGGCAGTATGTGGCAGACGAAGGGTTGGAAAGACATTCCTCGTACGCGAGTATTTTGAGGATCAGATGGTTTTTCAACTTTCTGGATTGGCGAATGGAAGCACGCAAAAGCAACTACGAAATTTCTACTACACTCTGCGTCGATTCGACAACACGGTGAAAGAAAGCGAAGACGAACGTGGGGCGCAGATCGACTTAGTCATCGAAAGAGCCGACAACACCATCAACCTCTGCGAAATCAAATTTTCGGAAAGCGATTTTGAAATCACAAAAGACTACGACGCCGTACTTCGCAATAAGATCGGCAGATTCAGAGACGAAACGAAAACGAAGAAATCCATTCAATTGACCTTCATCACCACATACGGAATTTGCAAAAACATATACAGCAGCACTGCTCAAAACGAAGTGAAGATGGATGATCTATTCAGGAATGAATAGAGGAAGAGAGCAGACTTGAATGTCAGAAAATGTAAAAATATGCTCAAAAATCAGTCGGAAAATGTGAAATTTTAATGAAAAACAAGTCGGAAAATGTGAAAATCACCGTATTTTTGAGGTCGGAAAATGTGAAATAAAGTATGGAACTACTTAAAAGAAAGATAGATACGGTACTTTCAGAATGGAAGAATAAAGAAGGACATAAGCCACTCATTGTGAAGGGAGCCAGACAGATTGGAAAATCATTGTCTATCCGAGCATTCGGAAAGGCAAATTATGAGTCGATCGTAGAAATCAATTTTGTACTTCAGAAGAAGTTCCGAGCAATTTTCGATGATGGGTATGAAGTGGATTCGATTGTTAGGAACATCACGTTGCTTGAACCTTCGTGGAAGTTCATTTCTGGCAGGACGCTCATCTTTTTCGATGAGTTGCAAAAGTGTCCAGACTGCACCACATCGCTGAAGGCTTTTTGTATGGACGGACGATATGACGTTATCTGTTCTGGCTCGTTGATGGGCATTTATTACGAAGAGATTGAGTCGAACGCTGTGGGGTACAAGGACGACTATGACATGCATTCAATGGATTTCGAGGAATTTCTATGGGCAAAAGGGTATTCTGTCCAACAGATAGAAAAACTCTATTCAAATATGATCTCCTTGACACCTTTCTCGCAAATAGAGATGGACACGATGATGGGGATTTTCAAGGAATATATGATCGTTGGAGGTATGCCCGAGGTGGTGCGAACTTATATCGAGAATGGACATTACGGGGGGACGCTCGCCCTCCAAAGACAATTGTTGAGGGATTATGAGGAGGATATCACCAAATATGCTAAAGAAACAGATAAATCAAAGATTTTGGCTATTTATAGTCATATCTCAACATTTCTTGCCAAAGAGAATAAAAAATTTCAGGTTACGAAAGTAGCACGAAATGCCAGAAGCAGAGATTATATAGGCTGTGTAGAATGGCTAAGTGCAGCAGGAGTCGTCAACGTGGCGTATTGTTTGGAGAATGTGGAGTTGCCACTGAAGGGAAATTATTCTGCCACCAATTATAAAGTATATTACCACGACACTGGTCTGTTGATTGCCTCATTGGACGAGGAAGCGCAAGAAGATTTGCGAGCCAACAAAAATTTCGGAACTTACAAAGGCGCGATCTACGAGAATGTTGTAGGCGAAATGCTAGTCAAATCGGGGTATGATCAACTCTATTTCTATCGAAAAGACAATCCATCAATAGAAATGGATTTTTTTGTACGAGACAAAGATTCGCTCATTCCTGTAGAGGTTAAAGCCAACGATGGCGCGACCGCCTCGCTCAACAACCTCATCGGGTGGAAGTCTTATCCGGACATACGCTACGGAATCAAACTCGGCTACCGCAACATCGGTTGGAACGGAAAATTCTACACTTTCCCCTATTTTCTGACATTCCTTTTGAAACGGTTTTTGAGAGAAAAAGAGTAATTAGGACATTAACCACTCTCTTGCTCACCTCCAAAAAATTTCTTACCTTAGTACTGCTTATTTTCTCACTTTATGAATAAACAACAATTAGCAAACCGCATCTGGGCCGCAGCCAACAAAATGCGCTCCAAAATAGACGCCAACGAATATAAAGATTTTATCCTCGGTCTCGTCTTCTATAAATATTTGTGCGACAACGAGGTGGATTACCTGAAAAAGTACAAATGGGAAGATGACATGCTTCCCGATCTCGTCTCCCGAGACGAGACCGACGACGAGGACATAATAGACCAAATCGACGATCTCCTCAACAAGCGTGGCTACTACATCCCCTACAAATATCTCTTCCAAAACTGGATTACGAATGGCGACGAGTTCCGTATTGACCAGCTATCCGCCGCCCTCGGAGATTTCGAACGTTCTATCACCCCCAAAAACGTCTCCATCTATGGTGGCGTGTTCAACACCCTGCGTGCCAACCTCAGCAAGCTTGGCGACGTCGGCAGCCAAACGCGCACCATCAAAGACCTCATCAAGGTCATCAAGGACATCCCGACAGACGGAGCGCAAGACTACGATGTCCTGGGCTACGTCTACGAATACCTCATCTCCAACTTCGCCGCCAACGCTGGCAAGAAGGCGGGCGAGTTCTACACCCCTCACGAGGTGGCAAGCCTAATGTCTGAAATCGTGGCGGAACACCACAAAGACAAGGAGAAACTCGACATCTACGACCCTACCTCGGGTTCGGGTTCTCTCCTCATCACCATCGGAAAGGCCGTGTCGAAACACACCGCAGACAAGTCCAGCATCCGCTACTACGCCCAGGAACTCAAGGAGAACACATACAACCTCACACGTATGAACCTCGTGATGCGTGGCATCTCGCCCAGCAACATCAAAACACGCTGCGCCGACTCGCTCGACGAAGACTGGCCCCGCGACGAGAAAAACAGCGAACCTCTCTATGTCGACGCCGTGGTGAGCAACCCGCCCTACTCCCAACAATGGGACCCCTCCAACCACGAGCTCGACCCCCGCTTCAAAGAGTATGGCATCGCCCCTAAGAGCAAAGCAGACTATGCGTTCCTGCTCCACGAACTGCACCACCTCAAGCCAGACGGCATCCTCACCATCGTACTGCCCCACGGCGTATTGTTCCGTGGCGGCGAAGAAGAGCAAATCCGCAAAAACCTCATCGAGAAAAACAACATCGACGCCATCATTGGCCTGCCCGCCAACATCTTCTTCGGAACGGGCATCCCCACCCTCGTCATGGTGCTGAAGCAACACCGCGAGGCAGACGACATACTCATCATCGACGCCAGCAAAGGATTCGTGAAAGACGGCAAACAGAACAAACTACGCGCCTGCGATGTGAAGAAGATCGCAGACTGCGTGCGCGACCGCTCCTCCAACCCTGGCTTCTCACGCCTCGTGAGCCGCGAGGAAGTGCGCCAAAACAACTACAACCTCAACATTCCTCGCTATGTCGACAGCACAGAACAAGCCGAACATTTCGACATCTACGCCACCATGTTCGGCGGAATACCCGATGCGGAATTAGACGCCCTGCAACCCTATTGGGACGCTCTGCCCTCCCTCCGCAACGACCTCTTCGCCCACGAGGACGACCGCCCCTACTCATCGCTCAGAAGCACGGATATCCGCCAGACCATCGCCCAGAACGCCGATGTCGTGGCTTTCCGCCAAAAATTCAAAGACACGTTCAACGGCTTCGAGGATATGCTGCACAACCTACTTATTGAGCATATCACCGACGTGAACGAGCAGAAGGCGCAAGACACCATCGCTGGCGACATCTTCCGTCGTTTCGAGCAGATGCCTTTAGTAGACCGCTATGCGGCGTTCCAGGTGCTGGCAGACCATTGGACGGAGATCGTAGACGACATCGAGACCATACAGCAAGATGGAAAGGACACCCTCCGGCAAGTGGAGACCGCCCACAAGATGGTGAAGAAAGACGATGAGGAGATAGAGGTAGAAGACGGCGAGAAAGGACGCATCATCCCGTTCGACTTGGTGCAACACAAGCAATTCCAAAAGGAGCTCGACTCCATAGCACAGCACGAAGCTCGCTTGGAAGCCATCGCCACCGAGATAGACGAACAGCGCGACAACCTCACCGACGACGAGAAAGCACTCTACCTTGAAGAGGAGAAAGAGAACACGCTCAACAAAAAACTCATCAAGCAGGAGGTGAAAGACGCCACCAAGAAAGACCTGAAAACACGCAAGGAGATCGCGAAAGAGACCCTCGCCAAACTCAAAGCCCTCGTGGCATTGTGGAACGAGCAAGCCACCGAGAGAGCGAATATTGCGAAAGAACGAGACGAACTGCTTACGAAGACCAAGCAAGCCATAGAGAACCTCACGGACGAGGAGGCGGCCTACTACCTGCACCAAAAGTGGATCACCCCCGTGGCGGAAGCCATCGCGCAGACCTTGGAGGTGGTGTTGGCAGACATCGAGGCGGAGGTAGCCACCCTGCAGAAAAAATACGCCACCAACTACCGCCAGATAGAAGAAGCACTGACGGCGACCCGCGCCGAGATGCAGACCCTCGTCTCCGACCTCACGGGCGACCCTTACGCCATCCAAGGATTGTTGAACCTCGTAAAGTAACCGCTCCATGACGACGATACCTAAAATACGATTCTCGGGGTTTGTGGAGGAATGGGAAGAAATGGATTTTTCTGAAATTGCTCAAAGACGTTCTAATAGTGAAATATCAAACGACAAACTACCATACGTTGAATTTGAGGATATAAATTCGGGAGAAGGGACTTTAAATAAGGACCTATTTGAAAAGGATGGTTGCAAGAGAGGAATACTATTTTCAAAAGGAGATGTTCTATTTGGGAAACTCAGACCATATTTAAAAAATATATTATACGCTGATTTTAAAGGAATTGCAGTCGGTGATTTTTGGGTTCTACATTCCGATGTATTAGATTCAAATTTGCTATATACACTAGTGAATAGTGCCACATTTATGCAAGTTGCCAATATTTCATCAGGTTCAAAAATGCCTCGTGCAGATTGGAATCTTGTTTCTTCTTCAAGTTTTTGCATCCCCCCAACCATCTCCGAGCAGCGCCGCCTCTCCCATTTTTTCACCTTAATAGACGAGCACATACGATTAGAGGGAGAGCGGTTAGCGAGTCTGCGGCAGGTGAAGGCGGCGAGTCTGCAGAGTTTCTTTCCGCAGGAGGGGGAGAAGGAGCCGCGAGTGAGATTTAAGGGGTTTAGCGGGGAGTGGAAGAGGGTGAGGTTGGGAGAAATTGCAAAAAGAATTACTCGAAAAAACATCAATATGGAATCCAATCTTCCACTAACCATTTCATCAATAGACGGATTAGTTTCTCAAATTGACTATTTCAATAACAGAGTGGCAAGCCAAAATATCTGTGGTTATTACCTTATCAAAAAGGGAGAATACGCCTATAACAAAAGCTATTCAAATGGTTATCCTTGGGGTTCTGTAAAAAGATTGGATAAATATGACAATGGCGTTCTATCGACACTTTACATTGTCTTTTCCATAAACGATTCAATAGATTCAGACTATTTTTCACATTATTTCAACACTTCTTTGTGGTACAAAGAGGTCGCTGGCAAAGCCGAAGAAGGTGCAAGAAATCACGGATTATTAAATATCAGTGTAGAAGATTTCTTTGACATTAACATTATTGCACCCCCCACTCTCTCCGAGCAGTGCCGCCTCTCCCATTTTTTCACGAATTTAGACGAGCAGATACGGTTGTTGGGTGAGAAGATCGAGAAGATGAAGCGGGTGAAGGGAGCGTGTTTGGAGGGGATGATGGTGTGAGGTGTGAGAGTTTAGAGTTTAGAGTTTAGAATATTGAAAGCATATTGAAAAATATAAATTTCAAAATAACCAAGTAGAAGAAAAATGTATCTAAGTTAAAAAGAAAAAGTAACTAAGATTATGGGGAAATATAGAGAGAAAATAGTAATTTTGCATTGAGAAGGGGCGAATTATTAAAGAACCATTCGCAAAAAGTAACTAAGATTGATAACCAATGAGAAAATCAAATTATGAAAAAAGAAGAGATAGAAGAAAAACTACGATGTGGGGAGACGAGTCGCGTGCAGTTTAAACGACAGTTCACCACGCAAAAACAAATAGCCGAAGAGATGGTGGCATTCGCCAACTGCGAGGGAGGCGACATCCTCTTCGGAGTGGATGACAAGACGGGAGCCGTGGTGGGACTTGATTTCGACACTATTCAGCAAGTGAGCCGAGAGTTAGGCAACACCGCCAACGAACATGTGCGCCCCACCATCTACATACGCACCGACGTAGCAGAGATAGACGGCAAGATGATACTTGTCGCCACCATCCTGCCAGGACGCAACAAACCCTACAAAGACCTCACGGGATGCATTTGGGTGAAACAGGGTGCAGACAAACGCAGAGTGACGGAGAACAGCGAGATTCTCGCCCTATTCCAACAGTCGGGCGAGTACCACCCAGACGAAGCTGGCATTCCTGGCACCTCCGCCAACGATATTGACACGATAGCCCTCAACCGTTTTTTCGACAATGTCTACCGAAAGCCTCTAAAAGACTTCGGCATCCCGCAGGAGCGAGTGCTGCGCAACCTCCACATCACAGATGCCGATGGACGGCTCACCACGGCCGGCTTGCTCTTCTTCGGGCAAGAACCTCAACGGTTCAAGCCCTTGTTCGTCATCAAAGCCGTATGGTTCTACGGCAACAGCATAGCCGGCGCGGAATACCGCGACAGCCGCGACATCGAAGGTACTATTCCCGAGATGTACGACCAAGCCATGCGGTGGGTGCAGTCGTGCCTCCGCCGCCCTCAATGCGGGCAGTCGTTCAACTCTATCGGAAAATTGGAAATTCCAGAACCTGTATTAGAGGAGCTGCTGCAAAACGCACTCGTACACATAGACCTACTCAAGCCAGCAGCCATCCGACTTTTGGTGTTCGACAACCGTGTGGAAATCACCAACCCTGGTTGCATAGCAGGCGGACACACCATTGAAGAGGTGATGTTGGGCAACTCTTTCGCACGCAACCCACTCATGGCAAATTTCTGCGCCAAGATGATGCCCTACCGAGGATTAGGCTCTGGACTGCCACGCATTCTGAGCGAAAACTGTCACGTTGAGTTTATCGACAGCAAGGAGGGCGACCAGTTTACGGCGAGAGTCAGACGATCGGAAAGTAACCAAGACGAGTACAAAAATAACCAAGCGGAAGAATACCCGAGAGAACCACGATACAGCACGCTTGGCGAGCCAAAAATAAAATACGGACACAAACTGACGGAAAAACAACAAAAAGTGGTAAATTTCTGTGCTAAACCCCGCTCAAGTGCCGAAATCATGCAAAACCTCGGACTTTCAAACCAACATAAGAACCGCCAAAAATACATTTCTCAATTAATAGAGGAAGGCTATCTGGCGATGACCCACCCCGACACACCGAATAGTCCGGCGCAGAGATATGTGGCGGTGGAGAGTTGAGAACTTAGAGTTTAGTGTTTAGAAATGTTAAGCGATATGGCAAATAACATTATTTCATTCTCATCAGAACAAGATTTTGAAGAGGCGCTAACACAGCATCTCACCCGATATGGGTGGGAGGAAAAGATCCTCAAGAACCCTACAGAAGAGGTGTTGATCCAAAACTGGGCAGACATCATCTACAGCAACAACAGAGACGTCAACCGATTAGGCAACTATCCGCTCACACAGACGGAGATGAAACAAATCATCGAAAAGGTGAACGCAGCCCGCACACCCTATGCCATAAACCAACTTATCAACCAACGTCTTATAGACATCACACGCGACAACAAAGACGACGTGCAGAATTACAACAAGAACGTCTACCTCAAGATATTCGATCCCAGAGAGGTTTCGGCAGGGCAAAGCCGCTACCAAATCGTGCGACAGCCCATCTTCAAAACCACCCTACAAGGGGCGGGCGACAGACGAGGCGACGTCCTACTCCTCATCAACGGCATGCCTGTGATTGAGATTGAACTCAAACGCTCGAATGTAGACATCAAAAAAGCCTGCGGACAGATACAACGCTATATGCTCGAAGGTGTCTATACACGAGGCATATTCTCCATGTTGCAGATTTTCGTGGCAATGACTCCCGAGAAGACACTCTACTTTGCCAACCCTGACGTGGACAAAACATTCCCGACACACTTCTTCCAATGGGCAGACTTCAACAACAGCGCCATCAACGACTGGCAGGAGGTGGTGCGCACATTGCTCGCCATCCCTATGGCTCACCAGATAATCGGCGACTACACCATCGCCGACGACAAAGACCAATCGCTCAAAGTGCTGCGCAGCTACCAATTCTACGCCGTCAGCAAGATATGCGACAAAGTGCATCTGACCCATTGGAACGAAAAGCACGACTGTCGAGGCGGATACATCTGGCACACCACAGGCTCGGGAAAGACGATGACCTCGTTCAAGAGCGCACAGCTCATCGCCAATTCGGGCGATGCCGACAAGGTGGTCTTCCTGCTCGACCGCATCGAACTCTCCACCCAATCCTTAGAAGAGTACAAAGGCTTCGCCGACGATGAAAAGACCATCCAAGACACCTCCGACACACAAGTGTTGATCAACAAACTTAAAAACGAGTATTCTGACTATAAGATGATCGTCACCTC
>CAVKBM010000050.1:0-13237 GCA_963654355.1 Bacteroidaceae bacterium | reverse complement strand
GAGTATATGCTGATTGATTTGGATTTCCTTGGAATCCATGATTTGTTGGTGTTGAGAGGCGACAAAGGGAAAACCGATAGCGTGTTTAAGCCGAAGGAAGATGGTTATTCGCATGCTACAGAGTTGCAAGACCAGATTAATCGGTTCAATGAGGGATTTTTCTTGGATGGCTCGAAGCGTAGGTATGAGGCAGTTGAGAAATTCTCGTACGGAGTGGCTGGCTATCCAGAGAAGCATGAAGAAGCACCCAATTTCAGTGCGGATTTGAAGCGATTGAAGGAGAAGGTGGACAAAGGCGCAGGTTATGTCGTGACGCAGATGTTTTTCGATAATGATAAATATTACGCATTTGTTGAAAAGTGTCGAGAGGTTGGCATTAAAGTGCCGATTATTCCAGGTTTGAAACCTATCACGACGGTAAGACAGTTGTCTATCCTTCCTAAAACTTTCCATTTGGATATGCCCGAGGCTTTGTCAGACGCTTTGTCGAGATGTAAGAGTAACGATGAAGCGCGAGAGGTCGGCATTGAATGGTGTACAATGCAGGCAAAAGACTTGAAAGCGCATGACGTGCCGTGCATCCATTTCTACACGATGTCGACGGCGACGAGTGTCAGGGAGATTGCAAAGCAGGTTTTTTAATAAAGTCTTTTTGAAAAGATTTAAAGAGTAAAATCTAAAAAAAAATAGTCGATATGGCATTTTTCTTTTTTGGTATATTGGCTTTCGTTTTGATACTAATCCTAACCTTAGGGCTTAGTGTGTTGATGTTTGTCAGACGTCTTTGGATGAGTGTGGTGGATTTTTTCAAAAAACATTTCTCAAAGACTGAAGTGAAACAAAAATATGCGTATGCAGACGCTGGTGGAGGCAAGTCAAGGTCGCAAGATGACACGGGTTCTTTTTCGCCCAGGACGGAAGAAGGACAAGAGCGTTTGCGGCGTTTTAAAGAGATGTCGGAGACGGTGATGTACGAGGAGATATACAAAAGGTGAAAAATGACGATGCTTTCGTAGCATGTACGAGATAAAACATAAATGAAAAATAATATGAACAAGAAAGTGTTATTGATGATCCTCGATGGTTGGGGAATCGGAGATGGAACAAAGTCGGATGTGATCGCATCAACGACAACTCCCTATTGGGATAGCTTGATGAAGAATTATCCTCACTCAAAGTTGCAGGCATGTGGTAAGTATGTCGGGTTGCCTGATGGACAGATGGGTAATTCAGAGGTTGGACACCTCAACATTGGTGGCGGACGCGTCGTTTATCAAGATTTGGTGAAGATTAACATCGCTTGTCAAGAAAACACGATTCTTGAAAATCCAGAGGTGAAGAACGCATTCTCATACGCTAAGGAGAAAGGAAAGAAAATCCACTTCATGGGTCTGACGTCTAATGGCGGTGTTCACTCTTCATTGGAGCATCTCTTTAAGTTGATTGAAATTTCAAAACAATATGGTATCAAAGACACTTTTGTCCACTGTTTCATGGATGGTCGTGATACCGACCCTAAGAGCGGTAAAGGCTTCATTGAACAATTAGAGGCTCAGCTGGCTAAGAACACAGGTAAGATTGCTTCTATCATCGGCCGTTTCTATGCAATGGATAGAGATAAGCGTTGGGAACGTATCAAAGAGGCATACGATTTACTTGTGAAAGGTGTGGGTAAACCTGCCACCGATATGGTGAAAGCCATGGAAGAATCGTACGCAGAGGGTGTGACAGACGAGTTCATCAAACCAATTGCTCGTGTGGAGAATGGACAACCTGTTGGTACGATTGAAGAGGGTGATGTTGTTATCTTCTTTAATTACCGTAACGATCGAGCTAAAGAGTTGACAGTCGTTTTGACGCAACAAGATATGCCTGAGAATGGAATGACGACCGTAAAAGACTTGCAGTATTACTGTATGACTCCTTACGATCCGTCTTACAAGGGTGTACACATCCTCTTCGATAAAGAGAATGTCACTAACACTTTGGGAGAGGTTATTGAGAAGGCAGGTTTGAAGCAGTTGCATATTGCCGAGACCGAAAAATATGCGCATGTGACATTCTTCTTCAACGGCGGACGTGAGGCTCCTTTTAAAAACGAAGATCGTATCTTGGTGCCATCTCCTAAAGTGGCTACATACGACTTGAAGCCAGAGATGAGTGCGTTTGAGGTGAAAGACAAGTTGGTTGAAGCTATCGATGCGAAGAAATACGATTGGATAGTTGTCAACTACGCTAATGGCGATATGGTTGGACACACTGGCGTTTACTCTGCCATTGAGAAAGCGGTTGTCGCTATTGATAAATGCGTTGAGGCAACGGTTGAGGCTTGTAAGGCGAATGGCTACGATGTGATTATCATTGCAGACCACGGAAACGCAGACCATGCTTTGAACCCAGATGGAACGCCTAACACAGCGCACTCTTTGAATCCAGTTCCATTCGTGTATGTTGGAAATCCTAATGCTAAGGTGAAAGAAGGCAAGTTGGCGGATGTCGCTCCTTCAATCCTCGCCTTGATGGGCTTGCAACAACCTAAGGAAATGACAGGAGAAAACTTGATTCAACAGTAGTCTTGAATCTATAAAGAGACGAAAGGTGGGCGGTCACGTTGGTGTCCTCCTGCCTTTCTTTTGTGTTTTAGGTAAACTATAATCTACGAATTTAATTCGCGTAAGACATGAAATTAGACGGAAGAAGAGAAAGTACGAATGTGGACGATCGCCGCAGAGGAGGAACAGCAAAGAAAGCCTCTATCGGTATAGGTGGTATCGTCATTGCCGCCATTATTGCGTATGTGAGTTCGGGGGGCGACTGGGGTCAGGTGGCGACGGCTGTTGTGTCGCAGGCTCAACAGTCTCAAACTACCGAGGTTACCTCGAATGGATACGAGCCGACGGCAGAAGAGGAGGAGTTGGCTTCCTTCACCAAGAAAATATTAGCAGGAACAGAAGATGTATGGACGGAGGAGTTTGAAAAGATGGGCAAAACATACGAGGCTCCAGGATTGGTGCTTTTCCATGGCGATGTTACTTCAGCCTGTGGACAAGCTAACTCGTCAACGGGTCCGTTCTATTGCTCAGGCGATCAGAAGGTCTACATTGACTTGGAATTCTTCACGACGATGAAGCAACAGTTCGGGGCGGATGGTGATTTCTGCTATGCGTACGTTATCGCCCATGAAGTCGGACATCATGTTCAATACCTTTTGGGAACATTGACAACGGCGCATCAAATGATGAGCAGGCTTTCGGAAACGGAATCAAATAAGGTGAGTGTCCGTTTGGAATTGCAGGCAGATTTTTATGCTGGTGTCTGGGCTAACCATGACAATGCTAAATATTCGTCCTTGGAAGAGGGAGATATTGACGAAGGGTTGGCTATCGCAGCAAAGATTGGAGACGACTATCTGCAAAAACAAGCGTATGGCTACACAGTGCCAGAGTCGTTCAACCACGGTACGTCTGACCAACGTTCAAGGTGGTTGAAGAAAGGTGTTACAGGAGGAAATATGTCGGAAGGATATGCTTTGATTGATCCGAATGGAAACATGAAACTTTCAGAATCGGATTTTTAATGCTACCTTTAGAGTTTAGAACTTAGTATAGAGAGCTTAGAGCTTGGAATTTAGAATTTAGAAAAGACTGAGATATGAAAATCGCATTGATTGGATATGGAAAGATGGGTAAAGCCATTGAGAAGATCGCTATAAATAGAGGACATCAGGTGGTTGCGACCATTGACATTAATAATTTGGAAGACTTTGAATCAGAGGCGTTTAAATCTGCTGATGTGGCTATCGAGTTTACTCGTCCCGACACTGCAGTTGAGAATGTTCGCAAATGCTTCAAAGCTAATGTGCCAGTAGTTGTAGGTACGACAGGTTGGAACACCGAGGATGTTTTGGACGAGTTGAAAAAAGGAAATCACACCTTGTTCCGTTCCTCGAATTTCAGCATTGGCGTCAATATCTTTATGGCAGTCAACAAGTATTTGGCGAAGTTGATGAACCGTTTCGACAATTATAATGTTGAGATGACAGAAGTTCACCATATCCATAAGTTGGATGCGCCAAGTGGAACTGCCATTACTTTGGCAGAGGGCATTTTGGAGAATTTAGATCGCAAAGATGCATGGTCGAAAGAGGTGGAGAATAAACCGACAGATCTCGCTATCAAGTCTATCCGCGAGGGTGAGGTGCCTGGAATCCACACGATTCGCTATGAAAGTGAAGTCGATTCTATTACTATCACTCACGATGCTAAGAGTCGTGAGGGATTTGCCTTAGGTGCGGTTGTCGCTGCGGAGTTCACCGCAGGCAAGAAAGGTTTGTTAGGCATGTCTGATTTGTTTGATTTCTTAAACTAACTTTTTAGTTCATTGAAGGATGTATGATATAGCCTTTCAGAAATGCTAAAATAAGGTTAAAAACTAAAGATAATATGATGTCGAAGGAAACACCAGAAAGGGAAGAGAAGAAAGAGGTAGACTATGCCACGTTGAAGGGAAAATCATTTTCCGAGCGTGTAAAGATGGCACAGAAAAAGCAATGGATTAAGTTTTCCGTTGTTGCGTTGATTGTGCTGCTCTTTTTCGTTTGGTCAGGTGCCTGGTGGCTTTTGCTGTTCTTGCCTCTTGCTTTTGAAGTCTACATAACGAAATACGTGCGTTGGAACGCATGGAAAGAGTCGAAGAATCCTGCTTTGCGGAAGATAGCCGAGTGGGTTGATGCGATCGTTTTCGCCCTTGTGGCTGTTTATGTGATTAATCTTTTCCTTTTCCAGAACTACAAGATACCGTCTCCGTCATTGGAGAAAACCTTGTTGGTAGGTGATTTCCTCTTCGTCAGCAAAGTGAGTTATGGTCCGCGTGAACCGATGACGCCTTTGTCTTTTCCTTTGGCTCAGCATACGTTACCTTTCTTTAATTGCAAGTCGTATATCGAGAACCCACATTGGGAATATAAGCGGTTGTCTGGATTGGGTGAGGTGCAACGCAATGACATTGTCGTGTTCAACTATCCTGCAGGCGACACGGTGGCTTTGCTTGCTCCAAATCAAGACTATTACACGATGGTGAACGCATACGGACGCGACTATGTCTGGGGAAATCCACAGAAATTCGGTGAGATTGTTACTCGTCCTGTTGATCGTCGTGAAAACTATGTGAAGCGTTGTGTCGCTCTGCCAGGCGACACGTTGCAGATAGTCGATGGCGTTGTCCATATTGATGGAAAGGCTTCAGAAGACATAAAAACTTTACAGTTCAACTACTTCGTGGAGACGACAAGCCTTTTAGATGAGAAATTGTTGGAAAAATTACATGTTCGAAAAGACGATCGGCTGATTATCAACAGCGAACCTGGAGGCATACGTTTCCTGCAAGACTATGGCTATGTCGACTCTTTGGGTCAGCTCAACTACGTCTATCGTCTGCCTCTGACCGAGGAGAGTAAGTCTGTTTTGGAGAAGAAGTCTTCAGTTGTTTCTGTCAAATTAGAACCTGTCATTATGGGAGGAAAAACTTTCCCTTATCAGCGTAATGATGGGTGGACGAGAGACAATTATGGTCCGATTTGTATACCAAAGGAGGGTGCGACGGTGCATTTAGATTCATTGAGTCTGCCACTCTATGAGGCGATAATTCGCAACTATGAATTGAACGATTTGCAGGTGAAGGAAGATGGCATCTATATCAATGGCGAGAAGATGGACTCTTACACCTTTAAGATGAACTACTACTGGATGATGGGCGATAATCGCCATAACTCTGCCGATTCTCGGTATTGGGGATTCGTGCCAGAAGACCATATCGTCGGGAAACCGATTTTCGTCTGGCTTTCGTTGGACGAAGACAAGAGTTTTCCTCATAACATTCGTTGGAGCAGGATTTTCACTTGGGTGAAGGATAATTAAGATTTTTAGGAAACGGTTTTGGATGATGAAACGAGCGTTGATACTCTTTCTCGCATTCTTCCTTATTTATGGAGGAGTAAAGGCGAAAGTCCCTTATAAGAGTGAACCTGCCTTCAAGGTGGGAGGGCATGCTGTCTATAATGTCTATTATAATTTAGGCTTTATTTGGATCCATGCTGGTGATGTTGAGTTCTCTGTCAAGGAAAAAATAGAGAATGGACAGCCTCTCTACTATTTGGAATTGGCAGGTTATACCATTCGCTCGTTTGATTCTTTCTATCGTATTCGAGATACGTTTTCTGTGACGGTGACGAAAGACGAACTCATGCCTCGCTACTATCATGAAATCAAATATGAGGATTCTTATTTCGCAGACCGCCGTTATCATTTTGATTATGATGATGATCCGATAGTGAAATGGCGTTTCAACCGAAAGGGAAAAATCTCGAGCGATTCCCTCGGAATAGACAAGGATGTGTTTGATCTACTCACTACCTGCTATCGTTTCCGTAGCTTGGATATGTCGGGCGTGAAGCAAGGCATGCTCGTTCCTTTCAACATGATTTTCGATAGGGAAGTATATAACTTAGGTCTCACTTATCGAGGAAAGGAAGATATCAAACTCAGAAATAAAAATAGGTATAAGGCATTGAAGTTTGTGCCGAAACTAATCACGGGCGACTTGTTTAAGAATGAAGATGACATGGCTATCTATGTATCTGACGATGATAACCATGTTCCGCTTTATATTGAGGCGAAGATTAAGGTGGGCTCCGTGAAGGTGATGTTGGAAAGTGTGAAAAACACGAAATACCCTTTCAACGCTTTGATTGGAGAGAAAAAGAAGAAATAAAAGTGTTAATTTTTTCTTGAGTGAATTGATGTGTGTAAAAACAAATAAGGAATATTTTTAAAAGAAAAAGAAATGGGAGCAGTGGTAGAAACTCCATTGATGAAGCAATATTTTGAGATTAAACGAAAACATCCCGATGCGGTGCTGTTGTTTAGAGTGGGAGATTTCTACGAGACTTTTTTGGAAGATGCCGTCACTGCTTCCGAAATCTTAGGTATTACGTTGACACGCCGTGCGAATGGATCAGCTCAGTCGGTCGAGTTGGCAGGCTTCCCTCATCATGCCTTAGACACTTACCTTCCAAAATTGGTCAGAGCGGGAAAACGTGTGGCGATATGTGATCAACTTGAAGATCCTAAACTAACCAAGAAATTGGTGAAACGAGGTATAACGGAATTAGTTACACCAGGTGTTTCTATCAATGACAATATTCTCAACAATAAGGAAAATAACTTTTTGGCAAGCGTCCATCTGACAAACAAAGGAGCAGGGGTCGCTTTCTTAGATATTTCAACGGGCGAGTTTTTGACGGCTGAAGGGTCTTTTGATTACGTAGACAAGCTACTCAATAGCATGTCGCCCAAGGAGGTTTTGTTTGAGAGAAGCAAACGAAAAGAGTTTGAGGAGCATTTTAACTCTAAATACTGCACTTTCGAGATGGAAGATTGGGTCTTCACTGCAGAATCGGCTAACGATCGACTCTTAAAGCATTTTCAAACGAGCAGTTTAAAGGGTTTTGGCGTGCAGGACCTCGCTTTGGGTATTATCGCCTCGGGGGCTATCCTCTATTATTTGGATTTCACGCAACATACGCAGATAAGCCATATCACCCATCTTTCGCGTATTGAAGAAGAGCGTTATGTTTGGTTGGATCGTTTCACCATCCGAAACCTTGAGCTCTATAACACAATGAACAGCGAAGGTAAAAGTTTGGTGGATATCATCGACCATACAGTTACTCCGATGGGAGCTCGAATGCTCAAGAGATGGGTTTCCTTCCCACTGAAGGATGTGAAGCCTATCAACGAACGCTTGGATATGGTGGACACGTTCTTTCGTGATGTAGAGCTGAAGGAGACTTTGCAAGAACAGATGTCTACGATGGGTGATTTGGAGCGACTCATCTCAAAGGTGGCTGTGGGGCGTGTCTCTCCGCGTGAGGTGGTGCAGCTCAAAAATGCATTGACGGCTTTAGTGCCGATCAAGGAGGCTTGTTTGGCATCCGACAATGAAGGCATGCGAAAATTAGGCGAGCAGATTAACCTTTGCCCCATTATCCGTGAAAAGATAGAGAAAACGGTAAAGAATGATCCTCCAGCGTTGGTGAGCAAAGGGGGCGTCATCGCGGATGGCGTCAATGCCGAGTTGGACGAGTTGAGAAAGATAGCTTTTAATGGAAAAGACTACCTATTGCAGATGCAGCAACGAGAGTCGGAAGCGACGGGCATAACAAGTCTGAAAATAGCATATAATAAGGTGTTTGGCTATTATATAGAGGTAACCAACACGCATAAAGATAAAGTGCCGGAGACGTGGATCCGCAAGCAGACATTGACCAATGGCGAACGCTATATCACACAAGAGTTAAAAGAGTATGAAGAGAAGATTCTTGGTGCAGAAGATAAAATATTAGTCATTGAGAATCAACTGTTTATTGAATTGGTGGCTGAATTAGTTGAGTATATTCCATCTATACAGATTAATTCCAATCTTGTGGCTCGTATGGATGTGTTGCTCTCTTTCGCATTGGCTGCGGAGGCGAACCATTACGTTCGTCCTATCGTCAACGACACCGAGGTGTTGGAGATCAAAGGAGGGCGTCACCCTGTCATAGAGAAGCAGCTTCCGTTGGGCGAGTCATATATTGCCAATGATCTGTTGTTGGACTCTAACAGTCAACAGATTATGATGATTACGGGTCCGAATATGGCAGGTAAGTCTGCTTTGTTGAGGCAAACCGCCTTAATCACGTTGATGGCGCAAATCGGCTGTTTCGTGCCTGCCGAAAGTGCCTCGTTAGGCGTAGTAGACAAGATTTTCACCAGAGTGGGAGCGTCCGACAACATCTCAATGGGTGAATCTACCTTTATGGTTGAGATGAATGAGGCGGCGGGTATCATTAACAACTTGTCGCAGAGAAGCTTAGTGTTGTTTGACGAATTAGGACGAGGCACGAGTACCTACGATGGAATCTCTATTGCGTGGGCGATTGTGGAGTATATCCATGAGAATCCGAAAGCACACGCCAAGACGCTTTTTGCCACCCATTACCATGAATTGAATGAGATGGAAAACCTTTTCCCTCGCATCAAAAATTATAATGTCGCTGTGAAAGAAGTCGATGGGAAGGTCGTGTTCAAAAGAAAGTTGGAGAGGGGCGGTAGCGAACACAGTTTTGGAATCCACGTTGCCAAGTTGGCAGGTTTGCCTTCTAATGTGGTCAATCGGGCCAATGAGATTTTAAAGCAGTTGGAAGAAGGCAATTCGCACGCTCGGGGCATTGGTGACGAGGTGAAATCTGTTGAAAAAAACACGAAGAAGAATGAAGATGCCGTCCAACTCAGTTTCTTCCAGTTAGACGACCCTGTTTTGTCGCAGATTCGTGATGAGATTGTCGACTTGGATGTCAATAATTTAACCCCTTTGGAGGCATTGAACAAGTTGAGCGAAATCAAGAAAATTGTAACGGGAAGAGGCGAGTAAAACACATTGTTGAAAACTTTCCCCGAAAACATCATTAATCATTGCAACATTTAAGAAAATAATTTAACTTTGTTTAACGAGTGTATTGTCGTTTATTGACAATAACGCTCTCTGTAATGATTTGGATGTTAGTGTTTTAGAAAAATACTGATGTTTGGAATGCGATATGTGACGAATATTTATAAGAATATAATTGGGCCGAAAGGCTATGTGAAACAGGTATGATAGGGGTGTGCTACCGCTGAAGAGGGGCAGAAAAGAGGCGATGAGATGCGGGGAGGCACGAAGAACAAAAAAGAACATATTGAGTATGAAACAGATTTATACAAATAGAAATTCGGAAATGACTTTAAAGAGAAGATTCTGGACTCGGTTTTGTGTGCTTGCCGCTTTGTTGGTAGGGCAGTGCGGAGCGTTATGGGCTACGGGTTCTATCACCGTAGAAGGGCTAAAGGAGACGTCTGAATGTCCGGGCAACTCTGTGGTGTTGACGGCGACGGGTCTCACGTTCAATGCCAGCACTCCAAAAACGGCGTATGCGGTAAATTTCTATAGCGCGCCTGTTACAACCTCGGGTACGCCTAATTGGACACTTATTGCGACTGTGAAGGATGCTACCGGTACGTTTACAACTGTGGCTGACATCCAGAATATCGACTTGCAGTTTAAGGCGGTAACGAGCGATTCCAATAAAGATGAAACCGACTGGTGTAAGGTTACGATTTCGACCGACTGTAAAGAGTCTTGCCACCAATCTTCTTCCGGTGAGTATATCAATGGTACGGACTTCGATATTATTGGGGGAAGCAAGGTGTCGTCTGAGACCTACGGTAATTCTGCCATTGCGGATGGAAAAGTGGAGCAGTATTTTTCCGATTATGACGTGAAATTTCAAAGCAACGTAAATTCGGCTATTATTTCAAATGACTTTACTGGTTATATGAATGGAACCTTGCCTTCGAATAACGATGGTAGTTATTCGAACTATTATTATTTCGTGAATTCTGAGAATATGGGTCAAGCTCCTTTTTCATATACGTTTACATTCCATAATGATAAGACTGACAATCCATGCCCTGTCAACAATCATGGAAGAAATGCTGTTTGGGATGATAAATTCTATCGTATAAAGATGCGAATGTATGTGTACAAAAGGACGGGTGGAAACTGTGACTGTGGTCAAATGAAACTGAAGCTAGAAACTCAGTTTGGTAGTAATGGAACTTTTGATGCAAATGCGGATCATGCAGAAATATATGCTTTGTATGACGAAACAAAAGATACAGTTTATTCAATGACGAATTGTCATACTGAGTATCCAGGTGTATGTAAACAATGGTGTGATACTAATGGGTATTGCGACGATACAGAGGAGAGAAATATAAAGAAAGAAGATGGAACAACAGGGTGGGGTTATTATAAAAAAGTTTCAGCGGACTGGATGGGGAACGTGCAAGTGACAGGAGAGTGTTACCCGACGTATGAGTCATGCGACAAACAAGCTATTTTATCTGCAAGCGAATCTTTTGGTGCTGTTGAATTGTCTAACATGTTATGTAGTTCAAGGACTGAAGGGAAATTGATTGAGCTGAATGTAAATTTTTATGGTAAGTTTAAATTGCAAAATAATACTTTGGAGGGAACAGTCCGCCCTTTCTTTCAACAGTGGGGTAATTGTTTTGATATCGCAGTTGACTATATTTCTGTTGAGCAGATGGGAGTTTGTATGGACAAATCTGCGGCGTGCCTTGGCTCGACGGTGACGGTGAATGCGGCGGGTTTCCCATTCGGCTCGGAGTATGTGTGGGAGTATATGGACGAAGAAGGAAATTGGCAGCAGTTGCAGATTTCTGGTTTCGACTGGAAGGGCACTAACGAGAAATATAAAGTGGCAACGATTCCTGTCGAGAAGATTGGAAAAGTGAAGTATCGTGTTTATGATAGCAAGACAGTTGGTGCAAGCTCGGAATATATTTATTTCGATATCAACGGAAAGAACTGTGAACCAGTTTTGCCATCTGGAATCGAGGGCGACGATGCTTTCTGTATTCCGAATGATAGCATGAAGTTCAACGTCTCTCCTGTAGATGCGAACGAGAATGTGTCATATACATGGACAATATTGGATTCGCAAAAGAATGAGTTGGCTAATTCCGCCTCTATGATAAATTATGAGCCATCTTCTAAGCGATACATTGGTTCATCGAGGGAGTCTACCAAGGGAGATACGGTTTATGTTTCAATGAACTCTCTGAACAGCGCAGGTAAATATTATATCCAGGCGCAGACGGTTCGCGATGTGCAACAGTCGGATGGAAGCTACTCACGCGAGACGTATGGGGATGCCATTCTTGACTCCTTCGTGGTATATAAAACCCCTGGTTTGTCTTTAAAACTCTTGGCAGAATGTGCAAGTGGTGCCACGGGCGACCAGTGTGAGGAGAACGACAAGACTTTGTGTCCGACGGACCGCAAGCAGAAAATCATCGCCGCTTCCGATGTCCTTCCTAAAGATGGAACGAAATATGTTTACACCTGGACGGGAGCGACACGATTCAATATCATAGGAGATACGGCTATCGTGAATTTGCCGACGGCAGAATCGTGTGCGGGGACGATAGACTCTTTCTACATCGGTGTCCGTGCCGAGATAGATGGTGTCGGCTGTCCTAACGAGGTGGGCAGAAAATACCATGTGTCGCAGCCCGTACCTCCGACAATGGAGTGTTCTTCTTTGGCAGACACTATCAAGTATATTTTAGATGCTACGGAAAAGACAAAGACGATCACGGATTTCCCAATGCCAAGTTTCACTTCAGGTTGTGAGAAAGATCCTGATTTCAGTATCGAAATAAAGTATACGGGTTTGGATGGCAAGACCTACAACAAGAAGTACGACTCGACCAAGGACAGTATAGCGGATAAAATCAAGAAAGATCCATTCGTTGCTCCAGCAGGAAAGGGAACAATCACCTATACGGTAACGGACGGTTGCGGAAAGTTGGCTACTTGTACGAAAGTTTTGACTATCATCGACAACACAGCTCCAGATATTGAGTGTGATAAAATCCAAAGTCAGTCGGGTACGGTAACCACGGATTGTACCGCAAAACCAGGAGATGGAGTTATTGACGAAATTGAGCCGCCAATCTTGCCTGATAAGAATGGCGTGGATGGAGACATCACGGGAGTCTATGAAGGACGTTTGGAGAATCCTGCGGTAGTGCCGGATGCCAACAATGCAGATAGTCGGGACTTGTTCAGTAAGACCAAGGATTTGAATGATGCGTATGTCATTGGCAAGACCTATATCTTGTGGAGTTTCACAGATGCCTCTGGTAATACAACCTACTGTCTCTCTACGGTAACGATTACGGATGCTGTGGAGCCGGACATTACCTGTCCGACGGTGCCAACAGATTGGGTAATTCCGAGTGTTGACGATGCTTGTGGACAATCGGTGAATGGCGTTTTGTCGAGAATAGAAGCACCGAAGGCAGTAGATAAATGTTCTGGAGAGGGGACGAACCTTGTCGCGGATATCTACTATACCTATTATAATGATGAGGGCGATGGAGTAACGGCTTTGGTTCCTCCGACTGATTACGATAAGATTATCTTCAATATTGATATTCCTTACACGTTGAAGTGGGTCTTCAAGAAAGTCAATAATCCGAGTGTCACAGTCTCTTGTGAGGCAGAGTTCACCGTGGCAGATAGCACACCGCCATCTATTGACTGTAGTATCTTATCGACAGTGCGTGTC
>CAVKBM010000049.1:0-13743 GCA_963654355.1 Bacteroidaceae bacterium | reverse complement strand
GATATGAAGATTGTCGTCTTCGACTGCGGTGGTGGTACTCACGATGTCTCTGTCCTTGAGTTGGGCGACGGTGTGTTCGAAGTTAAGGCTACCGATGGTGATACTCACTTAGGAGGTGATGATTTTGATCATCGTATCATCGAGTGGTTGGTAGAAGAGTTTAAAAACGAGAACAATGGTGCCGACTTGACCAAGGATCCAATGGCTTTGCAACGTTTGAAAGAGGCTGCCGAGAAAGCGAAGATCGAGTTGTCTAACACAACTTCTTCTGAAATCAATTTGCCTTATATCTCAGTCGTAGACGGTGCACCAAAGCACTTGGTAAAGACTTTGACTCGTGCAAAATTTGAGCAGTTGATTGATGATTTGATTCAACGTACTATCGCTCCTTGTCGTACCGCTCTTCAAAACGCAGGTTTGACGACCAACGATATTTCTGAGGTCATTCTCGTCGGAGGTTCTACTCGTATTCCTGCAATCCAGGCTGCTGTCGAGAAGTTCTTCGGCAAAGCTCCTTCTAAGGGAGTGAACCCAGATGAGGTTGTCGCTGTGGGCGCTGCCATCCAAGGTGGTGTGTTGACAGGTGAGGTTAAAGATGTGCTTTTGTTGGATGTAACTCCGCTTTCATTGGGTATCGAGACAATGGGTGGCGTGATGACAAAGTTGATTGAAGCCAACACTACGATTCCGACTAAGAAGTCTGAAACATTCACCACTGCGGTGGATAATCAACCATCTGTTGAGATTCATGTTTTGCAAGGTGAGCGTTCAATGGCGAAAGACAACAAAACGCTTGGTCGTTTCCACTTGGACGGAATCATGCCAGCGCGTCGTGGAGAACCACAGATTGAGGTTACATTTGACATTGATGCCAATGGTATTGTAAATGTTTCTGCTAAGGATAAGGCTACGGGTAAGGAGCAGAGAATTCGTATCGAGTCTTCTACAGGATTGAGCAAGGACGAAATCGAGAAGATGAAGGCGGACGCTGCCGCAAATGCCGAGGCTGATAAGAAAGAGAAGGAGCGTATTGACAAAATCAACCAAGCAGATAGTGTAATCTTCCAAACAGAGAAGAACTTGAGTGAGTATGGCGATAAGTTGCCTGCCGACAAGAAATCTGCTATCGAGAATGCATTGAACAAGTTGAAAGAAGCTCACAAGACTCAGGATATCGCAGGTATCGATGCTGGAATCTCGGAGGTGAACGCTGCATTCCAAGCGGCAAGCCAAGAGATGTACAATGCTCAAGCACAAGCAGGACAAGCTCAAGGTCAACCAAATGCGGACGCTAACTCAGGAGCAGGCGCACAAGGTGGAAACAATGGCAAGGATGACAACATCACTGATGTTGACTTCGAAGAGGTTAAGTAAATTATATATTATAGAGAGTGTGTGGATCTGAGGTTCACACACTCTTTTTTATTTTTTAATAACGCTTATGTTAGGAACAAGATCAAAAGGGTTAGGAATGGCTCGGTCAGAGCGCATTCATGAAATTATTTGCAAAAGGCTACTTATCGGATTGAATGAACATATATGGGAAAAAAATAAGAATTTTTGTGCGAATTTACTTTATGAAGATGGTATTAGGACAAAAGGAACTGATGAAAAAGACAGAGAGATTGTCCCTGATATTTCATTCTATAACAAATATTATGAGGAAAAAAAGAAACCAAAGGTGGATGATTTATTGTTTTTGATAGAGGTTTCAAGAGGGAAAAAGTGTGTACGGACGGAGAGAAACATAAAGGATATGTTCTCTCGTGAGCCAACGCTACAAGAAGCGTTTCTCTACTATTATGAAATAGATAAGTGGTTTAGGTACACGCGAGTGAAGGACGCTAAAGTTCCCTATTCAATTGAACAAACGGACTATTCTGAGGTGTTCGGGGTGAGTTTGCAAAAATATCTTCTCTTTGAAAATCAATCGAGCCAAAAGGAAAAATATTGGACAGAATCCAAGTAAAAGAGATGAATTTGTAACCTTTCCTGTGTTCAATGACTGTTTTGCCTGAATAAAGGATTGTGAGATTTGCAATGGTTGTGATTTTTTATTATCATTGCGAAGCAATTTAGTTTCGTGTTGATAAATCATAATTATTGTGAATACGAAAATCATAGGATGGTTATTCGGGCTTTTTATTTTGTTAGTGTCTTGTTCTGTCGTATGGACAGGGTGTAGTAAGGAGGAGGAAGAAAATACTACAACGCAAGAAGAGTGGGTTGAGAGCATTACAATCACGGGCTTCCCCGAGGGGAAGGCTATGCAAGTTGGTGGTACTATGCATCTTTCGGTGGAGATTGAGCCTGCTGGCATCAGTGACGAGGAGGTTGTATGGAAAAGTTCAGACCCTAACATTGCGACGGTGGATAGAAACGGAAACGTAACCGCTGTGGAAGAGGGCTTTGTCTCCATATCGGCTTCGGTTGATGGAGTGAAGAAGAGTATTACTATCCATGTCTATATCAAAGAAATTACGGATATAACATTGCCAAGTAGTCTTACAATGCTTCGCAACGAGACGAAGGATTTGGAAATCAGTGTAAATAGTGGGGCATCGTTGTGCGACCTCTCCGTCGCATCTACTGATGAGAATGTTTGTTGTGTGGTCAAAGATGAGAGTTCCTGCTCCTATACAGTGAAGAGTATCGGTGTTGGTACTGCTAAAATAACGGCATCGTTTATTCGTTTTGATGGCACAGAAATCTCGCAAACTTGTAGTGTCGTAGTGGAGAAAGTAGATCCTACGGAAATGAAGTGGGTATGGTGGGAATCAGATGGAACCGTAGGTAATGAACTTGGGTCTTCGCAAGAAGTGTTTTTGAAGGAGGTGCAAACTGAAAAGTACCATTTTGTTAATGAGATAGATGCAACTCTTTCTTTTACACCTGAAGGTGCGGATGTTGATTTGTCTGATGTGGTTTGTTCATCGTCCAATCCGAGTGTCGCTTCAATTCAACTTGTTGAAGATGAAAATGGAAAGTATTTTAAGATAGAACCCAAAGCTGTTGGAACAACGGTGTTCTCCGCTACATATAACGGACTGACTATGTCTCGTACGATAGAATTTAAACAAAAAATCTCTATGACTTGGGGAGCGTATAATACAGGGAAGCTGTATGATTATCCATATACAATTTATCTCAATGCTGTGTCTCCGACTTCAAGTTATCAAGTAGTCAATGATGAATATTCAGATGATGAATATTTATATGCGAAGTTTTCTGTAGGTGAGTATGTGGAAGTTCGTACAGAAGCTTATGGTTTGGCAATAGGCAATAATCGAATTTTAGAGGAAGGTTCGATTTCAATTCTCAATCCAAGTATTGCAAAGTATGAAATTGTAGATCCAGGTGATTATGTTGACGATAAAAGAATTAGGATAACAGGTTTGAGTACTGGTACCACGGTGTTGACTCTTGTTTTTAAGAGCGATTATGGTTATACTGTGACAATGAAATACAGAGTGTTTGTAGAGTAGATAAAAGAATATCCGCAACGCCTATGTCGGGCTTTGCGGATTTTTTTTCACATTGCGCTCTTAATCGGCAAACATCAAATAATAAGCGTGTGTCACGCTATCAATGCTTTTCTTCCTTTTGTTAAAAAATCATACAAACTAAGAAGGTACACTCCTTTGTCGTTATATTGTGAGTGCCTTTGGTCTCCAACGATGATGATCTTTCGAAAACAGTCTGGTACGTTGATTAGTGAAGCTTGTTCCTGCGCCAACTTTTCGTGGTCTGGAAGTGAGTAGGCGGATTGAATATAAAGTCGCTCGTCGGCTTTGTTTACGACAAAATCTATTTCAAGATTGCTTCGGACTGATTTCCCACTATCATCGTTCCGATACACGTCTACCTGACCAATGTCTACGCTATACCCCCAACGACGTAGCTCGTTGTAGATGACATTCTCCATAGCATGCGTGAACTCAATCTGTCGAAAATCCAAAATCACATTACGAATACCTGTATCCTCAAAATAGTACTTCGTTTCTGTTCCAATGTATTTCCTGCCTTTCACATTGTATCGCAATGCCTCGTTGATTATAAAGGAATCTTGTAAATATTCAATATACTTGCTGATGGTTGCGTTGCTAATGTCCGTGCCTTTGGCAGAGCGAAATGTGTTGGATATCCTTTGTGTGTTGATGCTGCTTCCCATCGCTGAAGCTAATACTTTTAGTAACTCTTTCATTCCATCTGCGTTTCGGAGCTTATTGCGTTGCAAAACATCTCGGAGGTACACTGTTTCATACACATTGCGAAGATATTTTTGCTTTTCTTCCTCTGATTCTAATAGTGCTACAGCAGGCAATCCTCCATAAATGTAATAGGTCTCTAATGCTTGTTTGAAATCTCCACCTATGTTTTGATAGTATTCTGAAAAACTCAAAGGTTGTATGTGTATTTCCCAACCTCTCCCACGAAACTCTGTTATGATATCTTTTGATAAAAATTTCGCATTAGATCCTGTAACGTAAACCTCTGCGTTGCTGATGTGTAGATATGAGTTCAGTACGTCCTCAAATTCGTCTACCATCTGTACTTCATCTAACAGAATGTAATATTTTTCTTTGTCTTTCATTAACCCATCAATATGCTTGAGTAATGCGTCTGGATCTCTTAATTCACGGTTTCGTCTGTCTTCTAAATTTACTTCTATGATATGGTCTGCCTCAACGCCATTGTTGATTAGGTGTTGTTTGAAAAGCGTGAACAAAAGAAAGGATTTGCCGCAACGTCTTATCCCTGTTATTATCTTTATCATCCCATTGCCCTCGGCCGAGATGAGTTTATCAATGTACTCTTTACGATCAAACAACATCTTCTTATTTCAGATTCTTGTGGAATTCGCCAAATTTCTTGTGTAAAGATAGTCTTTTGTCGTTTCTGCTGCAAGTTTTCAGTATGTAAAAAAGTCTTCTATGACGAAGTCTCTGTTTTATCTGGAACTTTGAGAAATAAACAAATTGTCAAACACTTTCACAACGGCTTGAATGTCTTCTGGCAATTTCTTCATACCAAACTGATATAATGTCTCGGGTGTCTCTTTATAGTATGCTCCTGCTATATCGCCTAAAATCGCTCCCAATATCGTTGGATTTTCAAATCGGATGTCTTGTCAATGATTGGTTCTTGCTAAACAAATATAGAGGTTAGACTTCACCTGAAGCCTAACCTCTAATGTTTTTAATCGTATTTTTATTTATTTCAATGTTGAGCTAAACGAGAGAGCCAAGCTGCCAGCAGCGTATGAGCCAGAAACGGTCAATATTGCTGTGTCTGTACTCTTTTTATAGATGTCTGAACCTTCGCTCTTTGTGAAACCAGCGGCAACGAGCTTCTCGTAGTAGGTTGTGCCTATTGATGATTCACAATTGTAGTCAAAGAGGGCTACTGTCTCAAAACCTGACATAGAAGTGTATTTTACATTGTCAACTTCGCCATCAAACTCTGGGAACACTGACAAGAACGAGTGTTCTTTGACTAATGATGCCCATGTCTGTGTCGTGACTTGACTGGTAGACTCGCCTGATCCTGTTGTCTCATCGTCGTCATCGTCTCCGCAACCGCTGCATAATCCTAATGTAGCGACGCATAAAAATGCTAAAAAAAAAATTCTTCATTATTTTATTATTTGTTAGAAAAATCCTCATTTGCTGCGCTTTTCTTTTCCTTGGATCTTTTGATAAGAAAGAAAGTAAGCGCAATGCCACATAGTAATAAGATTATGGCTAAAACAGGTCTGTAGAAAATCCATGCGATTGCAATGATTACTAACGACCAAATACCTGCCAATAGTCCGCACACTATGTTCACACCCACGTTGGCAATGTTTGCCAAAAAAGGAACAACCTTGAGCAGAGTAACCAAAATTCCGAATAAACCTTTAAAGCTGAAGAATACTAAGATAACGCCAATAACTCTGAAAATCCATGCCATGGCGGTGTTTGTGGACTCTTCTTGCTGAAAAGACTCTTGAAGGGTTGATACTCCTGTTGTCAACCCTCCTACGGTGTAGCCGTTCTTCTCTGTGTGGATGCCAAAAGTGTTGCCTTTCACGTCCGCCCATACAGTTACAGTCTGAGGTTGACGAGAAATGCGGAATGTAATCTTGACGTCTCCTACTTTCGGATTGTTAGGATCTTGACCCAAGTAAACGACATTGCCGTTGACAGCTACATATTCATACTCCGAGTCTTCTTCTTGGATTGTCGGTTTGTTAATCTCCGCTACCATAGTGTTAGTTGAGTCTGCAGCGCTGTTGCCAGTGGTGTCGTTGACTATCGCGTTCTCTGTTGCATCATTTCCATCCCCTTGTATTCCTTGTTGTTTCAGGCATTTTTCAACGGTTTTTTCAAATTCGTCCATTTTGTCTTTTGAAAGGTTCACATTGTAAGCTTCGCTTCCTCCGATCTGTGCGATGAAGTTTTGTGGCAATTGATAGGCTCCGAAAGACGCATTCTGCGCAATTAGATCTTTGCTTTCTATTTTCGCCAACACGAAGTTATTATGCCCTGCTTCCTTGAACTTGTCCGACTGGACAGGTGAGTTTGTCCATCCTTTTTCATAGTAATAGGTCGTAGTGGTCGTTTCGGAACCTCCAAGGTGTTCTTCCGTTTTCTTTTCTGTTTTTTCAATCCATTGGTAGTATTCGACATCTCGGCTGATTCTGAATGCGTTTTCGTTGATGTCGAAAAGTCCGTCCGAAAGCATCTCGTCCGTTTTTGCCTCGCCAGAAGCATGAATCATCTTCCCATTGTATTCTGGATTGACAGTCGAAATGTCTGCCACTTCTATCGTTTGCTCCAATGCGCCTTCGTTCGCATCACTCTGCTTTACTGATCGTCCCTCGTTCCACCAAAGTAGGCAGGTCCCGAGCACAATCATCACCAATCCAGTTAAAATTCCCTTGAATGAGTTCCCAAGTCGTGTCCCATAACCAGTTGTGGTTGTCTCTTGATACGCCATAAATTTTTATGTTTTTTACAAATAATATTTTCTTGACAAAGATACTGTTTCTATTAGTTCTTTTTTCTGATGATTTCCTGTTTTTATCTAAATTTTATTTGTTGGCGGAATGTTTTTCCCATAATCTGTCTAATATTTCTTCATCCTCAATGTTCAACAGCATTCCTTTGGGCAACTTGTCCCATTCTATGTTTGGCAACTCTTTCTGTAACGTCTTCATAGGAATGTTCGGTGTCTCGTTTGGCGACACTGCATCGTAACAGTCAATGTTGACATAGTGCGCTACCTCTCCTTTCTTCTCATCGTCTACCTCAAAAGGTTCAGAAGTAAACATTCCGCGGAAAACAATACCTGTATTTCCTTTTCCTACACGCACCATGTAGAAATAGTCGAATTCCTCAGCATCTTCCCATTCCGTCAACTCCCAGTTGTAACAGAAGCCGTCTGGAAATTGTTTTAAAGCGTTAAAATAATGCTCAATTTTGAAATCGTCATTGTCGGGGTTCCAACAGAGTAGGTAGGTCTTGTGTTCTTTCTCTTGATAATTGAACTCTGAGAGTTTATTGTTTTTTCCCATTTTTCTTCTTTTTTAAGCACACGAAATTACTTATTATTTCCGAAAAGAAAGAATGTGAATCGTATCCATTGAAAACTGATATTCATAACTCTTTGAGCTATAGAGTAATATAATATAATAATGAAGATTTTTTAATGTTTTTACGAAAAAACACGCTTGATTGTTTGGCGTTTATTCATAGAAGTGTTACCTTTGCACTCGCAAACTTGATGGTGGGAATAGCTCAGTTGGTTAGAGTATCAGATTGTGGTCCTGAGGGTCGTGGGTTCGATCCCCATTTCCCACCCAAAGAAAGGCAGAAAGCCATACCGTTTAGGTGTGGCTTTTTTATTGTTTGGAAATAAAGGAAATAAGATAAGAGTCGATGAAAAGAAATATATCTCCATGGTCCTGGATTCCCACGCTTTATTTTGCGGAGGGTATTCCGTATGTCATTGCGGCTACTTCGTTTGCGGTGATTATGTATCATAACTTGGGTGTCTCCAATACAGAAACGGCTTTCTACACGAGTTGGCTCTATCTCCCTTGGGTAATAAAGCCGTTTTGGAGTCCGTTTGTCGATGCTATGAAGACGAAACGTTGGTGGATTTTGGCTATGCAGTTGCTGATTGGCGCAGGTTTGGCGGGTGTCGCCTTTTGCATTCCGACAACTCACTTTCTTCAGTCCACGCTATGCCTCCTTTGGTTGGTGGCGTTTAGTTCGGCAACGCATGATATCTCGGCGGACGGTTTCTATATGCTTGGATTGAATGAGAAAGAACAATCTTTTTTTGTGGGAATCCGTAGCACTTTCTATCGTATCTCGATGATTGTGGGGCAAGGAGCTTTGGTTTGGCTTGCAGGACATTGGGAAAAATCGTTAGGTAGTGTGCCTCGTGCTTGGAGTTGCACGCTTTTTGTGGCTGCTGCTCTCTTTATTTGTTTCTTTTGCTACCATTTCTTTGTGCTTCCTCGTCCTGCTAAGGATACTTGCGCACGTGAGGAGAGTGCTGTTAAGACTTTTTTTGCTTCTTTCAAGACGTTCTTTCAAAAAAAGAACATTGTCCTAGCGTTGCTCTTCATCTTACTTTATCGATTGGGTGAATCGCAGTTGGTTAAAATTGCTTCTCCCTTTTTGATGGATGGAGTGGAGAACGGCGGATTGGGAATGAGTACGCAATCGGTCGGGATTGTCTATGGCACGGTGGGAGTTTTGGCGTTGACCTTGGGTGGAATCCTTGGTGGCATTGTGGTAGCAGAGGGTGGACTGAAAAAATGGCTTTGGCCAATGGTGATAGCGATGAATGTGCCTAACTTAGTTTATGTCTACATGGCTTTTATGCAAGTTAGTAACTTTTATGTGGTGAGTCTGTTGGTGGCGGTTGAACAATTCGGCTATGGTTTCGGTTTCACCGCATTTATGCTGTATCTGATAACGATTTCTAAAGGTGAATTCTCAACATCTCACTATGCGATCTGTACGGGGTTCATGGCTTTGGGTATGATGTTGCCCGGTATGTTTGCGGGTTGGATCCAGGAAAAAATCGGTTACGATTGGTTTTTCGTGTGGGTTTGTGTTTGTACATTGCCTGGTATCTTTTTGACTCCGTTGATAAAAAAATCATTGTTTCAAGAAAAAGAAGAGTATTCTAAATAAGTAAGTTTATAAGAATATGGAAGGTGTTTTGTATTTGATACCTAATACGTTAGGAGACAGTGCAATTGACAGGGTGCTGCCTTCTTATAATGTGGGGGTAATCCGTGATATCAAAAATTTCATTGTTGAGGATATACGCACGACACGCCGTTTTTTAAAGAAGGTAGACTCAAACATCAATATTGATGAATTGCAGTTTTTTACGTTGAACGGACATACGAAGCACGAAGAGATTTTTTCTTATTTAGAGCCTTTGAAGAATGGGATGGATATGGGAATTATCTCTGAGGCAGGTTGCCCTGCTATTGCTGACCCAGGTGCAGAGGTTGTTCGCCTCGCGCAAGAGCGTGGTTATCATGTCGTTCCTTTGGTTGGTCCGTCTTCTATACTTTTGGGATTAATGGCTTCTGGTTTCAACGGTCAGAGTTTCGCTTTCGTAGGCTATCTCCCCATCAAAGACAATGAAAGAGTATTGAGAATCAAACAGTTGGAGAAACGTGCGCATATTGAGAGGCAATCGCAAATCTTCATTGAAACGCCTTATCGTAACGAGAAAATGTTCTCGGATATTCTTTCTATTTGTAATGGTGAGACGAAGCTTTGCATCGCTTGCGACATAACTCTTCCAACGGAGTACATAAAAACAAAAACCGTCGCTGAATGGAAAAAGTCCAAACACGACGATCTCAACAAACGACCTTGTATTTTTATTCTGTATTAAGAAAACTAAATAGACATAATCCTAATTAAACAATTTGTCCAATTTGTGGAATGAAGAGGACAAACAGAACACAATAACGTCGTCTCCTGCTTGTATCTGCGTGTGTCCGTTGGCGATAAAGCCTTTCCCATCTCTGACGACGCCTCCGATGAAGATGTCTTTCGGAAATTTCACCTCCATAATCTTGGCCTGCGTGATTGGTGAACCTTCTTTGGGTGTCAACTCAACGACCTCGGCATCTACATGGGTGAGGCACTTCACGTTATGTACGTCGGCATCAAGTGTGTATTGGTAGATGTAACTGGCTGCCAACATTTTCTTATTGATGATTGTTCCGATGTCTAAACTTTCTGCTAATTGGATATAGTCTATATTCTCCACTTCTGCGATAGTCTTCCTTAGTCCGAAACGCTTAGCCGCTATGCACGCCAGTATGTTTGCCTCAGAGTTGTCTGTCAATGCCACGAAGGCATCCATGTCTTGAATATTCTCCTCTTGAAGCATGTCCAAGTTGCTGGCATCTCCGTTGACAATCATTGCGTTGTCGACTTTCTCTATCAGATTGTTGATTTTTGCCTTGTTGCGTTCCATAATTTTTACGTCCATGTCTTCGGGAAGCGACTGCACCGTTTTGATGGTGATGTTTCCTCCGCCCATGAACATAATGTCCTTCACATTGATGACCTCTTTGCCTGCTTGGTCTCGCACGTTCGTAACATAGTCTTTTGTCGTTATGAAATAAACAATGTCGTTCGCCTTGATTTCGTCTGCTCCTTTTGGAATGATGGTTTCCGAATTTCGTTGGATGGCAACAATACGGTAGAACTCGCTGTTGGTCAGATCCATCAGTCGTTGGTCTACGATGGGTGCGTTGGACCTCACCTTCATACCAATCAAAGTCAATGCTCCGTTAGAGAACTCCATCCATTGGCGCACCCAATTCATCTTGATAGATGAAACAATCTCCTTGGCTGCGAGCAACTCTGGATATATTAGTGCATCAATTCCTAATCGCTTGAAGAAGTCTTGGTTCTCGGGAAGCAGATATTCATAGTTGTTGATACGCGCAAGTACTTTTCTTGCTCCCATATTATGGGCTAAAATACATGCGGTGATATTCTGACTTTCGATGGGCGTAACTCCGATGAAGAGGTCTGCGTTGTTGGTTTCCGCTTCTCTTAAATCGTTGATAGAGGTGGGCGATCCCTCCACTACGAGGAGGTCGTACATTTGCTCCAAACGGTTTAGTTTCTCCCTGTCCTCATCAATCAAGATGATGTCGTGGTTCTCGTTTGAAAGTCTTTTGGCAAGGTGGGTGCCGACCTCTCCGGCACCCGCAATTACAATTTTCATTCTCTCTCTTGTTATACTATAGAATCATGCCTTAGAACAATGTTGTTTTTAAGGATGAACGTATGTGCCGATGTTTTCTCCGTCGACCACTTTCTTCAAATTGCCTTTTTTGTCCATATTGAAGACGACGATAGGAAGGTTGTTGTCGCGACACATCACTGTTGCAGAAAGATCCATCACTTTGAGGTTCTTTAGCAAAATCTCGTCGTAAGAGATTTCCTCGTATTTCGTTGCTGTTGGGTCTTTCTCTGGGTCTGCGGTATAAATGCCATCTACGCGCGTTCCCTTGAACATGGCGTCAGCCTCAATCTCGATTCCACGGAGTGAAGAACCTGTGTCTGTTGTGAAGTATGGATTGCCTGTTCCTGCGGCGAAAATGGTGATGTATCCTTGATTGAGCAATTCTACTGCTTTGTCTTTTGTATAGAACTCTCCGATTGGTTCCATGCGGATAGCTGTAAGTAACTTAACGGGAACTCCGATAGACGAGAGGGCGGAGTTGAGCGCCAATGCGTTTATGACTGTCGCCAACATACCCATTTGGTCGCCTTTCACACGGTCAAATCCTTTTTTCGAACCACTCAATCCACGGAATATATTTCCTCCTCCAATCACAATTCCAATCTGCAATCCTGTAGAGTGTATCTCCTTTATCTGTTCTGCATATTCCATCAAACGGTTCTCGTCAATGCCATAACCTTTCTCTCCCATTAATGATTCACCGCTGAGTTTCAGTAAAATACGTTTAAATTTCATATCATAGATTTTTATTCATTGTAGATATTTGCGCTACTACAAAACTATAAAAACTAAGTTGAAAAAATTACAAAAACAAATTAAATAGGGGTTGGAAGAATAAAAATATTGGATTACCTTTGAACCAACAGAAAAGAGTTTCTGATAGATGTTTCTTGAAAAATGGACGAAATCGAGATGCTCTTATAAATGAGAATTTTAGATTATATAATTCACATTATATAGGGAATTGTCGCACCGTCTCCGAAGATCGTTAAACTTACATTTATAAAAACATATTTACGGGTGTCCCTTGTCTGTCCAATGGCGGGCCACAATTTTAAGGTTTCTAATCTTAAAGTTTACATTTCGGTGTAACAGGTGGATTACAAAGGCTGATACACACTCAATTCTTACATTACGGAGTTTTAACTTGAACTGCAAGCGGTGCGACATCTTACAAAGAGAAGGGGGCTTTCAACTGAAAGCCCCCTTCTCTTTTTTGCATTTTTATGATTCTTTATCGTTTTACACCCAGATTGGCGTATGTGTCGTGTAGTGCTTGTTGGTTGTCTGTGATAATCAACAATTTGTCTCCGACGTTGAGGCTTGTCTTCCCTGTCGGAACAAAGTATTTATTGTTTCTTTTCACCATTACCACTAATGTTTTGTCGGGCAATGAAAGGTTCATCAAATAAGGACCCTTGGCAAGCGATTGCTCGTTGAGTGTGATTTCTGAAGTTACGGATTTTATGTCGTCTGCAAATTCGACGTCGAAGTCTTCTAATGCTTTATCTTCTTGTACCGTCTTGTCTTCCAAGTCGAGCCAACGTGCAACGATCGGTAGCGTTGTCCCCTGTAGCAGTAGCGACACTAATGTACAGAAGAACACAATGTTGAATATTGTTCTCGCTTCAGGCACGTCTGCTGCCAACGGCATAATCGCAAAGATGATAGGTACTGCTCCTCTGAGTCCACACCAGGAGATGAAAATCTTCTCTTTGTAACCCACACCGTCTTTCTTACGGAATGGCAAAAGACTGAGAAACACACTTACAGGTCGGGTTACGAAAATCATAATGGCACTGATGACAAGCCCAGGAACGATGATCGGAATCAACTCGTGTGGGTTCACTAATAGTCCGAGTGTTAGGAACATCAGCAACTGAAACAACCATGTGAGACCCTCTAAAAAATTGAGAGACGACCGTTTGTGTACAAATGAAGAGTTCCCTAAAACGAGACCTCCAATGTAAACAGCCAAGTAGCCATTCCCTTGTATGAAATATGTAATGGAGAAAATCAACGTCGAAAATGTGAACACCAAAATCGGATAGAGCGACGTGTTGTCTATGTTGATTTTATTGATGGCAAGAATGGACAGCTTGCCTAAGACGAAACCTGCGGCTGCTCCAACGACCAGCTGGATGACCAATGTTAGAATCGCTGCTCCATAATCGGGAGAGGCAGACTGCATTTTGATGATTTCAATAAAGGTGATGACGAGAACATACGCCATTGGGTCATTACTTCCAGATTCCAACTCCAGCATCGGACGAAGGTTGTTTTTTAGGTGTAGTCCCTTTGAACGAAGAATTGAAAAGACAGAGGCGGAATCAGTTGACGACATGGTGGAAGAGAGCAGGAGCGCTGTAATCAGTCCCATCGCCGTACTTTTGAATAAAGAGCCGAAAATCAAGTAGACTAGCAATCCTGTGAGGGCGGAGGTTAATAATACAC
>CAVKBM010000048.1:0-14346 GCA_963654355.1 Bacteroidaceae bacterium | reverse complement strand
ATTAATACATTCTCAACTTTTGACCGATATAAATATTATCCGTCCTCAGATTATTCCATTTCTTTATCTGAGAAACAGACACTTTCCTTCTCTTTGCAATCGTAGAAAGGGTGTCGCCCTTCTTCACAACATACGTTCCTTTCGTAATTGCCCCATTTTTCACTCCCCTAAAATAGGGATCTGCATTGGCAGGCAACACGACGACGCGAGTCAACACATTGAAAGAATCCGCCTTATACTTTACAATAGAATCTTTCATATCTATGAATGCACCTACCTTATTCTGAGGCAAACACAATGTATATGACTGACCATCACCAGGTATAATGTCCTTACGATATTGTGGATTCATATTACGTAGAGTTTCAACATCAATGGCCAAAACGTCTGCTACTTGCTGTAAATGCATCTTTTCCGACAGCATTACCGTATCACACACATACGGCATCTCTACTTTTGCTGGACAGACATTGTGTTCTTTGTAATAAGTCATAGCATAGGTGGCGGCAATGAACGCAGGCACATATCCTCTCGTTTCTTTTGGAAGATACGGATAAATAGCCCAATAATCCTTTTTCCCACCAGCTCGTTTCATCGCTTTATTCACATTTCCTGGACCACAGTTGTAAGCGGCAATCACAAGAGACCAATCCCCATACATTTTGTACAAATCACGGAGAAATCTTGCCGCTGCGTTCGTCGACTTGATTGGATCTCTTCTTTCATCAATCAAGCTATTCCCCTGTAGACCATAGATTTTGCCAGTCCCATACATGAACTGCCATAGTCCTGATGCACCTACACAGGAATAGGCTCTTGGATTCAAAGCAGACTCTATTACTGGCAAATATTTCAGTTCGAGTGGCAGACCCAAAGCATCCAATGCATGTTCGAAAATCGGATAGTAATAGTTACCTATTCCCAACATATAGGATAACTGTTTACGTCTTTTCTGTGTATATAACTCAATATATCGCTTTACTATCGGATTATAAACCAACTCAAAAAGAGAAGGTATTTTTTGCAAACGCTCCATATAAACTGAATCAGAGAAAGTCGGACCGACACTATCGGTCTCACAATCAGAACTCAGAATCGCCCCTTGATAAATATTCAATAAAGAAATCAATTTACTATCAAAATCAGAAGGTAAATCATCCGACTGTACAAAGACTGTAGTATCTACTTCAGACATTAAAAGCGAATCTAACACCAATTCCTCCTCTAATGCCTCCATTTCAACAGAATCTACCTCCTCACTCATCTCTTTTTGTTCTTTTTCTAAAGATTCCTGTTTCACCTCTCTCTTTCCTGGCTTCGCAGAACATACACTCAACAGAATAAAGAATAAAAAGAAAACTCCAACAAAACGCTTCATCTCTAATCATTTAAAAACGGAAACTGCACTGTAGTCCAACCATCGCACGCTGCTCTGTTTGACCAGTAACACCTTCCATACCATATAAATTGATAACAGGCTCCACCCTCATTGAAAGGTCATCCGTTACCGTAAAATCATACAAATGTGCATCTACAAACGCATCCACCACACTCACCATATACAATGCAACCAGTCCGAAAGTACTTAAATCCCTATAACGCCTATATCTATTAGTCTTAGACTTCAATGTCTGCTGTAACCACGACTGAGTACCATTATAACTGCTATTGATAAGATTCTCATAACTTTTAGTCGTTGGATCATTATCCAGAATATCACGATAAGCGTTATGATACTCGTTGTACATACGATTATTCCATCCTAAGAAATAGGTAAATGTGAGAATGCCTCCGTACAAGATCGGCAGCTTCCAATAACTACGGTTATAAATCTGCCCCAAACCAGGACAAACCAAAGCATACCACGTCGCACGCTTGGGGTCTGGCTTAAAGTACAAATCATCCTTGCCAAACCTACGATCTTTCTTAGTCGCACGCTTCGTTGAATCAGCATCCGACACAAATTCAAATTGGATGTGCGTCGTATCATGAACGCTTTCCATGTCGGATCTACCCGTCGTTGACATCTCCTTTTCCACAACAGCCACACCCTCTTCAGAGGAGTTATCATCATTATCCACTTCCGAACTTTCCAACATAACAGGGAATATCGGTGTAACTAATGAATCAGATGTAACAGAAAAAGCTTTGATTGATAAAAACCAAAGCACAAAAAACAAATATATCCAAATCCTATTCTTCAAGAAATCGATATTATTTATCCTATAGAAATAGCATACAAACGAGCCTCACTAAGAAATTTCTTCATTGTTGTTAGAATGAAGAGAATCAAAAATCTCCATAATCTTTGCCAACTCTTCGTCATTCTTAAACGAAATGGAGATATTTCCCTTCCCTTTTGCATTAACAGACAATTTTACTTCTGAAGAAAACATTTGGGATAATCTATCTTTCAACAATGAATATTCTTCCGAAATAGCAGGTTTAGCAGGCTTTTCTTTATCCACAACTTCTTTTCCGATATTTCGAACAAGTTCTTCCACTTTCCTCACAGTCAGACCTTGCTTAAGTATCTCATTGTAGATAGATAATTGATCTACAGAATTCTCGGCTCCTAACAATGCTCTCGCATGCCCCATATCAATTTTTTTCTCCTTCAATCCCATCTGAATTTCGGCAGGAAGACGAAGCAAACGAACATAATTGGCAACCGTAGCCCTATTTTTTCCAATTCTATCGCTCAACTGATCTTGCGTATAATGACATTGCTCCATCAAACTCTGGTAAGAAATGGCCACTTCTATAGGGTTCAAGTCAACACGCTGAATATTTTCCACTAAAGCCATTTCCAAGACCTGGTCATCCGTCACCTCACGAATGTACGCAGGAATTGCCTCCATACCGCAGAGTTGAGATGCCCTGAAACGACGCTCACCAGCAATAATTTGATATTTATGATCAGCGACCTTTCGTAATGTTATCGGCTGAATCACACCAATCTGACGTATTGACTCAGACAACTCTAGCAAAGCTTCCTCATCAAACTCACGTCTTGGCTGATCAGGGTTTGCCTCAATTTCAGAAAGCGGTATCTCATTGAGAGAGGAAGCTCCCTCTACTTTTACGTCTTCTTCACTGATACCGAACAAAGCATTGACACCGCCTCCTTTTCCTTTTTTTAAAGCAGACATGTCAAGATCCATATCATCCAAACCACTGCTTAAGCCACCAAAACCTTTCTTAGCCATTTTAAATTCTTTGTTTCTTTGTTTCTAAAATCTTACTACTCAGCAGATTTTTCTTCTGGTTGGTTGTTTTCAATCAACTCTTGAGCCAACTGCATATAGCAAATAGCGCCTTTCGACTCAGCATCATAAGTGATGACTGGCTTATGGAAACTTGGAGATTCGCTCAACTTGATATTCCTTTGAATAATAGTCTTAAACACCATATCACCAAAGTGAGAACGAACATCGTCAACAACCTGATTATTCAATCGAGTACGTGCATCATACATTGTCAATAGGAAGCCTTCTATTTCCAAATCTGGATTTAACTTGCTTTGAACTAATTTAATCGTACTCAATAATTTAGATATTCCCTCTAATGCAAAAAACTCACACTGCACAGGAATAATCACAGAATCCGTAGCTGTCAATGCGTTCAACGTAATCAATCCTAAAGATGGAGAACAGTCAATCAAAATATAGTCATACTCATCTTTTAAAGGAGTCAACGCTCTTTTGAAATACATCTCTCTATTTTCCAAAGAGACGAGTTCGACCTCCGCACCAACGAGGTTAATGTGAGAAGGAATTATCTGCAAATTGTCTAATTCCGTATTTAATATGGCTTCGTGAGGATCAATCGTGCCAAGCAAACATTCATAGACCGTCTTGTCGGGATGCTCCAAACGACGAACATCATATCCGTATGTAGACGATGCATTTGCCTGTGGATCAGCGTCTACTATCAAAACTTTCTTCTCTAAAACAGCCAATGATGCAGCAAGATTGACTGTCGTAGTCGTTTTTCCGACACCACCCTTTTGGTTTGCTAACGATATAATCTTTCCCATATTTAATCTTTTAAAAACTTGCGCAAATATAGCACTTTTTTACAACTGAAAAATAACAGACAGCCTGCATTTGGAATGAGACTCCTTCTAATCGTTTGATACTCACTTAATGCAATAGTTATTAACACCCTTTTTGTTAATAACTACCTTTTTTTGTTAATTAATCGTCTTTCACGACTAATCAATATACCTTTTTAGAATATCCCCGTATTGGTCAATGCGGCGATCGCGTAAGAACGGCCAAATACGACGCACTTCCTCTGAACGCTTCATTGAAACCTCAACGACACGCACTTCCTCTTCTGTATTCGAAAGTCTTGCTAACACTTCTCCTTGTGGACCAGCGACAAAACTATTGCCCCAAAACATAATGCCATTCGTTACACCTGACGGATCTTCTTCCCACCCAACGCGATTAACAGACACCACAGGCAAACCATTTGCGACAGCATGCCCTCTCTGAGATATCATCCAAGCCTCTGTTTGTCTTTCTTTCTCATCTTCTGGGTCTGAACTTTCCCATCCTATGGCCGTTGGATATATCAAAATTTCTGCGCCTGCTAACGACATCAATCGGGCAGCCTCTGGATACCACTGATCCCAACATACCAAAACACCTAACGTACCTACAGATGTTTGGATGGGTTTGAATCCTAAATCTCCTGGTGTAAAGTAGAATTTTTCGTAATATGCTGGATCATCAGGGATATGCATTTTTCTATATTTTCCTGCGATAGATCCATCTTTTTCAATAACAACCGCCGTGTTGTGGTATAATCCAGCGGCTCTTTTTTCAAACAATGACAGAACAATCACAACACCTAACTCCTTCGCCACAGCTCCAAAAATCTCCGTAGATGGTCCTGGTATTGATTCAGCCTGATCAAACTGATTCACATCTTCTTCCTGACAAAAATAGAGTCCATTATGTAACTCTTGTAAAACGATCAAATCCGCACCTTGAGTGGCACATTGTCTTACTTTCTCTTGCAGACGACGTTGATTTTCCGATCTGTCTGCATTATTATGTTGCTGTATTAAACCAACTTTCATCTTATGTTATTTTAAAACTCCTTTTGGAAATTGCATCGTTATACAATGGAGAGACCCATGTTGACGAATCAAGACAGAGCAGTCTATTCCTACTACTTCTCTATCAGTAAACACCTGTTGTAGTTTTTCTATCGCTATTTTGTCTTCTTTTACTCCATAGATCGGTACCAAGACTGCATTATTGATTATCAAGAAGTTAGCATACGTTGCAGGTAATCTGAGTCCATCTTCATACTTAGCAGACGGTAATGGCAAAGCAATCAGATTATAAGGTTCTCCATCCAATCGTTTGAATCCTTTCAATTCCTCCTCCATCTTTTTCAACTCGCCATATTGCTCGTCATCTTTATCTTCGCACTGCACATACGCGATTGTGTTTTCGTTGCAGAATCGAGCCAAAGTATCTACATGACTATCCGTATCATCTCCAGACAAATAGCCATGATTAATCCATAGAACTCGTTGTAAACCAAACACTTGCTTCAAAAAATCTTCCACCTCCTCTTTTGAAAGATTTTCGTTTCTATTACAAGACAAAAGACATTCTGATGTCGTCATCAAAGTTCCTTTTCCGTCCGATTCAATACTTCCTCCCTCCAAAACATAATGAAGCAAAGAATAATAACCAGTCTCTGCTGTAAAAGTTTCTTTTTCAAAAAGTTGTTTACTGATTTGATTATCCTTATTTGCAGCAAACTTCAAACCCCAACCGTTGAATTGGAAGTCATAAAGCATAGGAACGCCAGCTACTAAAACGCTTATTGGTCCATGGTCCCTCGCCCATGTGTCATTGCTATCAATCACCTTAAAAGAGACATTATTTTGAATATCAGACAATAAGCCTCTAACCTTCGCCTCATCTCGACAGACAACAAGCAACCGCTCTCTTTTTGCTATCTCCTTAGCGACATTGACATAACACGTTGTTACTTCATCCAATATGTAATTCCAATCACTTTCCTCATGAGGCCATGTCAACATCACTCCACTCTGCTCCGTCCATTCTGGAGGTAAAACAATCAATGGTTTTTCCATAACGAAAACACTCTCAAAAAAGAGAAAAAGGTGCGAAAGCCATTAAATCTGGCTTCTGCACCCTATTCCATAAATATTAACAAAATCAATCTTATTCTATTTGATATACTCAAAGCCAGTGTAAGGAACCAAAGCCTTAGGGATTCTGATTCCTTCCGAAGTTTGATTATTCTCCAAAATGGCGGCCACGATACGAGGCAAAGCTAAAGCACTTCCGTTCAAAGTATGACAAAGCTGCGTCTTCTTATCCGCTCCCTTATAACGACATTTCAAACGATTTGCTTGGTAAGCGTCAAAATTGGAAACAGAAGATACCTCCAACCACCGTTTTTGAGCTTCCGAATAAACTTCAAAGTCATAGCATGTCGCCGCCGTGAAACTCATATCTCCACCGCAAAGATGAAGGATACGATAAGGCAACTCTAACTTTTGGACTAAACTCTCAACGTGAGCCAACATTTCCTTATGAGACTCTTTTGAATGTTCAGGAGTATCAATTCTGACAATTTCTATCTTAGAGAACTCATGTAAACGATTCAAACCACGGACATCCTTTCCGTAAGAACCGGCCTCACGACGAAAACATTGTGTGTAAGCACAATTCTTGATGGGAAGATCTTTCTCATCTAAAATGACATCACGATAAATATTCGTAACAGGCACTTCCGCTGTTGGAATCAAATAAAGATCATCCACCTCACAATGATACATTTGACCTTCTTTGTCTGGCAATTGACCGGTTCCGAAACCAGAAGCTTGATTAACAACCGTCGGAGGCATAATCTCAGTATAACCAGCCGCACGAGCCTCATCCAAGAAGAAATTAATCAATGCACGTTGAAGTCGAGCTCCTTGACCCTTGTATACTGGGAAACCAGCACCTGTGATCTTCACACCCAATTCAAAATCAATCAAATCGTATTTCTTAGCCAACTCCCAATGAGGAAGAGCATCTGCTGGCAGTTCCACCACCTGGTTGCCCATCTTGACAACTTCATTATCTTCTGCCGTCTTACCATCAGGCACATCATCGTATGGCATGTTAGGAACAGTGCAAAGGATGGCGGTAATCTGAGACTGAGCATCGTCCATACCTGCTTGCAAATCCTTCGTCTGCTCTTTAAGAGCTGCGACCCTATCCTTAGCAGACTGCGCCTCATCTTTCTTTCCCTCTTTCATCAGCTGACCTACACTCTTCGACAAAGTGTTAATCTCTGCTAATATTGAATCCAAGGAGGCCTGGGACGTTCTGCGAACTTTATCCAATTCCAAAACTTTCGCAATCGGCTCCTTCGCGTCGAACTGCTTTCTCGCCAACTTGCGGACTACCTCGTCCGGATTCTCTGTGATTACCTTTAACGTCAACATAACTCTAAGTATATATAGTTAGTTATTATATTCTTACTAATTTGACACGTTTATTGTTCAAACCTTTTACCTTACAAAAATAATAGAATCCAACCTCATTTCATACATAAGGGCAGAATATTCTGTTATCGTTATTGTATTTCCGTTATAAACAGTCGAAGCTTTGGACGTTCCATACATCAAGTAATAAGGAACATAAAGATTGTAAGTCGCACCTTCGTTCATGTGCCTCAATCCAATGTAAAGACCTTTCTCTAAATCCTCCATCGCAACAGTGTCATTCTTTGCAATAAACTGAGAACCGTCAACTTGAAAACCATTATAATGAATACAAACAGTGTCTCTTGCCCCTGGTTTTGTACCATCAGTCGCTGTAATCACTTTATAAAGCAAACCAGAAGGATCTTTCTTCACGCCTGCCATACTTTCTATCTCTTTCAGATAGGACTCACCTTTCTCCTTATTGGCGCGAATCTCCTCAATCGTGTCTTCAGATGAATCATTGTCGTTGCAAGAAACAACAAATAAAGATAACGGTAAAGCCGCCAGAAGGAAGATTTTTACAATATTCTCTCTTGAAAAAAATTTTTCTATCGTATTTAGTCTCATCAGCCTTTCCTAATTTATTCTTCTTTTATTTCACTTTACGAATCAAAGTCATTCCATCTCGAACAGGAACAATAACCTTTTCAACTCTATCATCTTTATGAATCAAATCATTGAATCGTTGTATACCCAACGTCTGTGCATCATTGGAATTCTCCAAAACGTGTCCATCCCACAAAGTATTGTCGGCGATAATCAACCCTCCCATTCTCAACTTCGGATAGACCACTTCATAGTACTTTTCATAATGACGCTTATTGCCATCCATAAAGACAACGTCAAACAAACCATCCATATGCGGAACAACCTCTACAGCGTCACCAATATGAAGGTGTATTTTATCGGCACAATCACTTTCCGAAAATCTTTTTTCCAAAAACTCCTCTAATTCATCAAAGATTTCAATCGTATGTAGTTCGCCATCCTTTGGCAGAGCTTCCGCCATACACAAAGCGGAATAGCCCGTGAAAGTACCAATCTCCAATATTCTCTTTGCCGACATCATCTCACAGAACATCTTCAACATACGACCTTGAAGATGTCCAGACAACATTCTCGGCTTCAAAGTATAAAGGTTAGTGTCGCGCACCAACCTTTTTAAATATTCTGGCTCATTGTCAATATGAGCCAGAATGTACCTTTCTAAGAACTCGTTCTCCAAATCCATAATTCACAGATTACCAGTAGACAACCGGACATGGATACTTCTCGTGCTTACGAATAATGTAAATCAAGTTCAACTCATGAGACCATGAACCATTTTTGTTCTTGTATCCTGTGAACAAATCGTAAGTATAAGTAAATTGGAAACTACCAAACTGCAGACCAGCCATAAAGGATGGAGTATATACATCACGAAAATCAGATTTGAAAGCGACGCCCACAATCAACGGGCTGTAAAGCAAACCTACACCAGAATAGAAGTTTTGATCTTGTCCCTGAATCTGATAGTAGACATTGAAAAACATATAATTACTTGACAAATCCGAACGGCCAAACAAACCATTTTTAGTCAGCAGATCCTTAAAATAACTTGCATGAACCGTCAACTTACGATTCAAAACATTTTCGCTTTTGTCCAAGAAACCATTCTTAGGTTGACCAATGTGATAGATAGACACACCAAAAGTGAGCATATTTTCAATCACGAAAGAACCGCCGGCGGAGAAATCCGGGTAGACACGCGAATCTCTATCCCCAATATTTTCACTAGTATTTTTCACCACTCGACGATAGTAGTCAGACCACTGATCTTCAAAAACCTGACCATCGCCTAAGAAATTCGCAAACAAAGCTGCCTGAACACCTAAGCGAATGAAATAGTGAGGTTTAAGACGAATTGTATGTGAGTAGATTAAGTCAAACTCATGCGTCTGCATACAACCACCCGCCAAGTTATCGTACATATAAGCAAAACCGACGGAACACATCTGTTTGTAAAAATTCTGATCGTATGAAGCGCGGACAGTATGAAACTTGTTACCCAATGCAGGCCAATGCTGTCGATAATTCAAACCAAAACGAACAGAGTTCGCAGCACCCGCCAACGACGGATTCAACGCAAAGGGCATCGTATTATGGCTCGTCAAACCATAGTCCTGACCCATCACACTGAATGAGAAAGTACTTAATCCCAATAATATTCCTAGTAAAAATTTCCTCATCACTTAACTGTAGTTATCTTTCTACTCTAATCTATCTAATAACACTTACAAATCCTTTATATTCACCTGATTTGTCTATTCCCTTATAATTGCTTTTATAAGTAACAGACCAACCATAGACTCCCATCGGACATTGCTCTCCATTAGGGTAATTTCCATCCCAACCGTCTTTTACATCATCACCCACGAAAACAATTTTCCCATGGCGGTTGTAAATTACATAATGGAAGTCTTCTATGAAATCGCCTCCTCTGAAACGGAACACATCATTCATGCCATCTCCATTCGGAGAAAAAGCCGTCGGAGCCCAAACATCCTTCCAAACATACACATACGAACTACGACTGTACTGACATCCGTTCTCATCCTTCACTTTCACCACGACCTTGAACGAATCTTCAATTGCAAGTTCATCTTTGCTGAACTCATACTTAACGAACATTCCATCCAAATTCGCTACTTCGTGAGGCTCCGTATTTGCCTTCAGTCTCCATGACCATTCTGCATCAATAGGATTCACACCCGATAAATGAACAACAGGATCGCTTACTTCCACAATCGAAGGAACAATGTTAAACCTCATTCCCTCACTCGTTTTAGGCTCGATTCTTATCGTATCGTAACCCTTACATCCATTAATGTCAGTACCGATAACATAGACCTCCGTCGGCTCATCTATCAATGCTTCCAAATCATAAGATGTTGTACCACTGATAGTTGCGTTGTATGGTTCGCTACTATATGTATAATTCAGAGCACCTTCAGCACCCAAAACAACCGTAGTCGGAGCATCGGGACAACCACTCTTACTAATTTCTTCCAAAGATACATTTAAATCGGGATAAACTTCCACACGAACACTTTTTTTTGCGTTACATCCACTTTTTGTAATTCCATTGACAATATACGATGTTGTAACTGATATAGGGCGAGTAATTGTGGCCGTTGTGTCGCCTGTACTCCACTCGTATCTATCGGCTCCAGTTGCTGTCAAATCGACTTGCTCATTCTTACAAACCCCTGTCGGACCAACAATCGCCACATTGGGGATTTGATTGACTTTCAGATAAACATCTTTTGTCGAAGAACAATTATTCTGAGTTCCAACCATTTGAACCACTATGCTTCGTTTAGGGACATAAGACAATCTTGACCCTTGACCGATAATAGAACCATTTGCCACCCAAGAAAAATTTGATGCTCCATGTCCATCCAAGGTAACAGTTTCACCATCACATACCACAGTATCCCCTGTGAACGAAATAGAAGGAGGGTCTATCGTGTAAACCGTATATTGCGCAGTGTTTGTACAACCTAAGGTATCCCACGCCTGAACTTCAAAAGTTTTAGTTTCTGATAAAGTCGTCTCTATCGACTGTGCAGACTCGCCCGTTGACCAAGCAAACTGAACAAGTCCTCTACCTGTAGCCGACAAGCTCACCGTACCATTCTTACAAATTGTTTCAAATCCAGAAATTCCAACAGTTGGTTTGGAACGGACAGTGAATGGAATTGACAATTTCGATGTACAGCCATTCTCCCCCGTACCAATCAAAGAAACGTATGAAGAGACGTTCGGCTTTGACTTGTAATTTTGACCATCAACAGAAGCGTTCCATTGATAGCTCTCCGCACCGCGAGCCGTCAGATACAATGAATCCCCAAAGCAAATAGTTGTGACTCCATCAAACCAAACATACGGAGCAGGCAGAACCGTAATCGGCACTTCCTTTTTCGTAGTACACCCGTTAATCGTTCCTTCCACCCACAATACGGTGTTCGCAGTTGCCTTTTGAATGAGCATATTCGTCGTCGAGCTATCACTCCAAAGATAGCTAGCGGCACCCGAAGCAGACAATTGCATAGTAACACCATTACAAACCGTGGTTTTACCATCCACCTTCACTTCTGGATAAGGCAAAGTGTTAACCGTATGTTTCTTTAATGAAGAACAACCATAGGCAGTGTCTGTCGCCAACACCTGAATAGTAGTAGTGTCAGAAACAAACATTTCGTATGTTTTCCCCAAATATCCATTATCCCACTGATAGGTACAGTCATCATTCTCGTTAAAAACTGTCAAGGAGACGGATTTGTCTTTACAAATCGCCGTTGGTCCCTGAATAGAAAAAACAGGGAGAGGGTGAACATTCACAGGAAAAGAGGCCGTACCCACACAATTCTTATCTGAGTAACCCATCACATAGAATGTTTGGCTTGTCGCCAAAGTTTTCTCTATAGTTGCAGTCGTTTCACCCGTTGCCCATTTATAGGTATCACCACCTTGCACCATAAGCGTTATTTTTTCACCCTCACAAACCTCTTCCTGGCCTTGAACAAAAATCGTTGGTACGGGGTTCACGACAATTGGAATCACCGTATCCGTAACACAGCCATTTGTTGATCCTTGTACCTTATAAGAAGTAGTGTTCAATGTTGGCGTTCGAGTAACCATTGATTTTTCGACACCATCATCCCAAAGATACGATTGCGCCCCCTCCAACCAGAGAGTCAAAGCCTCACCCTCGCACACGTCTTTGTTTCCGTGAACCACTAATGTCGGAGAGTTGTTCACTACCAACTTATGCACATAACCATTAGAACACCCATTGGAATCGGTTCCTATAATGGTGTAAGTTGAAGTTTCTAAAGGAGAAACCATCATTGAATCGCCATAATAAACATTCTGCCACAGATACTCCTTTGCGCCAGCAGCATAGAGCGTTGTCTGACTACCAGAACAAATAGAAGATGCACCTTCTATTTTAACATCCGGCAACGGATTAATCTTCAGATTCACACATTTTGAAGCTTTACAACCTGTTTTTGTATACACACCCGTAACACAATAATCAGATGACTTCTGGGGGGTAAATTTCAATGTATCTCCAACATACGCCGTACTCCAGACATAAGAATCTGCATCGCCCCAAACCCATAATTTGGCAGGAGAATTAAAGCATACAGAAGAGTCTCCCTTGATGAAAACAGTTGGAGCCGCAGATACAGAAACATTTACCATTTTATTGTAAGCACAACTATACTCATCAATGATATAAACACTGTAAGTCTGACTCACAGTGGCTTTTTCCTGTAATGAAATATCCCTTGAGACGGTATCACCTTTTTGATTCAACCAAAAGAAACGACTGCCAACCTGAGAAGAGAGGCAGGACAGGGCAATCATATCGCCCTCACACACATTTTGATCTCCATCAATTGTCAAAATTGGCAAAGGTCGAACAGAAACAGGTTTTGAAATCGTGTTAGAACACCCATTTCCAGATACGATTGTCAGAGAAACATCATAAGTACCTGCAGACTGATATTCATGAGTTGGATTTGGCGATGCAGACGAATATCCGTCGCCGAAATCCCAACGATATTTCTGAATAGTATCTCTTTCAGCCTTACTCTTATCTATGAAATTCACTTTCATATCGCAATCGTTTTCATAGTCAAAATCTGCCAACAATCCGATTGTTGAGAGAACCGTATCGGTAGTGATTTTTGTACAAGCTTCGTTAGAGCCTACCATTTCGCAACAATAGTGAGCACCATCTACAATTTCATCCACTGGAATCGTTATTTTGTTTCCTTCAGATTTCAACAATATGCCACTCTCATCACAACGATACCAATTGTAATTCACAAATCCAGTTGGAGCAACGATAATAGCATCGTCATTACCACAATTCTTAGGAGTCAACTTCAGAGGTTCTGTTTTACCCCAAAAATAGCCGTACGCCTTATGGCTACCGCCACCCAAATTATTAGACCCGTACTTATTTTCAACTAAACAGTCGTGATTTATAATTTCAATTGCAACTTTATACCCGATATAAGAGGTCAAATCGTAACTGACTGTTGTCCAAGGTTGAAAGACGTAATCTTCAGGGTTTTGACCATTCTCCACCTTCGACTCTCGACAAGTAGATGGATTTCGTTTCATCGAGTTATTGAAACTAGCATTTCCAGAGAAACTCTCGCAAGGAAGTGTGATTTTCTGACCCTCAGGAGACTCTAACGAAACAGAAACCAAAAAAGCTGGCATCATATAGGAAGTGTGCGAGTCATTATCAGGCACATGCAACACACAAGCATACTTGTAGGTGAAGAGCGTACTCTCTTCCGAAACTTGGAAACTATACTTGATTCGCTCGGCGTATGCATACAACGCATTTCTATCGTTCACAGCTTCCGCCTTACCATTATTCTTACCTACTTGAATAACAATTTCATTATCAGGGTTTACATAAAATCCACTACAGGCAATAATCGGATCAACCGCACCAATATCGCTACTCAAAAGAATACGTCCATCACTTCGCGCCTCCGCTTCACTCACACTTGTCCACTCATATCCATAATCATAAGCCACATCACCATCATTATCTATATATTTGGTAGGGATATAACGACCCGTGTACAGCTCCCATCCATCCAAAGAGCCACCTATTTTCAGCCCAGTCGGAGCAAGCGACTGTGCGACAAGAGAGACTGGCAACACCAGCATTAAGAAAATAATCAGACAAAAATCGTGTGTGTAGTGCTTCATGGTAATAACGTACTCTATACTAT
>CAVKBM010000047.1:0-14411 GCA_963654355.1 Bacteroidaceae bacterium | reverse complement strand
GAGGTCGTCCTCCCATGCACCTTGTCCGACACAGAGAATGATCTTTCTATTTCGGTACATGTCGAGATATGGATGATTCCACTGCATATTTTGCAAAAAATCGTATGGGGAATTGTCGTACACTAATGGGTCATGGTAGTTAGGAAAGAAATAGTCTGCATGGTAGAGACCGCTGAGTGATAAAAGTGTGTCGAACAAGTCAGGACGGCGGAAGAAAAAGTTTGCGGCGTGAAATCCGCCCATGCTGCATCCTGTTACGATTAGAGTATCTTGGGGCGCTTTCACCTCTGGTATCAACTCGTCTACGATGTAGTGAAACCATCGTTCTTGCAACGAGATGCGGTAGTGTTCGTCGCCTCCTAAGTCAGACCAAGTCTCTCGGTCAATGCTGTCGACACAGATTAAATGAATCCTGCCTTCGTCAATGAAATTGGAAAGAGATGCCACCATGTCAAAGTCTTGGTAGTCGTAGAACCTTCCATCTTGCGACGGAAAAACCAAGACTCCTTTCCCCTTGTCTCCATAAATCTTATACTCCATGTCGCGTCCCAAAATAGGGCTGTATTTTTTTACATATTTTGTCTCCATCTGCTTTTAGGTTTTGGTTGATAGATTCTGTTGTTTATTGAGAATGTTTAGTCCGTGCTTAATTAGATAATTGGACTTGGATAAATTTTGATTTTCGCTTATCGTTTGTCGTGAACAAATGCGACAAATTCCTCGACCTCCTTGTAGGTGTTGAGCTTGACGGTGTACATCTGTTGTCCCATCGCATTGTGAAATAGCTTTGGCATACGTTCGCACATTACCATCTGCTTGTTGTATTTTTCCAGAATTTCTTCGTGGGTATGGATGTAGTTGTACATATCACGGCGGCTTGCAAAAGCGCAGTAATATTGTTCGCCGACATCAGTGTGGCTTTCCCCATAGGTAACCATATCTGCCCAAATTTTGTAGACATCGGTAGAGTGCGCAAAATTGATCATATCGGGGGTATAGCCACCTGCGGGACGCATATTGACTTCCAATGCTACGAAATCTCCTTTTTTGCCCAACCCCTTGCGGTCTCTGTCTAAACGGAAAAACTCAAGATGAACGAAACGATTGCTGACACTGAAAGTTTTGACAGTTCTGCGACCCAATTCACAAAGACTCTTTGGAATTGTTTTGTCGACATAGTAAGAAAGGTCTAATTTTTTGTTGACGATGTCCATGATTGATGGAGGCCAGACGGTCATCGACTCAAATAAGGGTCGAGAGTCTCTGCTGATGATGGCGTCATAAGAGCAGATTTCGCCTGTGATGAACTCTTCGATCACATAGTTGGCAAAGTTAGGCTTAGTAGAGAAGAAACTACGAAGTTCCTCTTCATTGTGAATCTTGTGCGTGTCGCTTGCTCCGACACCAATATTAGGTTTGGCAATGAGAGGAAAGCCTGTCTGAACGACGAATTTCAAGGCTTTTTCGAGACCCTCGCAGGCTTTGTATTGTCGAGCTGTAGGAATACCTCCTTTGGTGTAGAAAGCGTTCATCTGAGATTTCTCTTTGATGCTCTCTACATGTTCTGCGTCGATGCCTGTCGTGATGTTGAAGTCGGTGCGAATACGAGCGTCTTGTTGAAGCCAATATTCGTTGTTGGACTCTACCCAGTCTATTTTCCCGTATTTGAAGGCGAAGAACGCAACGGCGCGGTACACTTGGTCGTAGTCTTCCAAAGAGTTGACGCGGTAATACTCAGTGAGCGATTCTTTTAACTCTTTACTCAAGGATTCGTAAGGGGCATCTGCAATCCCAAAAACACGCACGCCGTTTTGTTTCAGCCTCAAACAGAACTCCCAATAGGTATGAGGAAAGTTAGGAGAAATAAAAACAAAATTCATAATTTTACTTAGGTATAGGTTAATTTAGGTTGTTTACAACGGAGCAAAGTTATAGTTTTTTTGCGTTTAATTGGTTAACTTTGTCTCGGTGGTGCAATTTTTGTGCTTTTTTAAGGTTGTTAATACGAAAGACATTGAATTCTTATTGATAAAGAATTAGAAGAAGATGATTTTTAAGAGAAAAACGGTGAAAGTCGTTTCTGTTCCCATTATATGTGTGTCATTTGTCGTAGCTCTGATTTTTACGTTAGTGGGTTGCGATATGAAGAAGAACACTGCGTTTAATCGTAGATATCAGGCTTTGAACACGCGTTATAACGTGTATTACAATGCCCATGAGTCGTTCAAAAAAGGTTATAAAAAGATTGATGAGAGTTATTCTCCCGACTATTCTCATATCATACCTGTGTTTGCTGTTAGCGATAAGTCGACCGAAGGAGTAGCGAAAGGAGATATGACGCGTACGATTGAGAAGTGCGAATTGGCGATTTCAAAACATTCAATGCAGAAAAAGCCGAAGAAAAAGTATGAGAAAATGCGCGACCCTGCGTATGTGGCATTCTATAATCAGGAGGAATTCAACTCTTTTATGGATGAGGTGTGGATGTTGTTGGGGCAGGCAAAGTATTATTCGAATGACTATCTTGCTGCGTCGGCCACTTTTACATACGTTATGAAGCATTTCTCAAACGACAAGACATTAGTGCTGAAAGCATCAATCTGGAAAGCGCGAGCTTTGAAGGAATTGGGGTGGAATTACGAGGCGGAAGAAATTCTGAACAATATGGATGCTGAAGAATTGCCTGAGAGCATTGTCGGACTTTATCACGGGGCGAAGGCAGATTTGCTTTGTGAGAACAATGAATACAAAGAGGCATTGCCCCATTTATTAAAGGCAGTTGAATTCGAAAAAGACAGGATGCAGCGGATGAGGTTCAATTTTGTCATTGCACAGATTTATCAATATTTAGGTCAAAAGGAGGAAGCTTACCTTTATTATGGTAAAGTGATAAAAGCCAATCCGACTTATCAGATGACGTTCAATGCAAATATTCTACAGACGGAGGTCGTGGAGAACTCTTCGGATGCAGATTTGATTAAGCGACTCAATAAATTAGCAAAGAACCGTAACAATGCCGACTATTTAGATCAGATATATTATGCGATGGGAAATATCTACTTGGCTCGTAAGGATACGGCGGAGGCGCTGCGTCTCTATCGAACGTCTGCAGATACAAGCACGAGAAATGGCTTGGAAAAGGCGCAGACGCTTATCACCATGGCAGATATTTATTACGGCAGGCAAGATTATGTGAAAGCGCAACCTTGTTATTCAGATGCCTACTCACTAATAGATCAGAAACATGATGATTATGAGCGTGTCTCAAAGTTGTCTCAGGTGTTGGACGAGTTGGTGGGCAATTATACGACTTTCAAGTTGCAGGATAGTTTGTTGGCGCTTTCAACGGCACCAAAATCAGAGTTGACGGCTGCGGTGAACCGTGAGATTGAAAAGGTGAAAGAAGAAGAACGAAAAGAACAGGAGAGACTGATAAAAGAACGAGAGGAGCAACGAAAGTTGGACTTGGAGATCGACAATATGGCGGTGATGGACAATCGTGCGTTGGGAAATACACAGCAGTCAACTTGGTATTTCTACACAAAGAGTACGGTGGAGAAGGGAAAGGTAGAGTTCCGTCGCAAGTTTGGAACGCGTCGGTTGGAGGATAATTGGAATCGCCGCAATAAGAACATCATGGTGTTTGCCGAGGAGAACTTGGCAGACAAGGTTGATATGGGAGAGTTTGCTACGGATACGGCGAAAAGTGTGATGTCGGAAGAAAATATTTCCAACGAGCAGAATCCCAAACGTCCGGAGTATTATTTGAGACAGATACCATTTGCGGACGATCAGAAGGTTGTCGCTCATGAACAGTTGTCCACCGCCCTCTTTAATATGGCTGTCATATATGAGGAGAAATTGCAAGACTATCCGAAGGCGCTTGAGACTTTCGAGGAGTTTGTCCGTCGTTATCCAAATGATTCTCGTGCGGCGGATGCCTACTATTGTTGCTATCGTATCGCTGGCAAGAACTATGGCGAGGCGATGAGCGGAAAATATCGTGATAGCCTTATCGCACACTATCCAAATAGCAAATATGCGAAGATTTTGTCTAATCCAGATTTCCGTCAACGATTGGAGAAAATGCAAGACGAGCAAGATTCTATCTATGAGAACACCTATGCTGCGTTCTTGAAAGGTGATTTTCTTACAGTATCAAAAAATACGCAATATATGGAGCAGAACTATCCTGTCTCTTCATTGTTGCCTAAGTTTATGTTGCTAAACACATTGGGAATAGGAAAAACCATGAGTCAAGATACTTTTGCTGCCTCCTTAAATCATTTGATTGAACGATATCCAAATGCGGATGTGGTTTCTATGGCAAAAGATATACTTGCGTTGATCAATCAAGGAAAAATACCTACGGAGGGAGGTTCTGTGGGTGGACTTATGGCTTTGCGTGAAGAAACACGCATAGAAGAAGAGAAAGCGAGTGGCGTTACTGTGAGTCATGGTTTCACCGTCAATTATCAAACCCCTTATCTGTTCAAATTGATGACTGATACCATGAAAGTAGATCAGAACAAACTGCTTTATGAGACAGCGATGTATAATTTCACCAAGTTTCTAATTAAGGATTTTGAAATCAATGTGAAAGAGGGTGTGCTGACCGTTTCAGGATTAGACAATTACGATGAGGCACTTTGGTATATTAATGGAGTCATTACCGATGAAGGAATCCAAAAAATACTATATGGTAGCACGTTCAAATATCTTTTGATAACGCCAGACAACTTGGATTTGATCGGACATGGCTACACGTTAGAGCAGTATGAAAAGTTCTACCGAGACAGCATTATGACACGTAAGCGAAACAATAATGTGAGTGTGCAGTTGGTTGGCGAGGAAAAAGAGATTGAGAAGATAAAGTCAGAACAAAAGTTGAATGTAAAGGAGGGCGATAATTTGAATGGAGCGACTTTTGTCAATAAGGAGTCGATAGAAAACAAGACTTCTTCTAGTGGAGAAACAGCCCATGAAAAGCAGACTGCCGAATCAATAGAGAAGAAGGAAGATACGCTGATGAGACAGTCTGAGCAACCTGTAAAACCAATTGAGGTGCGGAAAGAATCTCTTCCGCAACCTAAAAAATCGGATGAAGTAGATGACGTGAAATCAACTGTCGCACCAACCGAACAACCTAGGGATTCTGAGGATGCGGCAGAAAAGAAGACTGCCCAGACGAAGAAGCAACTAAAAAAATATAAAGGGTTGTACACTTACGATCCACAGTCGACTCATTATTTTGTCGTGATTGTGCCATCTGGTAAGTCGGATGAACAGAATGTCGCAAGTGCGTTCAATAAGTATAATTCGACTAATCAACCATTGTTGAATCTCAATGTTGTAACCGAACAAACTTCGCAATTCCCTCAAATCTACATTGTTGGCTCGTTTGCCAATGCACAGCTGGGAGTCTCCTATTTGAAGCAGATTGTGAAGAACTCGGATGTGAAATCGTCTTTCAATAATATTCCATATCGAAACATTGTGATTTCGAAGGATAATTATGAAGTGTTGAAATCTTCTGGCAATATTGCGGTTTACATGGAGTTATATAAGCGATTATATCTGAATAGATAGTCGAGGAAACTTAAGAAATTGAGAGGGTATGGGAAATGCAAAAATACTTTGGGCAGACGATGAGATAGATTTGTTGAAAGCCCATGTGCTTTTTTTAGAAAATAAAGGTTATGAGGTTGTGTGTGTCAACAATGGAGAAGATGCCGTACAGGCTACATTGGAAGAGCATTTCGACATTATCTTCCTGGATGAGAATATGCCAGGCTTGAGTGGATTGGAGACTCTGACGCAGATTAAGGAGAAGGATGCGCTTGTCCCTGTCGTTATGATTACGAAAAGCGAAGAGGAGGACTTGATGACCCAGGCTATTGGAAAGAAGATAGCAGACTACTTGATTAAACCAGTTAATCCCAACCAAATATTGCTATCTATAAAGAAGAACCTTAATAAAAAAGAAATAATTTCATCTATGACGACGGATGAATATCGGTCGGAGTTTGGAAGGATAGGGATGCAAATTAACGATTCCTTAACTTACAACGATTGGATGGATGTTTATAAGAAATTAGTGTACTGGGAGTTGGAGTTGGAGCATACGGAGCATCAATTAACAGAGATGTTTCAGATGCAGAAAGATGAAGCCAATTCGACATTCGTAAAGTTTATCAAGAAAAACTATGAGAGTTGGTTTAAAGATGGAGTTGATCGTCCGTTGATGAGTCATGATCTCTTTAAAAAGCGACTTTTCCCGTTATTGGATGAGGGGGAGAAGCTGTTTTTCATTGTCTTTGATAATTTCCGATTCGACCAGTGGCGCATTGTGAGGGAAGAATTGGGAAATGACTTTGTAGTTGAGTCGGAAGACCTTTATTGTACGATTCTGCCGACTTCCACGCAGTATGCGCGCAATGCCATCTTCTCTGGACTGTTGCCTAATCAAATAAGAAAGATGTATCCGCAGTATTGGGTGGACGAGAATGAAGAAGAGGGAAAGAATAATTTTGAAGAGAATTTGATTCAGACGCAAATAGAACGTTTTAGAAAAAAATATACGTTCTCATACCATAAGATCAATGATTCTTTGGCGTGTGAAAAATTGATTTCCGACTATTCAAAATATGAGAAGAATCAGCTGAACGTGGTCGTTTTTAATTTCGTGGATATGTTGTCACATGCGCGGACGGACTCTAAGATGATAAGGGAGCTGGCTTCAACGGAAGCGGCATATCGGTCGTTGACGAAATCGTGGTTCAAGCACTCGCAGATTGGGGATTTCTTCAAATTGTTGTCAGAGAAGGGTGCGAAGGTGGTCATCACCACCGATCATGGTTCGATACGAGTAAACCATGCCATTAAGGTGGTGGGAGATAGGAATACCAGTGTGAATTTACGTTATAAAGTGGGGAAAAACTTAGATTATAATCCTAAAGATGTTTTGGAGATAAAACAGCCAGAAAAAGTAGGTTTGCCCTCTTTGAATGTAAGTTCAACTTATATTTTCGCTGGAAACGACGATTTTATGGCATATCCAAACAATTATAACTACTATGTTCAATATTATAAGGATACGTTTCAGCATGGAGGCATCTCGTTAGAAGAGATGTTTGTGCCTATAGTGACTTTGAGAACGAAATGAAAAAATGGGGAATTGGATTAGTCTTTGCTGTGATATTGAATCAATCCTGATATTGGCGCTTGCATTACATAGAGACTATACTTGTAGTTCTTTGCGACAGACTGAATTTCTTCTTGAAAAAACCAGGCAATCGAACCAATACAGTGTAGCGTGCGTTGCCCATTTATGTAGGATTCGTAGGGAAGAATGTTTCGTTCAAAAAATTGTGAGAAGCAGTCATATAGCATATTGCGAAAAAAGACCTCTTCCTTATGGCGAGAAATATGTTTTGTGAATTGTGCCAAATAACGGTTGGGGAAAGGCTGTTTGTAGACATGATCCATGATTTCTGCAGAGGAGACTTTCTCTTCATCGAAAAATCTATTTCGAATTTCTTGTGGAGCATACTCTTTCAGAATGTCGGATACGAGGCGCTTTCCCAAAGTTGCCCCGCTACCTTCATCTCCTAAAATAAAGCCGAGCGCAGGTACGTTCTTGATAATCTTCTCCCCATCAAAAAAACAGGAATTCGAGCCTGTCCCTATTATGCATGCGATCCCACTGTTGTGTTGAAGCAAAGCCCTTGCCGCCCCCAGCAAATCGCTCTCCACCTCAACTTTCGCATTTCCAAATACCTTCTTGATTGCGTTTCTGACGATGTCGCACTTGGCAGGCACACACCCAGCACCATAGAAATACACTTCGGTAGTGGAGTCTATCAACGGAGAAGGACATTTGTTAAACAATAAAGACCGAATTTCATCTGCCTTCTGATAAAAAGGGTTGATGCCCTCAATTTGTTTTTGCTCAACAATATTACGTCCGTTGATCCAAACAAGGTCGCTTTTTGTAGAGCCACTATCTATGATTAGTTTCATTGATTTATGTTGTTTTGATTGTTATCGGTCCGTACTAATAAGTACAATGGAATTTACAAAGTAGAAGAAAAAGATTGAGAAAAAGATTATTAACGACCGAAAAAATGACGGCGTTATTTTGTTAAAAAATATAAAAATAAAACGATAGCCTTTTCGTTAGAAATGCTTAAATTTAGGCGTTAAAGTACATTTGTAGTGGGCAACAATTACGAATGGACAAAGGGAGGATATAACGAAAGTAAAAGAGTATTTATGAGTTACCTAAGATATGACAAAACGATTCTGACCAATTTGGAGCAGTCTCTTTCATTAGAAATGTTGAGGACCAATAAGTCGGGAGCCTATCATTGCACAACGTTAGTAGGTTGTAACACAAGGAAATATCATGGTTTGTTGGTGATTCCAGTACCAAGTTTGGACAATGAGAACCATGTACTTCTTTCATCGTTGGACGAGACGGTGATTCAGCATGGTGCGGAGTTTAATTTGGGCTTGCATAAGTATTGGGGTGATAATTACGCTCCAAACGGGCATAAGTATATGCGGGAGTTTAATTGTGATGTGTTGCCTTGCGGAATCTATCGTGTAGGTGGTGTTATTCTCTCAAAGGAGAAGGTTTTCGTGTCGTACGAGAATAGGATACTCATCAAATATACCCTTTTGCAGGCAAATTCTCCAACGACACTACGCTTTAGTCCGTTTCTTGCATTTAGAAGTGTGAATGATTTATGTGTGGAAAACTACCAGTTGGACTCTTCCTATAGAGAAATAAAAAATGGAATCTCTACATGTTTGTATCAAGGATATCCAACGCTCTACATGCAGTTTAACAAGCCAATTACGTTCACTCCAAACCCTCATTGGAACAAGGGGATTGAATATCCTCGGGAGGCAGAGCGAGGATATTATAATAAAGAAGACCTATTTGTGCCTGGTACGTTTGAGGTCTCTATCAAACAAGGTGAGTCTGTCATCTTTTCTGCTGGAATCAGTGAAACAGACACGGAACGCTTGCATGTTGTTTACTACGAGGAGGTTACGAAGCGTACTACTCGTACGAGTTTCTTCAATTGCTTGAAAAACTCGGCCCAGCAATTTTTTAACAAGAAGAGTGATTCTGAACTTTATCTTTTGGCAGGTTATCCCTGGTTTAAGTGTGTCGCTCGGGATATGTTCGTATCTTTGCCTGGAGTATCTCTTGCAGTCGACGATACGGTAAGTTTCGAGAAAGTTATGGACACGATGATACCGCAACTTCGTTCTTTTATGGAGGAAAAACCTGTAGAAAGTGAGGTGGTTGGATTGACGGATCCTGATGTGTTGCTTTGGCTAATTTGGGACATTCAAGAATATGCAAAGGCGACCTCAAATGGGAGGGCTTGGCAACGTTATGGAGATTTTCTAAAAGAAATTATAGAATTTATCTTAAAAGGGAAGCATCCAGACTTAACGCTCAAAGAGAACGGTTTGGTCTATTCCGATGGAGACGAAAGTTCTCATTCTTGGATGTATTCGGAATGGGGAGGCAATGTGCTAACACCAAGACGAGGCTATGTGGTTGAGTTTAATGCTCTGTGGTACAATGCATTGTGTTTTGTGGCAGAGTTGTCGGCAGAAACTGGTAACGAATATTATGCCGAGCAATTGAGAGAAGTTGCAGGAAAAGCGCAGAAGAGTTTCTCGGAAGTCTTTTGGACAGGTTTTTATTTGTACGATTATGTTATCAACGACTATTGCGAGCAGTCTGTTCGTCCGAACATGCTATGGGCAGTCGCTTTAAAATATTCTCCATTGGAGAACAATCAGAAAAAGTCTATAATTGACATTTCAACAAAAGAATTGTTAACACCACGCGGACTTAGATCTTTGAGTCCGAAGAGTCAGAATTACCATGGAAACGCAGATGGAGGAGAGAGAGACAGAGTATATGCCTCTTTCCAAGGTTGTGTGTGGCCGTGGCTGATGGGAGTGTATGTTGAAGGTTATCTCAATGTCTATAAGAATAGTGGTTTGTCATTTGTAGAGAGAAGGATTGAAGGCTTTGAGGAGGAGATGCACGTTGGATGTATAGGTACGCTTGCGGAGATGTATGATGGGAATCCTCCGTTCAGAGGACGTGGAGGAATCTCGTACGCAATGAATGTGGCTGAGTTGTTGAGAGCATTAAAGATTTTGAAAAATTACAACAAATAAGAGATATGAAAGCTTTAATGTTTGGTTGGGAGTTTCCACCTCATATCCTCGGAGGGTTAGGGACGGCGAGCTACGGTCTGACCCGAGGCATGTCGATGCAGAAGGATATGGAAATTACTTTTATGTTGCCTAAACCCTGGGGAGACGAGGATCAGAGCTTTCTGAAGATAATCGCGGCTAATAAAGTGCCGGTGTGTTGGAGAGACCCAGATCAGAACTACCTAAATGAAATTCTAAATGGACAAATGTCTAAGGAAGAATACTATCACTACAGAGATTGTATTCAAGAAGACAATAATCGCATTGGCGTGAATGGCATTGGTTCTGTGGAGTTTTCTGGACGTTATCCAGACAATCTACAAGAAGAGATTCGCAACTACGATGCAGTGGCGGGCGTGGTGAGTCGTGCTTTAGACTTTGACATTATCCATTCGCATGACTGGCTGACCTATCCTGCCGGAATCCATGCGAAATATGTTTCGGGCAAACCGTTGGTGATTCACGTCCATGCGACGGATTTCGATCGAAGCCGTGGCAATGTGAATCCTGTTGTCTACAATATAGAAAAGGCAGGTATGGATCACGCCGACCATATTATCACAGTGAGCAATTTAACACGCGACACGGTTATCAATCGTTATGGAATCAATCCTGCGAAGGTTACTACCGTCCACAACGCTGTAGAACCTTTAAGTCCTGATATTTTGTCTATTGAACGCAATCAAGGAATGAAGGATAAAGTCGTAACGTTCTTAGGTCGTATTACGATGCAGAAAGGCCCTGAATATTTTGTCGAGGCTGCTTATCGTGTGTTGCAGCGAACGAGGAATGTCCGCTTCGTGATGGCAGGCAGTGGCGATATGATGGAAAAGATGATCCATTTGGTGGCAAGCCGCAATATTTCGGACAGGTTTCATTTCACAGGATTCTTGAGAGGTAAGGAAGTGTATAGGATGTTGAAGTCAAGCGATGTCTACATTATGCCGTCGGTCTCTGAGCCATTTGGAATTTCTCCGTTGGAGGCTATGCAGATGGGTGTCCCTACCATCGTTTCAAAACAATCGGGTTGTGCGGAGATTCTCTCACACGTCATCAAAATCGACTATTGGGATATAGATGCAATGGCGGATGCCATCTATGGCATTATTTCCTATCCTTCTATGTATGAGACACTTCGAGCAGAAGGAAAAAAAGAAGTTGATGGAATAAAGTGGGAATATGCTGCTCAGAAAGTGAGAACCGTCTACAACAAAGTATTGGGTTGGAAATAGTTTTATTTTGAATAAAAAGCAATAATATATGAAATCAATTTGTTTCTTCTTTGAGATTCATCAGCCATTTAGGTTGAAGAGATATAGATTTTTCGACATAGGAGCCGACCATTATTATTATGATGATTATACGAATCAGGACACTCTTTCTCGTGTAGCTCATAATTGCTATCTGCCTGCCAATGAAACGCTTCTTCAGATGATAAGGGATACGAAAGGTGCTTTCAAGTGTTCGTTCTCTATTTCAGGAGTTGCTTTAGAGCAGTTGGAGTTGTATTGTCCGGAGGTGATTAACTCGTTCAAGGAATTGGCAAAGACAGGTTGTGTTGAGTTCCTTGCGGAGACTTACGCTCACTCGCTTGCTTGTTTGAAAGGGGAAACGGATGAGTTTGAGATTCAGGTGAAGGAGCATGTCAAGAAAATTGAGAATCTTTTTGGCGTGAAGCCGTCTGTGTTCCGCAATACGGAAATGATCTATTCGGATGAGATTGGCGATCGTGTGGCAGACATGGGTTTCAAAGGAATGTTGACGGAGGGCGCAAAACATGTTTTGGGTTGGAAGAGTCCGAACTATGTTTATTGCAGTGCCAGCCGTCCGAACTTGAAGCTTTTGTTGAAGAATTCAACATTGAGTGATGATATTACTTTCCGCTTTTCAGATTGGAGCTGGAATGAGTTTCCTCTGACAGCCGATAAATTTATGGGGTGGGTTAAGAATCAGCCAGAGGCAGAAGATGTCATCAACCTTTTTATGGGATATGAGACGTTTGGTGAAATTCAGAAAAAAGAGACGGGTGTCTTTGATTTCTTGAAGGCGTTGCCTCAGTATGCCGAGCAGTTAGGCATTGATTTTGAAACTCCATCTCAGATTTTTGAGCGTAAACCTGTAGATCAGGTGAGCGTTCCATATCCAATGTCATGGGCGGACGAGGAGAAAGACCTCTCTGCATGGTTGGGAAATGATTTACAACATTCTGCGTTCGACAAATTGTATACAATAGGTGAACGTGTTCGGTTGTCATATAATAAATCGTTGTTGCAGGATTGGTACTATTTGCAGTCGAGCGATCATTTGTATTTTATGTCGACCAAGAGTGGTTCTCATCGTCAGAATTGTTGGTATGACTCTCCGTACGATGCATTTATGAACTATATGAATGTGTTAAGTGATTTTATAGATCGTGTTAATTCAATGTTCCCAGAAGGTGTTGACAATGAGGAATTAAACTCGTTGATGCAGACCATAGAGGCTCAAAGCAAGGTGATTGCAGAGTTGCAGACTGAAAACGAAAAACTCAAGAAAAGCAAGAAATAGGAAATCTTACATATATCAAAGGTAAAGGTTCGCTGTCGTAAGAGGCGAACCTTTTTCTCGTTTCTGACGGCACTGCTAAGTATGTTTAATGAAAAAATGAAACTTGCAGCCGAACAATATTGCGTTTTTTCCCTATCTTTGGAGAAATAGATTAATAAAGATGGAAAAACAGAAAAGATATTTTCTTCAGGAGAGTGAGATACCGCATGCGTGGTACAATATAGCGGCGGATATGCCTAATAAGCCGTTGCCAATGTTGAACCCGCAAACCAAGAAACCGATGACGGTAGACGAGATGACGGGTATTTTCAATCGTGCATGCTCGGAGCAGGAGTTGAATACTAGGGATGCATGGATTGAGATACCAGACGAGGTTCGAGAGCTTTACAAGAGTTATCGTTCAACCCCGTTGGTTCGTGCATACGGTTTGGAAAAAACGTTAGACACTAACTGCCACATCTATTTCAAGAATGAGAGTGTTAGCCCTGTTGGTTCGCACAAGTTGAACTCCGCTTTGGCGCAGGCTTACTATTGCAAAAAAGAGGGTGTGACCAATATTACTACCGAGACGGGGGCTGGACAATGGGGAGCAGCTCTGTCGTATGCGGCAAAGGCATTCGGTTTGGAGTTGGCTGTTTTCATGGTGAAGGTTAGTTACCATCAGAAACCATACCGCCGTTCTATCATGCAGACTTTCGGCGCGCAAGTTATTGCTTCTCCAAGTATGAGCACGAAGGCAGGTCGTAAGATTTTGACCGAGACACCTAACTATCAAGGAAGTTTGGGAACCGCCATTTCTGAGGCTGTTGAGTTGGCAATGGAGACGCCAAATTGTAAATATGTTTTAGGAAGCGTTCTGAATCACGTTACGTTGCATCAGACGATTATTGGTCTGGAGGCGGAGAAACAGATGGAGATGGCAGGAGAGTATCCAGACATTGTGATTGGCTGTTTCGGAGGCGGTTCGAATTTCGGAGGCGTTTCGTTCCCATTCATGCGTCACAACTTGCTTGATGGCAAAAAGACTATTTTCTATGCGGCGGAGCCATCTTCCTGTCCTAAATTGACACGAGGAATTTTTCAATATGATTTCGGAGATGAAGCGGGTTACACGCCATTGTTGCCAATGTTCACTTTAGGACATGAGTTCCAACCAGCGCATATTCATGCGGGAGGACTTCGTTATCATGGAGCAGGGACAATCGTGAGCCAGTTAATCAAAGACGGAATGATGTCGGGTATTGATATTCCACAGTTGGAGTCGTTCAATGCGGCAACCCTCTTTGCGCAAGCAGAAGGTATCATTCCAGCACCTGAGTCTGCGCATGCTATCGCAGCCACGATTCGTCAAGTTCAAAAGGCGAAAGAAGAGGGCGTTCAGAAGACAATCTTGTTCAACCTTTCAGGTCATGGATTGATTGATATGACAGCATACGATCAATATTTGGCAGGAGATTTGACAAATTACGAATTGCCAGATGAGGTAATCCAAAGTAATGTTTCAAAATTGGAAAAGATTATTAAGTAAGGCAACAAGATAAAAATGAAGACAGCGGACGGATTTTGTTCGCTGTTTTTTTTATGGGTATGGTCGAATGACTATTCCCTTC
>CAVKBM010000046.1:0-14480 GCA_963654355.1 Bacteroidaceae bacterium | reverse complement strand
AAGCCATAGGCTAACAGCGGGGAATGCTTCGAATACGGGTTTGGCTATGAAGACAACCATCCAACCCATTGCTAAATACAAAGCTAATGAAAGTTTAGGGTGTTTGCCTAATGCAAATATTTTATAGAAAATGCCAGCGACGGTCAATGCCCATATTATGATGAAAAAGATGATGCCTAAAGTTCCTCCTACAGACCACAACAGAATCGGAGAATATGACCCTGCGATGGAGACGTAGATGGCGCAATGGTCTAAATATCGGAGGTTGTGTTTTTGTCCGGGGTCTTTTGCAAAATGATAGAGCGTAGAAGAACCAAACATCAAAATCTCTGCAAAATAGAAAAGTATCAGTCCGATGAGCAGTGGCGTTGAATGATGAGGCACTGCCTTTATAAATAGGAACACAGACAACATACAGAAAATCAGTAGTGAAATTCCGTGAGTAATCGTATTGGCTAATTCGGCTTTGTTTTGATTGAACATAATGTTATGCGTCTATATTTTGATTTTTAGTCGAAGTAGAACAAAAGTTCAGTGCGAACCTCTTCTATGACTTTCTGTACACTAACACTTTTGCTTGCATCCAAGGTGTCAACAAATTGCTTTACACGTTCTGCATCTCTACGTGTGTAGACACGTAGAAACCGTGCAGCTGTGGCATAAATGTTGTAGGACTCAGAATAAACGTCATTTCGCAAAATCTCAAAAACACTATTGATTGCCTGAAAAGTGTAGTCGGGGTATCTGACAATAAGATTGCAGTAGTTGATATAACCCAAAGCCACTTCAAATTCTTTTTTGTCTTCTTTGTTATCAATTAGTTGCAATGTGATTTTCTCGATATTGTTCTTGTTGGGATTGATAAGAGACAGAAAGTTTCTTGAAAATTGTTCGCAAAGTTCGATGTTGAAGAGTTGCGCTGTCCACTCGTGTAAATCGGGTATCTCTGCGTATGCTTTTTCTGCCTCTTTGCCTAAGATGAGTGTGGCGAGAATCATCAGTTCGCGAATGTCCGACCACCATGTGCGTTGAGCCAATAACGAATTGTATTCAAAGCGTATTGCTATTTCTTTTATGCGGGGCAGTCCGACTCCGAAATTCACCTTATAGCCCATTCCCTTCATGCTTTCAGCCGTCACTCCACTCATTGATGCGTGGAACAGCCTTTTTGCCAACTTGAACTGTGCATCAACCACTTCGTTATAGGGAAAAATCTTTTTGGTCATTCTGCTTGATTGTCTTTATGTCCTTCTCTACAAAGGTAATAATTATGCTATCTTTGCGAAGTGAAAATATGTAAAAATCTTGCAAAATATGAAGATTGGAGTTTTGACGGCTATGTCGTCCGAGTATGATAGAATCGTTTCTTTGTTGGAGCAGGTATCGGAAGAGACATACGGCAAGTTCAAGTACACGAAAGGTTTTTTAGAGGGTAGCACATTGATTTTGCAACAGTGTGGTATAGGAAAGGTGAATGCGGCGTTGGGTTCAGCCGCTTTGATCAATACTTTTTCTCCTGATTGTGTCATTTCAACAGGAGTGGCGGGAGGAATTGATTGCTCGCTGAACGTGATGGATGTCGTGGTATCTCAAACTGTCGTGTATCACGATGTGTGGTGTGGCGATGGAAATGAATATGGTCAGGTGCAGGGACTTCCTGCTATGTATGAGGGCGCAAAATCCTTGTGTGAAGAGGCTTTGAAATTGAATGAGAAACAAAGGACGAGGATTCATGCAGGTCTGATATGTACGGGGGACCAGTTTATCACCGATAGAAAGGAGTTGGATGTAATCAAGTCTCATTTTCCTCAGGGACTTGCGGTTGATATGGAGTCGGCTGCGATTGCTCAGACATGCTACATCTACAATGTTCCGTTTGTCTCTTTTCGAATTATTAGTGATACTCCGGGAAATACAACGAATCATGCTTCTCAATATGCCGATTTTTGGGGTGAGATGGCGAATCGTTCTTTTGAAGTTACGAAACTGTTCTTGGCTTCTGTGAATTCTGATTTATGAAAGAATTGATTAAATTGAAATCAATAAAGAAATAGAAACAAAATGGATAAAATACCTTCATTTACTATAGATCATTTAGTGTTGAAACGTGGTGTGTATGTCAGTCGAATAGACGAAGTGGGTGGTGATTATGTTACAACTTTTGATGTGCGTATGAAAGAGCCTAATCGAGAGCCTGCTTTGTCTCCGTCAGCCATTCACTGTATGGAGCATTTGGCTGCAACTTTCCTTCGTAATCATCCTGAGTGGAAGGATAAGATTATCTATTGGGGACCGATGGGGTGTCTGACTGGCAATTATCTTTTGATGAAAGGTCGTCTGACATCTAAAGAGATTTTGCCTTTACTTGTGGAGTGTTTTCGTTTTGTTGCGAACTTTTTTGGTAATGTGCCAGGTCAAAGTCCAAAAGATTGCGGAAATTATCTTTTGATGAATTTGCCAGAGGCACGTTGGGAGGCATCCAAATATTTGCACGAGGTTTTGGAAGTGGCGACAGATGAAAATCTTGTTTATCCAAGTTTGTAGTCCCTTTATTTGCTATAAACGTAAGGGTGTAGTATATGGAGAATGAACGGATTGATAGACGGTTAAAACCACGAAGGAGAGGTTGGGTGGCTTTATTGCCACTCGCTTTATTAGTTTTGCTGATGGGTGGTTTGGGCATCTATTTTGGCGATTTTTATAGGGTGCCAATGACGGTTGTCTTCACGATTGTAGGTATTATGTCGCTCTTCACTTTACGAGGTTATAAGGTTGATGAGAGAGTCGGTGTGTTTTCTAGTGGTGCAGGCAACAAGGATTTGCTTTTGATGGTATGGATCTTTGTGTTGGCAGGAGCTTTTGCAAAGTCAGCACAGTCGATGGGAGCTGTTAGCGCAACGGTCGATTTTACTATGAAGTGCTTGCCGGAATCTATGCTTTTAGGGGGGCTGTTTGTCTCTGCTTGTATTGTTTCTTTGTGCGTTGGAACGTCTGTAGGGACGATTGTGGCTTTAGTCCCTGTGGCAACAGAGATGGCTGTGAGGGTGGGTTCTCCGATACCATTAATGGTGGCGGCTGTCGTAGGTGGCTCTTTTTTCGGTGATAATCTCTCTTTCATATCTGATACGACGGTGGCAGCTACTCGTACGCAAAACTGTTCTATGCGAGATAAGTTCCGAACGAATTTTTTGATTGTCTTGCCTGCGGCGATTGCTTGCTTTGCTATTTATTTGGTGATTGGAATGTGTGGGGAAACGATGCAACTGCAAATCTCAGGGTTGCATCTTGTTCGCATTTTGCCATATCTTATTGTGTTCGTAACTGCGGTCTGTGGCATCAATGTATTAGTATCCCTCTGCCTTGGCATCATTTTCACGGGTATTGTTGGATTTGTTGATGGGATGCTAACGCTTGAAAGTTGGATTGCCTCGTTGGCAGAGGGGGTTGCAGATATGGGCGAGTTGATTCTTATTTCAATGATGGCTGGCGGACTGTTGGCTGTCGTTCGTAAGGCAGGTGGAGTTACCTATTTAGTGCGTGGAATTACACGAAGTGTAAAATCAAAGAAAGGAGCGGAGTTTTGTATCTCTGCTTTAGTAGGATTGACAAACCTTTGTACTGCCAATAATACGGTGGCAATTCTTTCTGTTGGAAACATTGTTAAGACGATTTCGGATAGGTATGGTGTGGATAAACGGCGTGCGGCCAGTTTACTTGATATTTTTTCTTGTGTTGTTCAGGGAATCATTCCGTATGGTGCGCAGCTTTTGATGGCGAGTGGTTTGGCTATGATAAGTCCGTTGGAAATCATTCCGTTTTTGTATTATCCATTTTTACTGGCTATCGCAGCCGTTGTGAGTATTCTTATAAAAAAGTGATTTGCACTTTTATTCAAAAAGGGAAATCATTCAAATTGGATTGCTTTCGTTGGCGAGATTTTCGTTATAATACAGGTGGAGAGTCGTAACACCAAGGCAGAAATGGCAAAGACTCCGATATTGATGAACAGAATATTTAGCCAAGAAAGTTCGATTGGAACGGCATCAACATAGTAAATGTCTGCGTTTAGTTTAAGTATGTTGAATTGTTTCTGAATGAAACAAAGAATCAATCCTAAACAGTTGCCGATCACCATACCTTTTCCTACGATAAATAAGGCTACATAGAGAAACATCCGCTGTACGCTACCATTATTCGCTCCCATCGCTTTCAGAATTCCAATCATATTGGTGCGGTCAAGGACGAGAATCAACAATCCAGAAATCATTGTGAAACATGCCACTGCAATCATCAGAATAAAGATAATCACCACATTCATGTCCAATAGGTCTAACCAACTGAAAATTTGTGGATTGATGTCCTTAATACTTTTTATCATATAGTAATTACCCTTGTTGTCGAATCTGTTCCCAACAATAGGGTAAATACTGTTAATTGCTTCGTCTAAGGCATTGAAGTCCTTGATTTCAATTTCCAAATTACTGCTTTGGTCTTTCTCCCATCCGTTTAGTTTGCGAATGTGTTGGATATCTCCTAAAATAAGCAGATTGTCGTAGTCGGAAAAACCTGTAGTGTAGATGCCCTTGACAATCATTGGTCTGACGCGCACTTTCCGATTTATCACGAAATAGATATGTACTTTGTCTTCTATTTTTAGTTGGAACATATCCGCCACTTTCTGTGAAATTAGTATGTCATTGCAGGTGGCTGTATCTGTTATGTTAGGTATTGTACCCTCTTTAATGTTTTTCTTGAAAAAATCCCAATCATAGTTTTTATCTATGCCTTTCAATATGATTCCGTGGAAATTGTCGTTGACTTTGAGAATGCCTGGTTGGACTCCTACTTGCTGAACATGGTGAACGTACGGATCTTTTTGCAGAGCATCTATGAGGGTTGAATCAAATTGGATTGGATGTGTTTCGTAGGTTTGGTTGGTGAACGATGCTGAAATCTGTATGTGAGAACCAAAACCGATTATTTTGTTTCGAACTTCTTGCTTGAATCCGATGACAACACCAACGGCTATGATCATCACTACCAAACTGATTGCTATTCCTCCGACGGATAGACGGGTGATTGAGTTGGTCATCTTCCTTTCTCCTTGGTTTTCGACTTTCTCTTTGTTGAAAAACAGTTTTCGGGCGATGAACAACTCGTAATTCATTCTATGGTAGATAATTATGGATTTACACGACCAGGATATGCCTCCAACGCTTTCTGTAGCACGAACAATGCTTTTGCAAGTTCTTCTTTCTCAAGAACATACGCTAAGCGAACTTCGTTTTTCCCTATGCCTTTGCCCGTATAGAATCCAGAGGCTGGAGCCATCATAACTGTTTGCCCCTCATAATTAAACTCTTCCAAACACCAGGCGCAGAATTTGTCCGAGTCGTCTATGGGAAGACGCGCCACCGTGTAGAAAGCACCCATAGGGATAGGTGAGTAAACTCCAGGAATGCGGTTTAGTCCGTCAATAAGATATTTTCTTCTTTCGACATACTCGTTATACATTTCCAACATGTATTCTTCGGGCGTGTCGATAGATGCCTCAGCTACGATTTGTCCAATCAAAGGAGGAGAAAGACGCGCCTGACAAAATTTCATCACACTCTTTCTCACTTCTTCGTTTTTTGTTACTAACGCACCTACCCGGATTCCACATTCACTGTATCTTTTTGACACAGAATCGAACAAGATAACGTTTTCTTCAATTCCCTTCAAGTGGAATGCGGAAATGTATGGGGCACCCGTATAACAGAATTCGCGATAAACTTCGTCGGAGAATAGGTATAAGTCGTACTTCTTGACTAAATCGCGAATCTTGTTCATTTCTTTTTGATTGTAGAGGTACCCCGTCGGATTGTTTGGATTGCAGATGAGAATTCCTTTCGTGCGAGGGGTAATCATCTCCTCAAACTTTTCAATATGAGGCAATGCGAATCCTTCTTCTATGGTTGACAGAACTGGCTTGATGGTTGCACCTGCTGCAATGGCAAATGCAGTATAGTTTGCGTACGCAGGCTCAGGAACGATGATTTCATCTCCTGGATCCAAACAGGCCATAAATGCGAAATTCACCGCTTCTGAACCGCCACATGTTATGATAATGTCCTTGGCTGTAACATTGATGTCGAATTTTTGGTAGTATCCTGCGAGTTTTTCGCGCAGAGACTTGATGCCATCGCTAGGACTATATTCCAAAATTTTTCGGTCGATTTTCTTGAGACTGTCTAACGCACATTTGGGCGTCAAAAGGTCTGGTTGACCGATATTGAGGTGGTACACTTTAATGCCATGTTCTTTAGCTTTATCAGCCAAAGGAACTAATTTACGAATAGGAGACTGTGGCATTTGTTGCCCACGATTCGATGTCTGAGGCATATTTCGTTATTTATGTTTTTCTTCAAATTCAAATGAAACTTCCCGCAAATATACAAAATATAACTTTCAATGTTGTATTCTTGTATTCATTTGTCGATGGGTGTACTTTATTGTTGTTTCTTTGGAATTATGCTCAGACAATTGACTATGATACTTTGGAAGCTTGATTTTATATAAGGAAACTATTCTGCTAAAGTTCTTCTAATTGATTGTTTTTCTCGTTATCCTCATCGGAATGAATAAACGATAGAAAAACATGCAAAAATGCCACCTCAGAAAAGAAGCAGTTAGGATTTTCCTCCATCCTTTCCGTAATATAAGAGAAACCGAAGTTGGCATATTGTTCCATCTTGTCGATTAATTGATCAACAATTTTTCGTACGGTTATCTCTCCTTTGTCTAAGGCAATAAGGTCTATGTCTGTTTTCGCAATCAAGGCGGCGAAGATATATTCTCGGATTTGACCATAAGAGGTTCTGTTAAACCTATTTTCTTGATTGCCCCAATACTGGATGGCTTGCCCGAATTTTTTACGTTTTGCCTTGTCCTCAATCAAAGGCTTTGTCTGGTCAAAGTATAAACCGATGAAGAATGCGATGATAAACATTTCGTAGCCTGCACCAAAAATTTTGGCCTTTGCGGAAGAGTACTGGTTTGATCCTCGTCCATAGTCTGTGAATACATCCATAATGGACTCTTGATAGCGAGTTTCCCATTCAGGGTCGCGACGACTCCATGCCTCGTATAATGATTCCATATTATTTAATTTTTTCTATTTGAGTTCGTATTGTGGCCATATTGCGTTCGTCATAGTTGGCTGCTTTCTTAATGCGGTATACACTACAGGAAAGTTTGTCAACTTCGTCAATTCTCAATTGACCTTTTGTGATAAAGTCTTTTGTGGCGATGATGCACTGTTTCTGGAGTTTGTCAATGACATTGTAGAACTCCTCTTCTTTAGAGTCACCAAAAGAAGATGTGGCAGCGTCGAAAATGAGTGGGTAGTTTTCATCTCGTTTGGTGTCAGAAAAATCGGAAATTGCAAAAAGAATGGACATGTACATTACTGTCTTTTGTGATCCAGAAGGATTTCTCACTTCTGAGCCATTTGAACTGACTAATTTTATTTCTGTGGAGTCGTCAGCAGTTTGATGCAAATGTATTTCCCCGTGGAAATCGTTAGCACTTAATTTGTTTAGATATTTATTTGCGCAATCTTCCAATGCTCCGAGAAAACGACGTAAATTTTCTGTTTTTGCATTGCTGAATGCCTTTGCTATCTCTTCAAACACACGGTGAACCTCTTGGTAATTTTTGACTTGATTACTTTGTGGATTTAGTGCATTGAATTTTTCTTTCAGTCGAACTTTCTTCTCTTCTTCAGATTCTAACTCAGATTCAAGTGTAGCAAGGCGTTTTGTAGCTCTTTCTTTTTGGTCAAATATGCCTCGGATGTCGGTAAAATCCTTTAACAGCATATTTTCTGACACATTTCCTGCTTGAATAAGTAAGCGAGCGATGTCGTCTTTTGTCTCTTGAATCTTATCTTCTAATTCCTTTAAGTTAGATTTGAGTTTCTCTTCTAAACTAAGACGGTCTTTTATTTCATCTTTGATTCCTGCAATTTTGGCTTCCTCGTTGCCGCTCAGACGAATGCAGAGGGTGTGAATTTCCTCTACATATTTGCCAGGAAAGAGTTCTTTTTTCTCAAGTGATTCTATTTCTCGTTTAGATTTGGCTTCTTCAGTAATGTGTTTTTTGTAGTCATTGAGTTTTGACATCATAAAATTGAATGCTTCGGAGCCTTCAGGCGCAGGTCTTCCGCAAACTTTGCAGACATGGTCGTGAATCATTTCCTCCATCGTCTCCTGATTAGGAAGGTACCATGGAAGCATAGTTGCACCATCTTCCAATGTGCCGCAGATTTCGTCGATGGCTTTTATTTTTCCAATTTGTTCAGATCTTTGTTTTACAAAATTCATGTCTTGTTTGCGCTTTTCTTTGCTGAAAGAGGAGATTTTTGACTTGAAACTGTTGAGAATATCAGGGAAAGCGCACAATATCCAGTATTTGTCAAGTAAAGCAGTGCTTTTGTTTACGGCTAAAATCTGTCCTCTCAATCTACCTGCCTTCTCATTAAGATTTTTCAGTCTATCGCTCAACTCTTTGCATTTCTCAGAGTTTTCCTGATTTTTCTCTAATTCGTCTAATCTTGAAGAATACGTGTCAATAGAGTCTTGTTTTTCTGCAATCTCCTTTTTTATGATATTGATTTTCTCAGTAACGTTTTTTAGTTGAATCTCCAAGTCTTTTGCCTCGTTGGCAATCTTTTTGTCTGAACGACATTCTTTCAAATAGGCGTCATTAGCATCTTTCTCCATCTCGGAAGAAATACTAACTAATTCGTCAAATTTGCGAACATCGGAGAATTTGTTGACCAACTCCTTGAGTGCTGCTCGATTGTCAAACACATTAAGTGTTGACTCTCCTTTGAACATACTGAAACGTTGAATAAAAGCATCAAAGCATCTGTCCATCAAATTCTTACCGCTTACTACTCCTCGTTCAGACTTGTTGATTTCATATCCTCTGAATGTAAGGTCATACGCTTTGTAATTAGTTCCGTCTGTACGTTCAAATGAGATTTTTTTCTCAACAAATTTTTCTCCATCGTGATCGAAAAGCATGGAAACTGACACCTCGTTGCTTTGTCCTATTTCAAGTTCGGATTTGCTCATTTCTGACACATTGTCAATTTTTGGTTTTTCATCTGGTGTGTTGTTGAATAACCACTGTAATGCGTCAAAAAAAGTTGTCTTTCCATCTCCGTTATCTCCGACGATGAGTGTTAGTCCGTCAGAGAAATCGAATTTGTTCTCCCCATAGTAACTTCGGAAGTTTTTTATGGTAATTTCTTTGATAATCATATAACGTTTTTCTTTAAGTATTCGGTAACTTCTTTGTAAATCTCTTTTTTCGTCGCACCTTCGGAAGAGCGTTTGATGATTTGTGCGACCGCACTTATCACATAATTATCAGATTCGATCGCTTGATAAATGTTTGTTATCTCAGCAGTGGTGTATTTGCCAAACTTCATGAGGTTTGGGTCTGTTAGTACTGCTTCCAACATTTTGTTGTCGTTTGATGTGTATGCCATGTTTTAGAAAATTGATAAATTGTAATATGATAATATGTCTTTTAGCTCATTTAGTGTAGCATCTGCGTTTTCTGAAAGGATGGCGAAATCGCGAACCCTCTTCAATTCGTTTGCGAGTAGCCTTCGTTCCATATTAAAACATTCGGATGCGCTGTTTACAAGGGGGGCAACCACCAAGTCGTGTATTATTGCGCAAGGTTTGTCTTTATGCAAGCGTAAAATACGCCCTCTTCGTTGAATGAATTGGCGAGGATTGCCAGTGCTTGCACAAAATATTGCCATTTCACTTCGGGGTACGTCTACGCCCTCGTCCAAACATTTCATTGAGGTGAGGACTTCTAAATCTCCACTTGCAAAGTCTGACAGCATTTTGTTACGTTCTTTTGTATCTGATGTGAATTTTTTGACCGTTGTCGTGCGACTCACTTCACTCACAATTTGAGTATATTTGTTGATGATGTGTTCTGCATCATCGTCTATACCGATTGTCTCTTTTAGATCGAATACGTCTGCTTTGTCGTCTGGAAGGTTTCCTTCAGGAACGTAAACTAAGGTGTATTTCAAGTTTCCTTTTTCTCTGTATCTTTTTTCTATTATGTCTTTGAAAATGAGTTCTTTATTTTCGGCTTTGTGAATAATTCTTTTCCTTTTCAGTAACAATGCGGTAAGAACATCGTTTCCATCAGCAAAAGTGTTACTATCATAGTTGAACATTTTTGATAGTTTCTTGCTTATCTCCATATATTGGTTCATTTCCACGTCGTTTAGGTGAACTAAGTGGGGATAGTAGTAATATCGACAAAGAAAGCCGTTGTCAATAGCCTCTTTCATAGAATATTCAAACGTATAATGGTCTGTTATGCCAAAGAATTCATTTAGCCTTTTGTTCCCGTCTTCGTCAAACTGTCTTTCTGGTGTAGCAGACAATCCTATACGTCGCAAGAATTTGATTCCATCTAATCGGTCAAGTATTCTGCCAGATCCCATATTGTGGGCTTCATCTGCGATTAGAAGGGTCTTGGGCGAGAATTTATTTAGGGTGGTAAATACTTTATCTCTTGCAAAAGAGGCGTAAGTGGATATGATAATGAAAGAATTCTGCTTGTCAGATGGACTAAAATCCTCGTTTATTTGCAAAGTTTCAATTTCATCTCTCCAGTTGATGTTTTTGGAGCATACTTTGTGGATATTCGCAAAGTTGAACTTTTTACATTCTTCTACCCATTGATCAACCAGAGTAAGTGTTGGTACGAGTATTACTGCTTTGTAATAACCGCATCTCTTGTAAATTTCTAATAAACAATTGAGAGATGTGAGTGTCTTTCCTGTCCCTGTAGCCATTGCGAAAAGTCCACGCTGTAGTTTCCTCCAGTTCTCAAATGCTATTTTCTGGTATTCTCGGGGCCCAGATGAATATGGAAATTGGGGTTCTTTGGTTGTCTCTAATGATTGTTCATTTTCCTTATTTATCAGACTAATCACCTCGGTAATCTTTGACTTTGCTCTTGCAAGATAGCCTTTGACTGCTTGTGAAAGTTCTTGCTCTGAGTGCTGATTTATTAGATTGCATTCGTCTTCAAGTAGTTCCTTTAACTCTTTCTCCTTAAATGAATTGCATATATTGGTGCGAATATTCTGTGGGTCAATGTATCTTACTGTTGAATCTTCACCTTGGAACGTATGGTTGAAATCATCTTCTATATCTTCTATTTTGTAAATGTCTTTGCCTCCATCCCAGTCGCAAAAGGTGGAGATGCTTTCGCAATTATCTATGAGGGCTGTCCTTGAAAAATTGCAAGATCCATCAAATGCCACTTTGTTGACCCCATCGCTGAACACACCGCATTTGGTGTGAGCGATTCCTTCATTGTCAAGTGGAGTGATTATTTTTATTTCGATGCGTTTATTACGAATGAGCCATGCCAGACACTCAAAAAAGTGTTTGTCCCTTGCTGAAAGCGTGTTTTTCAACATTTCAAGATTGTTTATGTCGAAAAATGGCAATTCGTTAGCAGACAGTCCATCGTTCACTGATGTCTTATCTTGTTCAGATAAAATATCATTGATAATCAGCCTCATTCGTCCGCCATTGTAGAGAAAGCAAGCAAAACCGTCGCAAAGAATATTGATTGCAGACGATGAAAAAAATCCCAACTTTAGGTCAAAGATTGTTGCGTTGCATAGCCCCTCTGAGAAGAAGCCAATAGGTTCCCACTCGCTGTGTGATTTAAATCTGCGGCTTTCAGGCCATTTGACATTTGCTTTAAGCATAGGCTTTTCAGATGAAACAGTTGGAACACATTATTTCATCACCAAAGAGGTCGACCAAAGTTGTACCTTTCTGATGTGCTTTGTTCTCTTCTTGACGTTTGATGATATCAAGCTTTATTTTACGGACTCGCTCGGGTTTTATAAGATCAGCGAGACTTTCTCCTTGATTCCAAGTGTAACCGTCTTTTTCAAACTCCATTGCCTTTTTGTAAAGATCAGGATGTTGCTCATAAAGCCATATCCATTCGATTTTTTGTTGAAAAAAACAAAAATAGCACCCTGAGCGACTGCGACAGTATGTGCCGATTTTGCCGTCTACTTCAAAAGGAATTTCCTCGTAGTATGCGGGAACACCTACGCCGCTTTCCCTCAACAATCGAAAAATGTCATCTTTTACGAGAACTTCATCGTTGTCAAGAAGTGGAAATGATTCTAATTTTCCAACTGGGTAATTAGTCGTTTTCAAATACTCAAATACTACATGATTGAATAGTTTTACGTTGATGTCGAGTAGCGAGTTCAGTTTCTTCGAATAATAGAATTGTTTGGAGATGGGCTTCTTTAGCACCTCCATCAGTTCTTCTCTTTGAAAGTTGTTGCAGAGGTGATCGTAGATTTCAATTATTTGTTCTTGTTGCTCATTCCGCAGTACTTTGTTGATTACGTCGATACTCCAAATGTTTCTTCTGAAAGGGAACACTGCCTGAATGTTGGGCTTTGAGGAAATGTAGCCGTCTCGGTCTTCATCTCCACGAATACCAACGTAAGAAACCGCATAGTCATCACCCACATATCGTTCAAATTCTGCTAATTTCATCTTTTGTGTACACCAACGTGCTTGAGGGGAGGGTAGGAATCCTCCACAGGCTTTTAGAAAATGTTCAAATGGTGTTGGTTCTGGACTTCCTTCTGCCGCCCTTAATCGTTTAATGTTTCCTAAATATGCGGACAAACGGTCGATGAGCAGTTCTGTCTCTGCCAATTCACAGCCTGTGTCGGAATTGTAATATTCTATCTTCAACAGAGGATATTTTTGTTTCAGATAGATGGAGAGGGCAGCACTGTCTTTTCCCCCTGATATGCCGAGTATATGTCTTACTTTTGTCATTGCATCCTCTTTTTCAAAATGTTCATTAGTGCATAGATGTTGAGGTTGTTGTCATTGGTCAACGTCTCTTCTATCTTTGCCTCAAGTGCTTCTGCTTGTTTGCGTTCTTCTTCTCCGACTTGAAACGTCATTGCTTCTGATATTACGGCGTGCTTCTCACATTCACGAAAAAGAAAAACTATATTGTCGATGAGTTGCTCCTCTTGCTCGTCCCGCAGACGATTGAGCGGTTGGTCGATAGCTGCGTAGCAAATACTTTGATACCACTCTTGTCTGTTGTCAAACTCTGCCATTGCATGGTTATAAAAGTCTTTCTGCTTTTCGGACAAAAGATGTACTTTGATGTTGGATAGTCTTTGCCTTATCTCTACAATATAATCGTTGTATTCAAATTCTTGCAAGTTGAGTTTTTCAATTAGACACCCTTCAATACGGTTTATTAGTGCATTATAGCAAGCACGAAGTTCTCTTATGGACTTTTGTATGATTTTGCAATAGTTTGCGACAAACTCTTCGCTTTTGAGAGATGTTTTGTCGTATCCCAATGCCTCAGGAAGGTCTTCAAAGAAGGTTTTTTCTGGATCTTTTGCTTTGGCTAAAACATCACGGAATCGCAGTGTTGAAACATTGTCAAATTTTCGTGTGTGCTTTGTGTATTCATTCAAATGATTGTAAAAGAAGAAGAATGGTTTTACTGTTTCTATGAACTTGTTTCCTTTTATTTCATCACTTTCGTCAGCGTTGATGAGCTTTCGATACTGATTGTAAAAGTCCATCTTTACTCCGTTTACAACGTATGCTTTTATTGAGAAATCTTCTGGATGCTTCTTTAGAAGGTCGAAAAATTCCATGTTGATTTCGGGTATATATGCACCTTTGGCGCCGAAAAGGGAGTAGTCTAGTCTCTTGATATATAAGTAAGTCGGAATCCAAAAGTCCAAAACTCCCATCTTCATTTTAAATGGTTGCTCGGAAAGGATTTTTATGAGTTCTGAGATTTTGCGCGACTTGTCTTGTGTGCTTTGTAGAAATTTTTCACAAGCATACCAAAGTGTCATAATACCATTATCCGTAGGCGCATCGGAAAACTGCCCATTGCGATGGATTCCTGTTTTTTTTAACAAGGTGTAGTAGATGGTTTTCTCGGGTGGAAACTTATCCTTTTCCCATCCCAAATCTTCCTTGTCAGCGTTTGTGAGAAGGGCTTGGAGATATTTAATGCGCGCTGTTGATATGCTACTGCTCAGTTTGTGCCTGTTTATCAACTCGTTGTTAATCACAGGGGTCTGTGAGTAGACGTCTGCGCACACCTTGGAAAGTAAGGCATTGAAATCTCTTTGACTGTTGATATTCTGCTTTTCTCCTTTATAAACCCATCCTACTTTTTCGTTATATGAGAACAGACTGTCTTTCAATTCTTTGTTCAGCAAACTCTGCTCGTAGACTTTCAAATTGTTGATTTCGCGGAGTGCTACATTGTCTGCCTTGTCAATCAACACTTTTTCTGTAATGTATTGGTACAATAGAATTTTGTGCAGATGGGCAACGAGAGTGTCTGTC
>CAVKBM010000045.1:0-14488 GCA_963654355.1 Bacteroidaceae bacterium | reverse complement strand
CTCATCAAAATCAGCAAGTTGGGTGAAGGGTTGTATTGTTTAGCGGACAGTAATAATTTTCGTATTTTGCCAAAGACCAAAAATGTGGTTTCCTTGGTGATAGCATCAGAATAATCCCATTGTTAGACAAGAAGAAATGTTTTGATTTCACCTACCAAGTAATTGGTTTTACCTGTGCAAAAGTTGATAAGGTTTTTGTAAAAACCGTTTCGGGATCATCAAGTTTCATTGATTTCTTGATCTTCTACCAAGACAAACAACCCAAAGTTTCCGATACTCCTATATATGCTATAGAAGAAACGAAGACTGACGATTAAGGAAAGTAGAAATACTAGAGTCTTCCAACGATGTTCAAAATTTGTTTTTCATTCAAAACTACTATCCATCCACAAAGAAAATAATGCTATATGCTTTGCAGGTTGAGCAGAAAGCAAAACCTACAGAAACCTATATCTTCGGTACACGTTTACTTTTAACATTAGGTGTTGAAATATTAGGAAAGAAACTTGATAAGAAGATTTTCACGACTTTCTTAAGTATTGACGAAGTTATAAAATGTAAATTTATCCATATAGTAGTAGAAAATTTTACAGAAAGTTATTCTGTTTTTGAGAATCATGCAGGTTGTGAAAAAGGATATTTTCAAACTTCAACTGGGGAACAAATTGCTCTTGCTAAATATAATGACAGAACAAAATACAAAGCAGGCGATAAAAGCCAGATTGTGTTCATCCCAGATTTGGTTTTGCTTGATATCAAAGAAACAGAGGCAATAACAATAGAAGGGGAAAAATACGAATTTCAACAAAATGGAATAAAAGAGCTTGCTGACTATGATGCTTTTGACAAAATGTACCTAAAAAAGCACTACCCCAATTTTAAAATTGTCCGCACTGTGGTTTTATATGGAAGTGAAGAAGAAAAAATTGTTGAGTTGCAAGTCGGTTTCTTGTTGAATGCAAATGGCAAATTAGTATTAGGTATTAAAGCTCCTAAACTTTTTAAGCGAGCTATTAATAACTTATTAGATTTTTGGAGTTGAATCTGCCCCAAGTAATTTTCAATCATGCGTTTTCACAATATCATCAAAAAAGACTAATTTTGCAAGTTAGTAGTTACAAAAAAAGAAAATTGAATAAAAAATAACGATATGGCTTCACAGGAAGATGTTTTCAAACAGTTGGTGTCTCACTGTAAAGAGTACGGATTCGTATTTCCGTCAAGTGAGATCTACGGAGGTTTAGGTGCGGTTTATGATTATGGTCAGAATGGTGTTGAATTAAAAAACAACATTAAGAAGTTTTGGTGGGACAGTATGACCCTTTTGCACCAGAACATTGTCGGTATTGATGCTGCCATCTTTATGGAGCCAACAACTTGGAAGGCTTCTGGTCACGTTGATGCTTTCAACGACCCCCTGATTGACAATAGGGACTCAAAGAAACGTTATCGTGCGGATGTCCTCATTGAGGATCAAATCGCAAAATACGACGATAAGATTAATAAGGAGATAGAGAAAGCTGCTAAGAAATTTGGCGACGCTTTTGATGCTGAAAAATTTAAGTCGACAAACCCTCGTGTTTTAGAGAATGTTGAAAAGCGTGAAGCTCTTCATACTCGTTTTGCTAAGGCATTGAATGATAATGATTTAGGAGAGCTAAAACAAATCATTCTTGATGAGGAAATCGTGTGTCCTATTAGCGGAACTAAGAATTGGACGGACGTTAAGCAGTTCAACTTGATGTTTAAGACAGAAGTGGGGTCAACGGCGGAGAATACGATGCAGATCTATCTTCGTCCTGAAACATGTCAAGGTATCTTCACTAACTTCTTGAATGTTCAAAAGACAGGAAGAATGAAGATTCCGTTTGGAATTGCTCAGATAGGAAAGGCATTCCGTAATGAGATTGTCGCTCGTCAGTTCATTTTCCGTATGCGTGAGTTTGAACAAATGGAGATGCAGTTCTTTGTTAAGCCAGGCACCGAAATGGAGTGGTTCAAACATTGGAAGGAATTCCGTTTGAAGTGGCATAAGTCTCTTGGTTTGGGTGACGAGAAATATCGTTTCCACGACCATGACAAGTTGGCTCACTACGCTAATGCTGCAACAGATATTGAGTTTTTAATGCCGTTTGGTTTTAAAGAGGTTGAGGGAATCCACTCGCGTACAAACTGGGATTTGTCTCGTCATGGACAGTTCTCAGGAAAGAAATTGGAATATTTCGATCCAGAAGAAGGAAAATCGTACATACCATACGTTATAGAAACATCAATTGGTGTCGACCGTATGTTCTTGTCAGTTATGGCGGGTTCTTACAAAGAGGAGCAGTTGGAAAATGGAGAAAAGCGAGTCGTCCTTTCATTGCCACCTGCGTTGGCTCCTGTCAAATGTGCTATTTTGCCTTTGTTGAAGAAGGATGGACTTCCAGAGAAGGCAAATGAGATCATGAACGAGTTAAAGTTCGACTACAGATGTGCTTACGAGGAGAAGGATACGATAGGAAAACGTTATCGTAGACAAGATGCCATTGGAACGCCATTCTGTGTAACCGTGGACCATCAGACTTTGGAGGACAATACCGTAACACTCCGTAACAGAGATACGATGGCTCAGGAGCGTGTTAAGGTTGAGGATTTGCACAAGTTGATCGGTGATGCCGTCAATATGCGCAATCTCTATAAGAAGATTGTCGGCTGAAAGGTCGAAAAGGAAGCGATTGAGTACGCTCAGATAATGAGATAGAGAGAATAGAGGAGGATCCGATAGCGTTTGGATCCTCTTCTTTTTGTAAAATTATTGATAAAAATAAAGTCCATCTCAATGATTTTTGTTGATGTCATACTGCCCTTAGCCATTGCTAATACCTACACCTATCGGATGCCCGATGATATACAGGCAGATGCAAAATTTGGTGTTCGCGTGATTGTTCCGTTGAAGAATAAATTCTATACTGGATTGATATACAAGGTGCACTTCACCGAACCTGAGGGTTATGAAGTGAAAGATGTCTTTTCTGTATTAGATCAGGAGAGCGTGGTGAGGCCAGTGCAAATGAAGCTTTGGGAATGGATTGCGAAATATTATCAATGCACTTTAGGGGAGGTTTTCAAGGCAGCCGTGCCATCGGGTTTTAAATTGGAGAGTGAAACGCAGATTGTTGCCGTGGGCGATTTCGTTGCGGATGCTCCATTGAAAGAGCGCGAACAGTTTTTGTTAGACGTGTTGGGAGATAAATCTATGTCTGTGCAAGACTTGAATAAGGCTATGGAGATGAAAAACTGTCTTTCTTTGGTGAAGCGGATGATGGATTTGGGTGCGGTGGAGATTTCTGAAAATATAGAAGAGAAATACAAGCCAAAGATAGAACCATTTGTTCAACTCTCAGCGCAGTTTGAAAGAGAGTCAGAACTGACGGTTTTGATTGATTCTTTGGAGAAACATCCAAGGCAGATGCAGACGATGGTGGCATATTTGCAGTTGGCTCAGTATTTTCAGGAGAAGAAAGCAAAAGAGATTAGAAAAAGAGACTTGTTGCATAGAGGGGCGTCAGAATCATCTATAAACACGTTGGTGAAGAATGGAGTGTTTGAAATCAACATGAGAGAGGTTGGTCGACTCAACTCAAAAGTGGTGGAGACGCAGGATTTGTCTCCTCTAACGGATGTGCAGCAGGAGGCATATAATGCCATCATAGAGCAGTTTAACGAGAAACAAACTGTTTTGTTGCATGGAGTAACCTCGTCAGGAAAAACGGAAATCTATCTTCATTTGATAAAAAAAATGATGGAGGAAGGACGTCAAACACTTTTCTTATTGCCTGAGATTGCGTTGACAACACAAATCACGAATCGTCTTCGTAAGGTATTGGGTAATAGCTTGTTAGTTTATCATTCAAAATTTTCGGATGCGGAACGAGTGGAGGTGTGGAAAAAACTGTTAGATGACCATTCGGATGTGAAGGTGATTTTGGGTGTTCGCTCTTCTATCTTTTTACCTTTCAATAACTTAGGGCTTGTGATTGTGGATGAGGAGCATGAAACATCGTATAAGCAGTTTGATCCTGCACCAAGGTATCATGCTGGGAATGCGGCCATCGTTTTGGCGATGTTGCAACAGGCACATGTGTTGTTAGGGTCAGCCACACCATCGGTGGAGTCATATTCCAACGCACAACGAGGTAAATATGGGTTGGTGGAGTTGATGCAGCGATATGAAGGTATCGAAATGCCAGAAATCGTAGTGGTAGACGTGAAAGAAGCACGACGGAAGAAAGAGATGCAGATGCATTTTTCTCCATTGTTGCTGACACAAATCAGAAAGGCGTTGGAAAGGAAGGAGCAAGTCATTCTTTTCCAAAATCGGCGTGGTTATTCGCCATATATGGAATGTCGAACCTGCTCTGCGACACCACGTTGTGTGAATTGCGACATTAGTTTGTCGTATCATAAAAACACAAACCAACTGATTTGTCATTATTGTGGTTATTCCATACCCGTGCCGTATGTCTGTCCTGCATGCGGAGAGCCGACACTCGCCCCCGTTGGATTAGGAACGGAGCAGATTGAGGACGAGGTGGAGCAGTTGTTCCCTGAGGCGAAAGTGGCACGTTTGGACTTGGACGTGGCAAAATCTCGAAAAAGTTATGAGACAATTATATCTCAGTTTGAGCAAGGAAAAATAGATGTATTGGTGGGTACGCAGATGATTTCCAAAGGGTTGGACTTTGAGAGGGTTCGACTGGTGGGAGTGATGAATGCAGATGCAACGCTTAATTTCCCCGATTTTAGGTCGCAAGAGCGGTCGTTTTCCATGTTCTCGCAGGTGGCAGGACGAGCTGGAAGGAAGAACAATCGAGGCATAGTGGTAATTCAGACATCATCGCCAGACAATGCTGTGATTCAATTAGTTAAGGAGAATGATTATGCGACAATGTTTGATCGAGAGATGCGTGAGCGGTATGCTTTCAAATATCCGCCGTATTACAGAATGGTAGATGTCTACTTGAAGTCGAAAGATGCGAAAATAGTGGATTGGGCGGCTGATATGTTGGCAGATGGAATGCGAAAAGTATTTGGAGATAGAGTTTTGGGTCCTGATCGTCCGTTAGTGTCGCGAATACAAACCTATTTTATTCGAAAAATCATCTTAAAGATAGAGACGACCGCTTCGTTTGACAATGCAAAGTCGTTGCTAAAAGAGTTGACGGTGGAGTTATTGTCGCAGAAACAATTCAAGAGTTTAATGATAAATGTTGATGTAGACCCAATGTAGGGATTTTGTAAAAGCGTGATTTTCAACAATTATTTATAAATTTGCAGAACGCAGAAAAATTTGAAGAAAAATATATGAAGTTTGAAGATTTAAATTTGGAGCCAAGTCTGATGGAAGGACTTTCGGCGATGAATTTTCAAGAAATGACCCCTGTGCAAGAGGCTTCAATTCCGAAGATATTAGAGGGAAAGGATATAATTGCTTGTGCGCAGACGGGAACGGGAAAGACGGCCGCATATCTATTGCCGTTGCTTAATAAGATGATGACAGATGGTCATAGTGCTGACTCTGTTAGTGCGATTGTTATGGCTCCAACGCGTGAGTTGGCACAACAGATTGATCAACAGTTGGAAGGATTCTCTTATTTCCTTTCTGTCAGTTCGGTTGCGGTTTATGGAGGAAACGATGCCTCAGCATGGGATCAGCAGAAGAGGGCTTTGCAGATGGGAGCTGACTTTGTGATAGCAACACCAGGACGTTTGATTTCGCATATTTCATTGGACAATGTTGATTTCTCTAAAGTGAAATATTTCGTATTAGATGAAGCAGACAGAATGTTAGATATGGGATTTTATGACGATATTATAACTATTGTCAAAAAATTACCAGAAGAAAGGCAAACAATAATGTTCTCGGCAACAATGCCTCCAAAGATTCAAAAATTGGCGAAGACGATTTTAAATCATCCAGAGATGGTCAACATTGCCATTTCTAAGCCTGCTGAGGGCATTAAGCAAGAGGCGTACATTTGCTATGAGACGCAGAAGTTAGAGTTGCTTTTGACCGTGTTGAAAGAGGATGAAAGTAGAAAAACCATCGTTTTCTCATCTTCAAAGTTGAAAGTGAAAGAGATTGCTCGTCAGTTGAAAAGAAAGGATTTGTCTGTTGTCGAGATGCATTCTGATTTAGAGCAAGCTGAACGCGACGCAGCGTTGTTGGATTTTAAGAGTGGAAAGGCAACTGTTTTGATTGCCACGGATATTGTGTCTCGTGGTATAGACATTGATGATATTGAGACAGTTATTAATTATGATGTGCCTCATGATGTGGAAGATTACATTCACAGAATTGGTCGTACAGCAAGAGCGAATAGAACGGGACGCGGTGTTACCTTCGTTTCGGAAGAAGATCAAGAAAAATTTGGTAAAGTAGAACGTTTTTTGGAAAAGACAATTGACAAATTGCCTTTGCCTGAAGGTTTAGGTGAAGGTCCTGCTTACGAGCCATCGGTTCGAAGAGGAAACAATAGAGGTCAGCATGACCGAAGAAACAACAATCGTCAAGGCGGAAACAGGGGCGACAGAAACGGTCAGAATCGTAATCTTGAAAATCAAAATTCTCAAGACAACGAAGGAAGACAGCAACAAAATCGTCAACAAGGCGATCAAAATGGTCGCCATTATAATGGACAAAACGGAAAAGGTAGACGTTATGGAAATCGTCGCTATAACAACCATAGAGAGGATGGCGAACAAAATACGGAAAATATTGACTCTCAAGTTGCTAATCCTGAAGGAAATGAGCAACAAGGAAGCGAGAACCGCCGTCCTTATCGCCAAAACCGTCAGAATAATCGCTACAATAATAGAGGCGAGAATAGAAATGACCATCGTGTTGATAGAAGCGAAAATCAAAACGAGAATAGAGGTGAGGGCGTAGCCGATCAACCTCAGAACCGCAATCGTTATCGCAACAACAGAAGACGTTACGATGATAACAAAAATAATGGAGAGAATGGTGTTGCTCAAGGTGGAAGATTCTGGCAGAAGGATGGTCAGAATAGTGATGAAAATCGTTCTAATAGATACCAAGGACAGTCTCGTCGTCAACAAGGTGAAACCAAGAAAACTGTGGAGTCAACATCCGAGTCTACTCCGAAGAAAGAGGAAAAGAAATCATTCCTCAAGAAGATTATTGGTTTCTTCAGTAAATAAATATTTTGAAAAGTAGCAGTTCAAGGAATGAAGAAACGTAAGATTCTGTTTGTCTGTTTAGGAAATATTTGTAGATCTGCGGCGGCCGAAGCAGTAATGAAGTCCGTTTTGGCACGTAAGGGAGACGAGCGTTTCTTGGTTGATTCGGCAGGTATCTTGAGTTATCATGAAGGAGAAAAAGCGGATTCTCGGATGCGTTATTTCGCAGGTCAGAGGGGGTATGATGTAACGTCGATCTCGCGTCCTGTTCGCAGTTCAGACTTTGAGGATTTTGACTATATCGTCGGTATGGACGATTCTAATATAGATGATTTAAAAGAACGAGTGGCGACTGTAGAGGAGGAGTCGAAGATACATAAGATGACGGAATTTTGCGTGAATGTTGAGGCAGACCATGTGCCAGACCCTTATTATGGTGGAAATGAAGGCTTTGAGAGGGTGATGGATTTATTGGAAGATGCGTGCGAAGGCTTTTATCAGTGGTTAATTTCTGAAAAGAATTAATAGGATGAAGAATAAGAAGAGTGCGAAAAACGAGATAAAAACAGATGTGTCAAAGGTTGGCGTGGTTAAGAGCCTATCCGACAAGCTGGTATGCGAGAAATGTCAATGGGGAATGCGTTTGGTATTCTTCATACTCTTGTTTGTGATTTTAGGAGTTGTCAATCAAGACGTTATGTCTCAGATTTTTTGGCGTAGCTATTTTCTGTATGATGCCGATTGGGCGTGTACAAAGATAGCGCAGTCGGGCGGACTTCTGATTTATATCTCTTTGTTCCTCAATACTTTTCTTCACTCGCCTTTAATAGGTGGCTTGATTTTTGCGTTTTTCTTGACACTTTTGCAATTTGGTCTGTCTAAGTGTTTTGACAGAGAAAAACGACTTTATTGGTTGACTTATCTGCCATCGGTTCTGCTGGTTGTGGCAATTTTGATACCGAGGTATGAAGTGTTTTGGAAATTTGAACGAGGCTACTATTTTGCATCTGTTTTAGGTCTCCTGCTTTCTGTCGGTTTGTATGCCTTGATGAGGCATTTCATTAAAAATGAGATGTTTGGCATTGTCGTTGGTGTCGTTGTAGCGGCTGTTCTTTATCCATTTTTCGGATTTTTCTCCATCCTTCCATTGTTGTGTTATTCGTTGCAGTATGGAATGAGAGTGAAGATTATAGGCGTCATTGCTTTTCTACTACTCTTTTTCGTGCTGCCGATTCCAACTTCTGTCTATGTGACGGAATTTTACTTGCATGTGCTGTTCAATCCGATGTCGGAAGATTTTTTTATGTCGCATCTCATTGTCTCTTTGTTTGCAGTTCTTTCTGTGATTGTTTTGGCAGTCATGAGTGGAATTTCTGTGAAATTTGACACTCGAATTATGTTGATGGCAACTATTTTAACTTTTGTTGCACTAATCGCATTTGTCTCAACTCCTGCCAATAAGAAGTTTCGTTCAGACTTAAAACTGATAGAAATGGCGCGTAACTATGAGTGGCGCGACATTCTGAAAGTGACTAAAAAGATGAGTAAGATGGATCATTTTGAGAATACTTTTCGTCTTGTTGCTTTAGTGAATACAAATCATTTGATAGATAAGGCTTTTGATGCTCCTATGCCGCTGCAGGCAGATGCGCACCACTTGTTAAGTGTTGTTTACCGAGATTACCTATTTTTCTATAGTTCTTTGTTCAGTACAGCTTTGCAATTCAATATGGAGATGTGGACGTCGTACGGAGATGATTTTGAGCGACTGAAAAGATTCTTGGTTTTAGCGTTGCTAAATGGGGAAGATGAATTGGCAAAGCGTTACATAGAGGTGATGCGGAAAACGAAGTCGATGGATTTTGTCATTGATCAGTTTGAAAAATATGTTGACAATAGCCAAAAGTTGTTAGAGGTTCCTATGTATAAGAATTTGAAAGATCATACATTTCAGGAAAAAGTAGCATTGGATGGGTGTAAATTTTTCCAATATTGCTATCTTCAATATAAAGATGTAGATGCGGCAAATATGGATCGACGATTGCTGATGGATTTGGCTTTGAGAAATTTAGATGTTTTTGTGAGAGATTTGTCTGTTTTGCCGAAGAACTTTTTTACTCCGTTTCCTGTATATTTTCAAGAGGCTTTGGCTTTGAAAACAATAGTCTCAAACGATGAATCGTGGATAAGACGTTACCCCGTAGAGAAAAGTGTTGCACTTAGGGTTGAAAAAATATACAATGATGTTTATAAACATCGAGGTGAAGATCGTGGAGAGTTGGGCTTGAAGTGGAGTAAAAAATATCAAGGCTCTTACGCCTATTATTTCTTGTTCAATAACGACAATCCTGATATCATAATGTATAGGCAAAAATCAAAGACGAAAAAATAGTATTGAAAGATATGGATTTAAGGAATGTATATAGATTGTTAGGAGTTTTCGTTTCAACAGTCGCTTTTTGCATATTTATCTCTTGTACGGGAAGTGTGCCGTCTGCGTATGAGAATGCTAAGGATTCGTTGTCTATCTATCCTGATTATAAGAACGTCGTCATTCCAAAAAACATTTCGCCACTAAATTTTGTCGTTGGAAATAAGGGAGATAAATATGTTGCATCAATACAGGTAGATGGTGTGGAGAAGCTGACTGTGTCTTCTTCAAATGGGGAAATTAGGTTTCCTTTAAAGAAATGGCAAGAGTTATTGAGTGAAAACTATGATTGTAGACTTTCCGTCAATGTGTTTGCCCAAAATAATGACAAGTGGTATGGCTATCCTGCATTTGAAATAAGGGTTGTGCCAGACTCTATGGATTCATATATAACCTATAGATTGATAGAGCCATCGTATGTTTGTTCCGGAGGTTTAGCATTGTATCAGTATCATGTAGAAGATGCAGAAGTAGAATGTTTTGTAGGGTCTCATAAATTTCGTTCAAGACCTGAATTGGGAACTTCGCGTTGTATGAACTGCCATACTTCACAGCGTAACCATCCTGAGAATTACACATTCCAACAACGTGGTCCTGGTGGTGGTATGGTGATGAGTTATAAAGGTGAGAAAAAAATCATTGAGTCGAAGGTAGGAGATATGAAGGCGGGTGCGGTTTATGAACGTTGGCATCCGACATTACCGTTCATCGTTTTTTCAAATAATTCGGTAGCCCAAATTTTTCCGACAAAAGGAACTGCTAAGATTGAAGCATTTGATTATCGATCAGATATTCTTTTGTATGATATTGAAAGAAATGAAATACAGTATTTAGTGAAGTCTCTGGTTCAGACTACGTCATATCCAGATTGGTCGCCCGATGGTAGGTATATCTACTATGCAAGCACGGCGGCGAAAAGTAGAGAGGAACTACAGAATGTTCTGAAAAAGAATTTCAATTTGATGCGTATGCCATTCAATTCAGATACGGTAGGTGTTGGAGAATCTGAGTTGCTATTTGATGCGGTATCTTTGAATAAAAGTATATCAAAGCCGAGAGTATCGCCTGATGGACGCTATGTGGCAATGACGATTTCAGAATATGGAGGCTATCATTACACCCATAAAGATGCGGATGTTGTTCTATTTGACCTTAAAGATTCTGTGTTGAAGGAAGTTCCGATTATCAACTCGCCAGAGTCTGATGGCTATGTGACATGGTCGTCGAACGGTCGATGGCTGATGATAGGATCGCGACGTGAAGATGGAAACTATGTCCGACTTTATTTTTCTTATTTTGATAGGGATGGAAAGGCGTATAAACCATTCCAAATGCCTCATGAAAAGCCACTTTATGACCGTATTCTTCTGAAATGCTATAATTATCCAGAATTTGGAAAAACAGCGGTAGATATAAAGCGAGATGATGTTTACAATCTGATGGATAATCCGGCAGTACATGTAACACCAAATTTCAAAGGCAAAACGGATAAAGACTCAACGGTAGATGTTGTGACTGGAGCCTCTATGGTTAGTTATTAATGTAAATAGAAAAATGATGACAATGGATAACTTATTGAAAGATAGTGTCTTATCTTGGTTGTGTCGTGTCATCTTTTTTGTGTTTTCGTTTGTCCTTTTGAGTGTTGTCTATGAGGATGCGTTGCGTTATTTCTTTTGGAATAGCTATTTTTTGTACGATGGTGAGTTTGCTCAGAAGATAATATTTCGAGGAGGAGGATTGCTCGTCTATGTGGGAAGATTTATGAGTCAGTCGTTCAAGACTCCGTGGTTGGGAGCGTTGTTTTTCTCTCTTTCTTTGACGATGTTGCAAATATTGGTTGAAAAATTGACGAGGCGGTCGGGTTGGTGGAGCATTACTTTTTTGCCATCAGCTTTTTTTCTAATCGGTTTTTTGCTTGTTAGATATTTAAGTCGATATGGAGAGAATATAGTTTTTGATGTTGCTTGGTTTTGGACTCCAATCGTTGGATCTATTTATGCTTGCGCATGGGCACTTTTATGTAGACAAATAAGGGTGAAAGAAGTTTATAAATGGGCTATCTGCACGCTTCTTTTTGCTATGTCTTATCCGTTCCTCGGAGTTTTCTCAACTGTTGCAATAGTTTTGGTAATGATGTCTGCACGAGAAAAAAAATGGTTATATGGTGTATCTGTTGTTTTGTTATTCCCGATATTGGTATACCTCACCTCCTATTTTTATGATGAAGATTGGGTGTATGTGGCGTTTTCTCCGATTCCAGTCCCTATGAACGACTATGGTTGGGTGTTTCTATCTGCTATTTTTACAATTCTATTAATAGTCTTAGCTGTCAATTTTGTAAAAAAAGGAATAGCTCCATTGAAGAAGACAATATTTTCTTTCGTTGTATTCTTTGTTCCTCTGTGCTCGGTGGCTGGTATGACGGTTTTACCCTACAATGTTAGGTTTCGTTCGGATATACGTTTGTTGCGATTAGCAAAAGAAAAAAAATGGAAGGAAATCTTAGATGAGGTGGATATGAAAGACCGTCTCACTCATTATGAGAACGCCTTTCGTGTGGTGGCTTTGTCAAATACAAATAAACTGTTGGAAAAAATGTTTGATTTTGTTCCTCCACTGCTGTCGCAGAATGACAATGTATATTCGATTTCGTCTCCATATCTCTATTTCTATGGCTCCTTATTTTCGTCGGCAGAGCAGCTCAATATGGAAGATTGGGTCATCTATGGTGAAACATACGAAAGACTGAAGCGGTTCGCCATGCTTGCTCTTCTAAACAATGAAGGCGATTTGGCACATCGCTATATAGAGGTGATGAAGAAAACACGGTGTATGGACGACGATGTTCAAAAAATGGAGAAATACCTGTTCAATCGGAAATCAATGTACGATGACAATCCGCTTTATGTGGATATGAAGAAGCATGAGTTTGCCGAGATTGTAGACTTGAATGGCATGACGTTGTTTTACAAAAACTTTCTCTCTTATAGCGATGTCAACTATGACAATGTTGAACGTCGTCTTTTGGCGGATATTTACATTAAGGATTTAGATTTCTTTTTGAAAGATCTCAATACTATGTTGAGATTCTATGAGGAAAAACCGCTACCTGTCTATTTCCAACAAGCTGTAGCCGTTAAAATCATGCTTACAGGAAATTTTGAGTTGCAAAAGAGATTCGCTGTTCCAAAGGAAGTGGGTGAGGAGGTAGAAGCCATAGCGCGAAAGGCTACAGAAAAGAAATATACGAATGAAGAATATGATGAAGTCGCTTGGCAGGTGGCAACCCAGTATCCAAACAACTATGCAACATATTATTTCTTTGACAACCAAGCGTTTAGTCCATGGTAAAAAATAAATTCGTAAAGGAGTTAACAAAAAAACATTGTTTTGCGAGACTCTTAAAATTTGTCTCTTTTTGTTGTTTTTTGTCTTTCTTTTTGTCTTGTTCAGAGGCTGTTCCCGATAAATTTTCAAATTCGAGCGATCCTTTCAATATTTATCCAGATTATAAGGATGTTTGTGTGCCACTCAATGTCGCTCCGCTTAATTTTAAAATAGAGGGAAAAGAGGGCAAGACGGTGTGTCGTGCAACATCTGATGGCGTTACTCCCTTGATTGTGTCGGGAAAGAATGGGGAAGTGCGTTTCCCTATCTCTAAATGGAAAAATTTTATAAATAAGTTGGTTCAAGGGAAAAGCGAGACGAGGGTTTCTTTTGAAGTTTGGTATAAGGAGAGGGAACGTTGGAAAAAATTCCCTTCTTTTGAGATTACCGTTGTGAATGATTCTATTGATAGATATGTTACTTGTCGATTTATAGAACCCTCATACACTATGACGGGCGAAATAGGGTTGTTTGAGTTTGATATTGAAACAGGAAAGTCAAAACAATTTGTTGGCGTCGGAAAATTTGACACAGACTATAACTACATTGGGTACAAGTGCATGAACTGCCACACTTCGCAGATGGGACATCCGAAAAATAAGGTTTTCCATCATCGTTCAAACAATGGAGGTATGGTTGTAACCTATAATGGCGAAACTAAGATTGTGGACACGAAAGTGGGAGATATGCCAGCATCCGCTGTCTATGAGCGGTGGCATCCCACGCTTCCACTGATTGCCTTCTCTGATAATGTCGTTCGGCAGGCTTTCCCTTCCTTAGGGGATTGTAAAATTGAAGTGTTCGACTATTATTCGGATATATTGATATATGATGTGGAAAAGAATACGGTGGAATATGTGCTGAAGACAAGAGACACGATGGAGACTTATCCAACCTGGTCGCCCGATGGGAAATATCTGTATTATTGTCAAACAGATTCAATGGGGTATGGTCAAGAAAATCCCTACGAGGGCAGGTTGTACGATTTGTATAGAATTCCATTCAATATGGAAAATAGGACTTTTGGAAAGCCCGAGGCTGTTTATAAGCCATCTGCTATTCAACATAGTGTGGCAAAGCCAAGCGTTTCGGCAGATGGACGGTATGTTGCCATGACGCAATCATCGTTTGGAGCTTATCATTATTTTCATCGAGATGCAGATGTTGTGGTTTATGATTTGCAGGATAGTTTGGTTTTAGATGTTGATATTGTCAATAGCCATCGCCCAGAGGGATATGTTTTATGGTCGAGTACGGGACGTTGGCTGATGGTGAGTTCGCGCAGAGATGATGGTATTTACGCTCGCCTCTACTTTAGCTATTTTGATAAAGAAGGAAAGGCTCACAAGCCATTTCAATTGCCACATGAAGATCCATTATACGACCTTTATTTGCTGAAAAGCTATAATTGTCCAGATATCTGTCGTGAATCCGTTGACTACACGCGACAATCTGTTAGCAAAATGTTATATAAGTCTAAGC
>CAVKBM010000044.1:0-14589 GCA_963654355.1 Bacteroidaceae bacterium | reverse complement strand
CTTGCTACAGATGGTGTTACAATGCAGGTTTGTCCTGTTTGTGCTGAGAATCTGCAAAAAATTGAAAACCAACAGAAAACAAAAAAATGACAATACGAATAAGAACCGTCACTATTCTATTAATGTGCATTCTCACCTATCCAGCGTATGCACAGAAATTGCGTCGCGACCAAGAACAAGAAATAGCGGTGGGGCTAACTGGAGGTATGTCTTTCTCTCGTGTAAGTTTCCTTCATAATAACACATACAGAGCTAACGAGCTTGGTAATCAAGGCTTTTGGCCTGGCTATCGTTTCGGAGCAGTATTTCGCTACACAAACCAGACTCATTTTGGCGTGCAATTGGAAGTATGCTATACGCAAGCAGGTTGGAAAGAAAAATTTGAGGAAACCTCTGGTATTGCTATGGTTAACAAACAAAATATGCAGAATGTTCAGCTCTCGCGTAGATTAGAGTACATTGAAATACCTGCACTAGCACACATTTATTTTGGGAAGAGGAAGGTGCGTTTTTTTGTTGAATTAGGACCCAAAATTTGTGTCAATACAAAATACGCTGATTTGGAATGGAATATACCAGAGGGAGATGCCAGACGTTCTGCTATCCTATTTGATGACCCCCGTCTAAGTGATGACCATAGTAAAATAGACTATGGTTTATGCGGAGGTCTTGGATTAGATTTTTTAATTGGTCGCTGTCATGCCCTAATTAGCGGTCGGTATTCATACGATTTCAAAGATATCTACGGCAACGAAAAAGCGGATGTTTTTCAAAGATCAAACAATCAATTAATCAATGCCAGTCTGACTTTCTTGTGGTCTATAACCAAATACACTGAGAAAAGTCGAAAATTAAAGAAATATAACAAATAACAAAATTGTCGAATGGAATTGTCTAAAATCATATTATTTCCACACAAAGAAGAGTCTCTTCGTCGCTTTCACCCATGGGTTTTTTCTGGAGCAATTCAGAAGATTATCGGATCTCCCAAAGAAGGAGATGTCGTGGAAGTTTATTCCAATAACGATGATTTCTGCGCAATCGGTCATTATCAGATTGGTTCAATCGCAGTTAGGATACTCTCCTTCCAGAAAGAAGATTTGACATACGATTTTTACAAAGATAGGATAAAACAAGCTTATCAACTTCGTTTGGCTCTCGGATTAGCGAACTCTAAAAAAACGAATGCTTTTCGTCTAATCCACGGAGAAGGAGATTTTCTTCCTGGTTTGATTGTTGATATATATGATCAGACGGCTGTGGTTCAAGCTCATTCTGTAGGAATGCACTTGATTCGTGAAAACTTGGCAAAAGCGATTGTAGAAGTGCTACAAGGGAAAGTCAAAAATGTCTATTATAAATCAGAAACTACCCTTCCTTTCAAAGCCAACATAGACGCGCAAGATGGCTATATACTAGGTTCTTGTGATAATCAGTGCTTGGCAAAAGAAGATGAACTTCTTTTTCATGTAGACTGGCTCAAGGGACAAAAAACGGGTTTCTTTGTTGACCAAAGAGAAAACCGTTCATTATTAGAGTTTTATGCAAAAGACAGAACTGTGTTGAATATGTTTTGCTACACAGGAGGGTTTTCTTTTTACGCACTGAGGGGCGGAGCAAAAGAGGTGATGTCTGTTGACAGCTCTGCAAAAGCCATTGAGTTGACCAATGAAAATGTGAAATTGAACTTTCCAGAAGACACTCGACATCATTCGGACGCCACTGATGCTTTTAAGTTTTTGGAAAGTATGCCTAAAGACAAATACGATTTAATAATCTTAGATCCCCCTGCATTTGCTAAACATAGAGACGCACTTCGTAATGCTTTACAAGGGTATAAAAGATTGAATGTCAAAGCGTTTGAAAAAATAAAAACCGGAGGTATTCTTTTCACATTCTCATGCTCTCAGGCTGTAAACAAGGATCAATTTAGATTGGCAGTATTCAGTGCTGCGGCTATTTCAGGACGAAAAGTGAGAATCCTACACCAACTCACACAACCCGCAGACCACCCCGTAAACATTTATCATCCAGAAGGTGAATATTTGAAAGGTTTAGTTCTTTATGTTGAATAAAATCGTATAGCCCTACTTATGTATACAATATTATTTTGGTGTATAATTACAATATTAGTATTGAATTTTGCAGTTGATGCAATATTAGATCATCTTAATGAAAAATCTGCGAATATCAACCTTCCTAAAGAGGTAGAAGGAATATATGATGCGGAGAAGTACAGAAAACAACAAGAATATTTTAAGATCAACAACAAATTCAGCGCAGTGTCAGATATCTTCAACTTCATTGTTATAATGCTGATGTTCTTTTTCTTTGGTTTTTCGTTTGTGGATAATATAGCAAGAAGCTGTACCGATAACTGGATGCTTATATCATTGATTTTCTTTGGCATTCTCTATTTTGCGAATGAAATCATCACAATTCCATTTAGTTGGTATCAAACATTCAGAATAGAAGAAAAATTCGGCTTCAACAAAATGACACCTAAAATCTTTTGCTTGGATTTAGTAAAAGAATGGTTGATGTCAATTATTTTAGGAGGTTGTATTGCTGCCTTACTAATGTTATTCTATCAGTATACAGGAAAATATTTTTGGATTATTGCTTGGGTAGTTATTGCAATCATTAATATTTTTATGATGATGTTCTATTCAAGTCTGATTTTGCCATTGTTCAATAAACAGACTCCATTACCTGATGGAGAACTGAGGACAGAGATTGAAAAGTTTTGCGAGAAAGTTGGCTATCAAATTGAGAACCTGTACGTTATGGATGGTTCAAAACGTAGTACAAAGGCAAATGCATTTTTTACGGGCTTGGGTGCGAAAAAAAGGATAATACTTTATGACACACTAATAAACACTTTAAGTACAGAAGAAATTGTCGCTGTTCTAGCTCATGAGATCGGTCATTATAAGCATAAGCATACTCGCACAATGCTAGCGATATCTCTTGCTAATATGGCAATAATGTTTTTCTTGCTCTCTTTGATATTGGGAACACCAGAGGAAGGAAACCTTTATGTAGCACAGGCTTTAGGAAGTGAAAAAGCATCTTTTCATTTTGGCGTGTTGGTTTTCGGAATCCTATACACTCCTATTTCAACGATTTTAAGTATCGGTTTGAATTGTCTGTCTCGCCATAACGAATATCAGGCAGACGCATTCGCAAGAGACAATGGATTGGCAGAGCCTTTGGCTAACGCATTGAAGAAACTTTCAATTTCTTCTTTGTCGAATCTAACGCCTCACCCTGCATACGTCTTTGTCAATTATTCACATCCAACCCTTTTGCAAAGATTGGATAATCTAAAATGAAAAAAAAATGAAAGAGGCGGACGATTTAATACAAGAACTTGAAACAGTTTCGTTTGAAAAAAATAAGATGTTCTACTCTATCAGCGAAGTTGCTGAGAAATTGGGTATTAATGAGTCCGCCATTCGTTTTTGGGAGAAAGAATTTCCAAACATAATTAAACCAAAAAAAAATGCAAAAGGGACAAGAGCTTTCACTCGACAAGACATAAAAGACATTCAACTTATTCATTACATGTTGAAAGTCAGAAAATTCACCATTGATGGTGCAAAAAAAATGTTATCAGAAAACAAAAGAAAGTCAGATCGGAATAACGAGATATACAGACGTTTAATGCTTATCAAGGACGAGATTCGGTCTATTCGTTCTGCCTATGATCAGATTTTGGATTTCGATCGGAATGACAAAGAAGAGGATAATAATATCAAAGAATAAATGAACGTTACTGATTATGTAATGGATAATGGCCTAATTATCGATATTTTAGAGATGATTGGCACATTTGCTTTCGCGATTAGCGGTATTCGTCTATCAATTGCGAAGGATTTTGATATTTTTGGTGCATTCGTTATCGGATGGATAACAGCAATCGGAGGAGGAACACTAAGAGACCTTTGCTTGATGCAAACACCTGCTTGGATGCAGAACAGCTCCTATCTAATTTGTACAGCTATAGCCTTGGTTTTTGTTGTCCTTTTCAGAAAACATCTTATACACCTTAACATTACTTTTTTCATCTTCGACACGATTGGACTCGCACTCTTTACTGTGGTTGGCATTGAAAAAACATTGTCCCTTCATCACCCCTTTTGGATTGCCATCATAATGGGTACGGCAACAGGAGCCGCAGGAGGAGTACTTCGAGATATTCTCATCAACCAAATTCCTTTAATTTTTAGAAAAGAGGTCTATGCTACTGCTTGTATTATTGGAGGTATAGTGTACTATGTTTCCTCTTTTGTCTTTCAAGAAAATTCCATAGCAATACCTCTTATCAGCGCGTTAAGTGTAACCATCACGCGAATCTTAGCCGTTAAATTTAAAATTGGACTTCCTCATATAAAACATGAATAAGTTAAGGAAACAAAATTCTAAATCTCAATGGATTTCTTCCCTTTCAAAAATTCATCAAAATCAGACTCAGATAGATTATATTCCAAACTTCCAGTCAATTCTACCAACGCTTTGCGCAATTCTTCTTTATTATCTGAATTGTTGGCCTTTTGAATTGCTTTCATTATTATTTCGTTTTTCTTATCAATTTGTTTGATTGTCTGTTGAAATTCATTTTTCAGTCTATCAAATTCCTTCTCATACACTTCTCTTGTAAGTTTTGACTTGATTTGTTCACTTTGCAAATATGTAATGTTCTTTAGAATATCTGATGTTTTTTCTATAGTTTCCTGTATGGTACTTATTTGTTCAACATTGAAATTCGTTGATTCTACTCCTAAATTATTTAGAATTGATTGGGATATTTCAACTCCGCTATTCTTCAAATTTGAACAAGTATCATTGATAAAGTTGTTCACCTGCTCCTCTATTTGCTTTGGAAGTTGATATTCTATTTCTTTTATTTTTCTTACATTCATTAAACTATCATCCAATCTGTCTTCCAAAATAGTCTTTCCTGCTTGCAACATTGTTATTAGTTTCTTCAAATGTTTAAGCACTTCTATTTTTTTATGATTGTCGCAAACTAATTTTTCTGCTATTTTTTTATTCAATTTTAATAATTTCAATTTCAGATTCTCATACTCAATTTTTTCATCATCCAAACTTTTCTGATGAGATTTAAAATCTTGGGTTGCCTCGTACACATCAATTTGTGCCTCTTCGTATGCATCCACTAAAACTCCATTCGTTTTGTTCCATTCGTACAGTTTTCGCTCATACGACTTGCTATTGAAGATTTTTCCGACAAAAGATGGTTCTGATGGTTTTTCTGACATTGCTTTTTCATACAAGTCCTTTTTGGAAGCCAACAAATTGTTACAATCCACCAAACGATTGTTGAAGTAAGAAATCCATTCATTATGATCATTGATAGACTGTTCCAATAATTTCAATCGTTTAATTATTTCATCTCTTTCAGATTTCAAAGGAAGTGTTTCATTCGTATATATGCTATTTAGCATTTTATTAAGATCTTCAGACATCACTTGATCGCAGTATTTCAAGAATGTGTCTGCTTGGGGAATAAAAACATCATTCATTGTCTTATGAATTGTTGCTACCCTCATCAAATCCGAATTGATTAACATTCTGTCTTTTACAATACTGTCCTTAAACTTTAGGTATTCACGTTCCATTTGTGTCGTCTTTGCTGCCGCATCCAAATAATGATTCAAGAAAGAGAATGCGGCTGCTACTAATCCTCCATAAACGCTTCCACCCTTTCTAAGAGATTTACTGCCCTTCATCCAAATAGGCACTTGCGACATCGTCTTCTGAAAATGCTGTGCTATCTCTCCTATCAAAATCGTGCAATTTTCATCCAATTTATCGTATTGAAGCTGTTTTTCTTTTTGCATAAGACTGACATCCAGCCACTTGATATTGTTAAAATCAAATAATTGAGGAGAAATTACTTTTATTGATTCTCCAAAAACATCAACTAAAGCAGATGAGTATTGCAAAAATTTGTCATTTATCGAACTGCGAAGTAGAAGAAAATCACGAACATCCGTTTTCACACATTCCTCTGCATTTTGATATTCAATGACCATCTTACCATAATTTTGCATAAGAGAGGCACTCTTCTTCTGTATTTGTTCAATCTCCCCATATCCACTAAATTCTTTTATCAATTCTGTAGATAATGTTTTGATTTCCAGCACATCACTAACCTCTTTTTGCGCTGTTTCAATAGCAGATTCTGTTTTTTCTAAATCTTTCTTCACCAAACATATCGTCTGAGAACGATCTTCTCTGTCTAATGAAATATTCATTTCATACAAATCTACAACACTCGTCTTTTCATTGTTGGATATAATAGTAACTCGTATGATTTGTGAGTCGTTATATTCCTTATATGCATTGTAAATGGCTTCACTAAGTGCCATACCATCTTGTATGTCAAATTTATATTTAGATCGCAAGATCGCAGCAACATCTGAACGTGTAATCTGTTCATTTTCTGTATGTTGTGAATCTGCAATATTCTTAATCGCTGCATATAAATTTTTCTCCTTTTCCATAATCGAAAAAATAAATTCAAAAATTATAAGATTCCATGTGATTTTCTTACCAATATCCGTCGCATACTAAGAAGTATTATTCCCAAAAATACGGAGAAAACAGCGATAGAAAGAAATATATTTCCAGCACCTAATTTTGTTGTATAGGAAGCTAAAAAGCCTCCTACGATATTTGCAAAAAAACTACTTAATAGCCAAAAGCCCATCATCAAAGATGCCAATTTTATCGGAGCTAATTTAGACACCATAGAAAGCCCAATTGGAGACAAACACAACTCACCCATGGTATTAAAAAAATAAGCCATCACCATAAACATTAAATTCGCTTTTATTTTTTCATCTTCAACATCTCCTCCTCTTTGCAAAACAGCACAATATAGAACAAAGAACCCTATTCCTAAGAGAATCATTCCCAATGCCATCTTCACTGGAATACTTGGATTTTTGCCTACTTTAGATAAACGAGTCCATAGCATCGTCAGAATAGGTGCAAAAGCAACTATAAACAACGGATTGACGGACTGAAACCATGCGGTCGGTATTTCAAAACCTCCTACAACTCTGTCAATATATTTATTTGTATACAATGTCATAGAGCTTCCAGCTTGTTCAAAACCCGCAAAGAAAAATATGCTGAAAAGCACAAAGACTAATATGACACGTACTCTATCTTTTTCTTCTTTTGTTAATTGTTGTTGTCCCTCATTCTCTTTTGAAACCACAATCTCTGGTTTTAACCCAAGGTCTCCTAATAGTCTTTTCCCTATAATTTGATACAAAACCAAACCTATAAATAGTCCTACCGCAGCAACTAAAAAACCATATCTAAATCCATATTGCAATGCAAAATAACCTGCAATAAGAGGTGAAAAAAACGCTCCAACATTAATTCCCATATAAAAAACCGTATATGCAGAATCTCTTCGTATATCTTCTGGCGAATACAATTTTCCAACGATAACTGAGATGTTAGGTTTGAAAAAACCATTACCAATTACCAATAAAAATAAACCTAAATAAAGAAAAGTTAAGCTTGATTCATAAAACAAACATAACTGACCCAATATCATTGTAATTGCTCCTATAGTGATGGAGCGACGTTGGCCGATATAATTATCGGCCAACCACCCTCCTATCAATGGTGTGAAATAGACTAAACCAGTAAAGATCCCATACAAGAGAGACGCACTACTTTCTGTAAATCCTAAACCTCCATCTACGAGAGATTTAGTAAGGTATAGAACCAACAACGCGCGCATTCCATAGTAACTAAAACGTTCCCACATTTCAGTTGCAGAAAGCAGATAGAGTGCTTTTGTGGTTTTGTCCATCTTGATTAATGTTTATTCTCTTCAGTTTTTTTACCTGGCGTACCAATGGCATTGCGCATTGCAGTATCAGCTTCAATGTTCTTCATTTTATAATAGTCCATAATACCCAAATTGCCATTTCTAAACGCTTCAGCCATCGCTTTTGGCACTTCAGCTTCCGCTTCAATAACACGCGCTCTTGCTTCTTGTGCCTTTGCTTTGTTTTCCTGCTCCGCAGCAACCGCCATTGCACGACGCTCCTCTGCCTTCGCTTGTGCAATGTTCTTGTCTGCCTGCGCTTGGTCTATCTGCAATTGTGCACCAATATTCTTTCCGACATCAATGTCCGCAATATCAATAGAAAGTATCTCAAATGCCGTTCCTGCATCCAATCCTTTTTTTAACACCAACTTAGAAATTGAGTCTGGATTTTCCAACACAGCCTTATGCGATTCACTGGAACCAATTGATGATACAATACCCTCACCAACACGTGCCAAAACTGTCTCTTCTCCGGCTCCTCCGACCAACTGCTGCAAGTTTGTTCGAACAGTGACCCTAGCCTTAGCTACTAACTGTATTCCATCCTTTGCAACTGCTGTAACTGGCGGTGTATCAATCACTTTTGGATTCACAGACATCTGAACAGCCTCTAAGACATCTCGTCCTGCCAAATCAATTGACGTGGCGGTATTGAAATTTAAATCCATATTAGCCTTCGAGGCTGAAACCAAGGCGTGAACGACGTTTGCAACGTGTCCTCCAGCCAAATAATGTGCCTCCAACCCATCTCGCGTTATCGTTTTTAATCCTGCCTTATGAGCCTCAATCATACACTCAACAATCAACTTTGGCGGAACATTACGAATCCGTGAAACAAATAATTGCACTAACGATACGTTAACTCCAGATACTTTTGCTGATAACCACAGCATAACTGGGAAAAAATGTACAATAACCGCCAGTATGATGATACATATCACAACGGCTACCGCAAGAAAAACTAATGTTGTCATATTATTAAATTTATATATTATTAAAATGATAACGTAAAACCGTAAGCCACACTTATAGCAAATAAAACTAACATGTATTTACAAATAAGCCTATAATCCCCAACATTTTGTGCCTTCGCTATAATATAGTAAAGGCTTAAACATGGTATTACCATTCCACAAACATAGAACCTCAGCGTTGACGTGGCTTGCAATTCTGGATAAACATAGATTAAAATGCCAATAGCCACCCACATTAAAGTGATCCAAACATAAAGAATAATCTTCGTGACACCTACACCGAAAACAACTGGAAACGAATGACATTCCAATTCTCGATCGCCAGCAACGGTCGCTATGTCCTTTACAACCTCAATCAAGAATGTCCATATAAACGATAGTAATGCAAACCCACCCATCATCAAATAGCAGCGACTTGTCAGAAAATCCAAATCTGGTGATATATTGTATTCCAATTCCATAAATCGATTTTGAAACAAGGCCACCATCATAGGTACCAACGCCATCAATAACGCAACAATAACATTGCCTAAAACCAACATTCTTTTATATGAGGATGAATAAAACCACAATATTCCTGCTATGAAAAGCATAACCATCGCATAATTGAATGAACGAGCGTGCCAACATAACATTATTGAAAGCCCAATTCCTATAACTGTCAACACGATATAAAGAGTCATGGCCGTATGCTTATCCAATGTTCTTCCGACAACCCTAGTAATAGGTCTGTTGATTTGATCTATTCTCAAATCAAAATAATCATTGATAACAAAACCTCCTGCAGCAATAAAGACTGAGGCCAACACAAGATTGACAACATCTAACGTATGAATAACTGGTTCAACGCCATACGACCTCAAAAAAGGCGTGATGACGAAATAGAACATCACTATCTGAAAAAAAGCCACTAACAACAATGTCGGTGCATGTAATAACCTTATATAATCTTTTATTTTCTCTTTCATTTGAATCTTTAATTACCAACCAAAAGCATCTGCATTATCCAACCAATCTCCATTGGCTTTCATCACTTGCTCTATCACATCTCTTCCACAACCACAGCCTCCCTTCATAGGAGAAACATAGCGAGAAATTGCTTTAATCTCCGAGCAAGCATCTGCTGGACAACACGGATATCCACATGTTTTCATCACCTCATAGTCGGGTATGTCATCACCCATGTAAAGTATTTCTTCTGCCTTTAAATTATATTTACTTAAAAAATCATTGAATTGTTCCAGCTTATAGGCAGCCCCCATGTAAATATCTTCAATGCCTAACCCAGCAAAGCGTTTCCGTATTGCTTCTGTACGACCACCCGTGATTATAGCCAAGCGATAACCTCTCCTAACAGCCAATTGCATCGCATATCCATCCTTTATATTAACCATTCTCATTGGTTCTCCTGATGGATGTAAAGGAACGCAATCCGACGAAAGTACACCATCTACATCAAAAACTAAAGCTTTTACTTTTTGCAACTCGTCCTTAAACATTTTACATAGTTTTTTTCGTCATTTCATATATGGATTCCGACATCATCTCATATATTTTCAAAAGATTTACGTCCTCTTTCAACATAGACCGATGCATTTCAATCACATTTCGGTCATTGCGAACCGCAGGACCAGATTGTGCCTCTTTCGGAGACATATAATGAACTTTTTCTGCAGTCTCGTCTATTAATGGAAGAAGAACTTCAAAAGGCACATTGGCAGATTTAACAAGATCTGATCCTAATGCGTATACATGATTGGCAAAATTTGATACGAATACAGCTGCCAAGTGTATCTTTTTACGGTCTTCTGAACTTATTATATATGATTTTGAATTGAATTTTTCCGCTATATTTTTCAGACTTTCAATAACTTTATTGTTTGAGCCTTCTATCAAGAATGGAACTTTTGAAAAATCAATCTCCTTCTTCTTCGAAAAAGTTTGCATTGGATACAAGACGCCATAATTCTCCGTATATCGGGCTAAAACATCTAATGGCATACTACCAGCAGTATGCACTAGCACTTTTCCGTCTGAAAATCCTTCTGCCTTACTTAAGACTTCCGTTATCACAGAATCTTTCAAAGCGCAAATATATAAATCAGCCTCTGTTGTAAGCGTATCAACATTTGTCGTATAGGCACATTGTAGATCCTTCGCCAAAGATTTAGCAGATTCCTCCGTGCGACTATAGATTTGGACAATATCATACCCAACCATTCGCATGGCTTTAGACAACTGTGTCGCCAACTTACCTGCACCTATAAAACAAACTTTCTGCACCATATCAATTCCAATCACAAGCGACAATCTGTGTCTTTCCCATTACTGTCAACCTTTTCATTCGACTTACTCTTGTGTACTTTGTAAATCAAGAACGCACCAACTACAATCATTAGAAGAGGTAAAAACAAGTTTGAATGCACAAACAAAAAACGAGCAAAATTAGGCACCCATACAGCGACGCTTATCAACGCCATTACTGCAGCAACTTTATAGTCTTTCCCTATCAAGAAGATCAATGTCAGGTAAATCGGGAATATTTTAGCATTAAAAATGTTATATAAAAAACAATCATTTGGTATAACACCCATCTCGTAGATCAAATAGAGTATTCCAAAGAAAACAAATGAAATACCCACCATCATCTTTCTGCTTAATTCTATCATAATCCTGATTTTTGACTATGCAAACATTTCAATCGTTAAAATCAAAATATTTCTCTTTTTACTTTTTCCCACTTCAAGCGTGTCTCATCAAAAGGATTTTTCTCTTCAGATTTATAGCCAATTGCAATAATGCACTCTATACGAAGATTTTTCGGCGCATTGATTATATCTCGAAGATAATCTTCCGTAGTCTGCTCTTCATTCTTCATTCGATTTCTAACTTGCACCCAACAAGATCCAAGTCCCAAATCCTCAGCGGCTAACTGTATGTACGACGCAGCAATCGTCGCATCTTCCACCCAGACATCACTCAAAGTCTCATCCGCTAAGACAATGATTGCCATAGGTGCTCCATCTAAAAAACTGCAACCCATATCACGACATACAGACATCTGGAGAATTTCATCCTGATCCGTCACAACGACAAACTGCCAAGGCTGACACCGCTTGGACGACGGAGCCATCAGTGCTGCTTTCATTATTTCATCTAACTTGTCCTCCTCCACAGGTCGATCTGTGAAACGGCGGATGCTTCTGCGCTTTTGCGCCAATTCTGTAAACGTACTCATCTCTTTATATTGTAGTTTTTATTTTTTTGGAACATAAAGTTTTATCACTCTCCTTTATGCAAATACTCGCTAACCACCTCATTAAACCTTTCAGAAATGAAAACTTTTCCTAAAACTCCTATTCCAACCGTTGCATCGTCTCCATTATACCTAATTTTTGTCAATGAAAAAAAGCCATAATCATCGGCATACACTATTTCATCAACAATGTTGTCAACAACCGCATCGCCCAAGAAACTGTTAAAAATAGTACTGAACAAGCCACCTTTCTTTTTTTCCGAAGAAGCAGTTTGCTCATCCCCATCACTTAAACCATTTATCAAAGAGCTTATTTGTTCATCTGTCGACTCAACTTTTGTCTGCAATGCATCACGCAAAACCTTTTTTGCTTCTTCTCTGTGTTTGCTCTCTCCTGGAGTTGTTGCAAACAAAATTGCTAAGAAGCAAACAATCAACCCAATAATAGAAATTTTTTTCACACTCATATCGTATAGGTGTTTTTACTTGTTAGACATACCTAAACTCATAAATTTTCGCTAAGATACAAATAATCTACTTCTATAACGTATCTTTGCCAACATATTTTTAGACTTATGGCATATTTTAAAAACATTTCATTTTTATTATTTTCACTATTCCAAATTGTTGCTTGTTCAAACATCCAATCCAAAGAAAAAGTTGGAATTGGAAATGTGAAAATTTCAACCGAGAGTTCATCAGAAACTACGTCTCTAAAGAATATGAAAGCATCGGATATACTAAAGAAACTCAGGAAGGGTGAGAATATTCAAGTTTTCAATGCGATGATTGAGGGCGATTTAGATTTCACTGAAGCTTCTTCTCCTACGCTTACTTCTCCAAATCAGTTTACGTCAGACGTAACGCAGCATATTTCTTTTTTCAACTGTGTTTTCACAGGAAAAGTACTTGCGTATAAAAAATTGATTGACAAAAACACTTTCCTTTATCGTACTCGCTTTGGTGGAAATCTATGTTTTTTTGGTTGCGATTTTCGAAATATTGTGAATTTCAGAAACGCCGCAGTAAACGGGGATGTTTATTTCCCTAATTGTCAATTTTTTGATGATGCCTCTTTTGATTGGATGTTGATAAATGGAACGCAAGTTAATTTTGTCTCAGCTATTGCAACAAAAAAATTTGACTTTTCAAATACCGTTGTTCGAGGAAATATATCTTTTATGGACGCTAAATTTGCTGAAGATGCTTCATTTCCAGGTTTAAAGGCTGAAGATTTGAATTTTAACAACATTAATGTAGGTGGTCAATTTCGTTTGTCGGAAGCTAAAATTTCAGGTATTTTAATGTTCAACTATGCAATGGTAGAAGGTGAAACATTGCTTTCGTATTCTAAGTTTGATGATAAAGTTAACATAATTCAATCTACTTTTAACGGAGATTTTTCGATTCAAGAATCTGTGTTCTTTGGAAAAAGCAAATTGAACCGTTCGATTTTCAAAAAAAACATAATAACAGAAAATGCTGTTTTTGAGTTAGTCCCTGAAATGATGAATATTGAAAAAACTTCGGAAGAACAAATTGCAGTGGAAGTAAAAAACACAACAACTATTTTACTTAACCATTAACATTTTATATCATATAGAATAGAATCATTGTTTTATGATACATATAATTAGCGCGACAACAAATGCAATTACTATAAATGAAAATGACGATATTATGTTGACCCTTCGTCGGGCCTCTTTGTTACCATCAACAAACCCTTTTATCATATTCTTGTTAATGTAATTTCCACAGAAAACAAGATCAACAATGCTGCCTACAAACGGAATAAATCCGATTATCGCATCAATCAAGGTTATCGTCAAGACAGCCAATGTCAATCGAAAAGATCTTACTACAAAAAGGCTGATATAGACATAAACAAAACTAATCACCGTAGTGAGAAAATCGCCCACACCTTCAACAAATCCTAATACACCATCCAAAATATCCAAACCAAATGAAAAACCAGAAATAAAAATACGATAGATACTATTTCCTTCTATTTCCTGCCTTCTGGCTTCTATTCTTTTAGCCTCTTGCTCCGCTTTTTCAATCGCGATACGCTCTTTTTCTTTTTGCTTTTCAGATTTCAGATTTAGCTGTTCTCTTGTCTCTTCCCTTCTTCTATTCGCCATTTGATTGATTATTAAAAAATTCAAAATAGATTGTCGCAAATGAAAAGATTTTTTCTGAAAAGCGCAAGGATTTTCATAAATGTACTTTTCTTTTTCAAATATGAACAGTAATAAATATTTTTAGAAAAAACTCATTTCCATATCCTTTTTTTAACAAAATAAATATCTATCTTTACGATATGTTTTAGGTTGTTGTGAAAGACTTTTACCTAATTTCCAAACTACTTAGAGCAGGCTTTAAGATTTTTTGAAAAATAAAAACAAAAGAATATGAAGAATTTATTAACGATTTCATCCGCATTACTTCTATCAGTGGGATGCTTTGCGCAATAC
>CAVKBM010000043.1:0-14762 GCA_963654355.1 Bacteroidaceae bacterium | reverse complement strand
ACGATGCAGAAAGGGTATGTGTACAAGGTAGTCAGTCCATTTGAAGATTCGCTTCGTGTAACAGCCAATCTGAAAGACCACACGCTGAAAGTTGACACCATCATCACACAAAAGCAAAGCATCGTCTTAGGGAAAACGAATATTTTCAGTTACGACGAAAGTCATGCTGAGACAGAAAAATACAAAACACAAAAAATCACTGGATTACGAAGTGTTACTCTTCGTCATGGCACAGACTACAAAAATCTCAACCTCACAAAAGACACAGCTTATTTCAAGGCAGAGAAAGACACTTGTTATCTCATCGTAACAGAGAATATGTTTGCATCAACAACGAAAAAACAATAAAAAAATGAAAAAATTCGGTCTTATCGGAAGAACTTTAAAACACTCATTCTCAAAGACTTTCTTCACAGATAAATTTCAAAAGGAGAATATAGATGCCCAATACGAGCTTTACGAGTTGGACACAATCGACAAAGTGGAAGAATTGGTTAAAGATCCCGACCTAATCGGACTCAACGTAACCATTCCCTACAAGGAGGAGATAATCCCATATTTGAACGACATTGATCCTACAGCAAAAGCTATCGGCGCAGTCAACACCATCAAAATCAGCCACAACGATGGGAAAATAATGTTGAAAGGCTACAACACGGACTTGATCGGCTTTTCAGACACACTAAAGCCTCAACTCAAGCCATACCACCAAAAGGCACTCATTTTGGGTACGGGAGGTGCATCAAAAGCCGTTCTCTACGCCCTAAAACAATTCAACATCAAAACCACCTATGTTTCGCGTACAGCACACGAAGGTTCTTTAACCTACCAAGACCTTGACGAGAAGGTGATGGCAGAATATCTTCTTATCGTCAACTGTTCTCCTGTAGGCATGTTTCCACATATTAACGAAGCACCAAATATCCCATACGACCTGCTGACAGACAAACATTACCTCTACGATTTGGTATACAATCCTCTTCACACGCAATTTTGCCAAAAAGGAGAAGAGAAAGGGGCAAGTACAAAAAATGGTTTAGATATGCTATATGGTCAAGCCATCGCCTCTTGGAAAATCTGGAATGATATAAACAGCATATAAACCTTTGAAAGTGCAGATTCATAATATTCTAAGCTCTGTGAACTTGATTAACGAGCGAATCAGCGTGCAAACATCGCACTGAGTCCGAACTTGAAATAAGAGGGATCCATCGCATAGCCTCGCATATAGAGGTAGTTGTATTTATTCATCCATAGAGCATTGAAGTGGTTGTAAGCCACATAAAAACGTACACGCTTCAACTGGAAATTGAGGAACGCATCCATATAGACATAGTCTCCATATTTCGTATAATTGCTACTGCTGGCATCTTGAACAAAGAATTGACCCGTCGCAGGCATATAGTTTGGCGCATTGTAAGCACTGTTCCAGCGCATGTCCACACCAACGGCAATATTCAAGACATTGAACAGTTTGTCAAAGCGAAGATAGGCTGAAGAGAACCACGAGAGTGTCGGCAATGGAAGAACCTTAGCCTCGCTCGTCTGTTGAAAAGTCAATTCATTATCCCAATGCAAATGCCAAATTCTCGCCCGTTCTTTGGCGGATAGCGTCAAAACTTGTAGATTTTGATCGTATTGCTGAGGCATTGCGTTTTTATTCCAATAGACATAGTTGTTCAAGTTTCTGAAATCAGCCGAAATTTTTAGGCCTAACCCATCATAGAATGCAAAAGTGGGAAACGACAAGAAACCATTGACGGTGAAATCTTGCTTATTTTCAAAATCATTGTTCCACTTTATATGGTTGGAGAAATAATAATCTTCATAGAAATCGGGACAATAACGTTCAAACTTAGCAGAAGCACCAATCTCAACAGGCTGTTTACCCCAATTAGCACGGCTATCCAATTTTCCACCTACCTCAAAAGAGGATGCAGTTTTCTTCTCGTCCAAGAAATAATATTCTCCATAAAATTGATAGGTGAAGACTGGTCCTTGGTGTTTAGAAAGAATGGCACCAACTCCAAATTTATTTCTACGAATTGTGTTGTAGGCAGGATTCATCGTATAGCCCAGCGAGTCGTTATGAGGTGTCACCTCTCCCGTTACTAACGATTTGTTTTCATCCAAATAGGTGTATTTATTAGTAGTTAAAGAGGCGTAGGCTGCAAAACCGAATTTCATCAATGTGTTATATTCCTCGTTTAGGGAGATTCCAATCGTCTGCTTCATTTGGAAAAAACGTGAAGAATCGCACGACGAAACAGTGTTGTAGTTTTTCGCATCACTCAGATTATAACTATGATAAAAGCTATCCACCGAAAAACCTCCAGAAATGGCAGCCCGCTCATAAAAGCGTCTCCAATCACTTTCACTACTGAATTTGTAGATAATGGATGTTACAGGTATAATTTCAGTTGTTGTAGAATCGGGGGTAACCTGCACTTCTTTCTCAATGCCAAAATTGTATCGATAGTTAAACGCAGCATTCCAGTTGCGCACCTTCGTCCAATCATTATCCGTGAAATAAACAGGTATTGTGGTAGATTCCATATTACCCGTATTTTTAGGGTCTGTTATGTTTTCGTCTTCTGTGAAACCACCACTTTCGTAACTCTCATAGCCATTAAATGAGACAGACGCGCCAAACTGGCTGTGCAACCCATCGTAACTCATGAAATAGCCTGCGTTGTAGTTTTTGGTCGACTCAGACGAATAGAACCCGTACGCCTTCGTCCAATCCCCATAAAGTCCGAAATTGAATCTTTTATTGACGTTAACAGTGAAGAGACCATCCAAACGACGAGCATCTCTGTTATTTTTCGTACCACTATAATAGTTGACATACGAAAAAGGGACTTTCGTATTAAAATAGGTGATGTCTTCGGATGCCCGATAGTAAATCTGGTAAGGTTGGAAGAAGATGAAATCAGTTTTCTGCTTTCTGTCAATAAAGATAGCCGACTGGGCAGGCGAACCCATGTTGCCTAAAGTCTGCAATGCTATCGTCTTTTTGTAGGCAGGATTATTGACATAGAAATTCGTCATTGAAGAGTCTATTTCCACATCTTCTTTAAACGCCAAAGGTCCTTTGTAGTTCCAAGTGAAAATGGTTCTTGGACTGACAGATGCTTTTTCCACGCTATCGGCTACAGAAGTCACACTATCATCTGCAATCACCAAAGAGTCTGCGTTCCTTACATCCCTTTTCCTTGCCGAAACAGGCAAAACAAAAAGCAGAGAGACTAATATCAGAAGAAAATTTCTCATTGGTTGCAAAGTTAGCAAAAGGGAGTGACTTATTAAATTTTTTCTTCGTCGTATCGGTAGCTCAGAGACGCACATGCGGCAAATATCGCTCCAATCATTGCAAAAAGCATATCTTTCTGTGTGTCATAGAAATCTCCCTGAGATGCGACGAAGCTCTCCGCAAAATCTCCTGACACCAATACGGTAGCATATTCGAACAGTTCGTAGAAAGCGCTGATAGCCATAGCAACACTGATGCAGAGGAAGACTTGCATGGCACTTCTCTTCACCATCTTTTTTGTTATCAGCATCTCTTTGCAAGCCAAATACGGAGTAACCCCCTGCATAAAATGACCTAACTTATCGTAGTTGTTACGATCCCAATCGAAAGTCTGCCCCAACCAATCCGTCGGGTTGAAAAAAGGGACTTCTGAATAAGTGAAGACACCCCCGATTGTGAGGACTATAATCTCTATTGCGAAAATGAAATTCAGCAAACGAGAGAAATGCACACCTTGATCTAATAGAATGAAAATGGCAACAAAGCCAATATAGGCAGGCAACACCTCCATAAACCACACAACGACATCCTTTGCAACAAACGCCGAGAGCGTGACCAACCAAAAAAGCAAGATATATGCGTATAACGACTTCCTTTTTTTTATTCGACCCACAATATTCATACCAGTAAATTTTTACATTTTTTTACTCTATCTATTCGATTTATAGAACAAGGTTGTTTTATTAGAATCTTGGAAAACACGTTGAGAAAAACTGATTGCATCCTCAGGAGTCACCTTATTATATACATCGGTCTGCTTGAACAAATCATTAGCATCGCCTAACAATTCATAATAGGCGAGGTCGGAGGCGAGGTCGGTTCGTGAGAAATAATCTTCCATAGCCTGAACCTCATGTTTATTACGCAGTTTTTGAGTTTCGTATTCAGAAATTTTCTCGTTCTTCAACTCATATATCAACTCGTCAAAAGCCTCGTCGGCAATGGCGGGGGTTGTGCCGTCTGCAAATTTTCCAGAGAAATAAAACACACCAGCCTCAATCAAAGACGATATGTAAGCATTGGCTCCCGTGAAAATCTTCTTTTCATTCACTAAACGCTGAATGACACGAGAAGACTTGCCATTTGCCAAAACATCGGACACGAAGTCGGACACAGCGTAATCACTCGTTTTTCGTCCACCGATATGATACGCACGAAAATAGAAAGAGAAAGGGACATCTCTCTCCACCTCCACAAATTTAGGTTCTGTCTGAATAGGCACTGAAGGAATGCATCTAACTGCGATTTCTCGACGAGGAATGCCTCCATAATATTTCTCTACCAATCGTTTTGTGTCATTTAAAGATATATTGCCGACAACAGACAAAATGGCATTGTTTGGCGCATAATGAGCGTAGAAAAATGTTTTAACATCCTCCAAAGTAGCCATCTCGATATGTTCTAACTTCAAACCGATGCTAGGCCAACCATACGGGTGTCCAAGTCCATAGACAGCACGCGCCAACTCATGATGGATATCACCATAAGGTTGGTTGATGCAACGCTCTTTAAACTCCTCGCAGACAACTTGACGCTGCACCTCTAAACTTTTAGGAGAGAAGAGCAACCCTTTCATTCTGTCTGCCTCCATGTAAAAGGCAGTTTCAACGTTGTTAGAGGGGACTATAACATAATAATTCGTGTAATCAATGCAAGTGAATGCGTTATTTTCACCGCTGGCAAGTTGCACAGGCTCGTCATAATCAGGTTCAGCTGGAGTCCCACCAAACATAAGATGCTCAAACAGATGAGCGAAGCCAGTTTTATCAGACCTCTCATCCTTCGAACCCACATCATAGAGCGTGTTGACCACCACCAACGATGTCGTCTTATCCTCCTTATGCACCACCCTCAAACCATTTTCGAGCGTGAATTTGTTTATCACCTGTTCTGTCATCTATCCATCTTCACTTTTGTTTCACATACAACTGTCCCGTAGAAAAACGCCTCACCTCTACGATTGTTCCTTCTTCCAAATAAGCACCATTTTCAGATACCGCATTGTATACCTCATCACCGATTTTCACCTTTCCAGACGGACAAAGCACAGTTACAGTCACACCTTCCTGTCCAACCAATGAATTTTCAACCTTTTCCACTTCTGTGTTGTCATCCAAAGATGTATTCAAAGCGATATTTTTAAACACGCCATCTTTTCCAATCTTATTCGACAAATAGTAGACAAGGACACCCGACCCTATCAACGCCAGAAGAACCGTCAGAAGAGCGATAGAAGCCTCATACGCAGAAACAGTTTTGAAAGAGAACCAATCGTTCGGCAACAAGCACAAAATAAAACCTGCTACAACAAAGACAATTCCCAAGATACCCGTAATGCCAAACCCTGGAATCAAAAATATCTCAACGAGAATGAGTCCGATGCCCAACAAAATAAGAAGACCCTCCCAAATCTCAGCCAATCCGTCGATGTAAAGAGGCGCAAAATACAGAATGGCAGCCACAACAGAAACAGCCAAAGCGAAACCGATGCCAGGCGACTGCATTTCAAAATAAATTCCACCAATAATCAACATGATCAATACGCCATGCAGAACGGGGTTCATCAACCAGCCTTTAATATCGTCCCATACAGTTGCCTCGTAGGAAGATAGTTGATAATCAGACTCATGTAAAGCGTTTACTATGATTTCATCAATGCTTTCATAAATTCCTTCACAATATCCATATTGCACAGCATCGTTCGCCGTGAAAGTAAGAATTTTCGTAGAATCGACCACGCCAGGCACCACCACGCTCTCGTCGACCATAGCCTCGGCAATTTTTGGATCTCTGCGCCATTTTTCTATCGTATCGCCATTTACGACAGATTTCACCTTTCCTTGCGATTCAGCTGTCGAGCGAATGATTGAACGCATATAGCTTTGATACTTATCAGGAGCTTTCGTGCCATCTTCATTCACCACTGTGGCTGCACCGATATTGGCGCCTTGACGCATATAAATGCTATCGCAGGCTATAGAGATAAGAGCTCCCGCACTCGCCGCATTATTGTCAATAAAAACATACACAGGCTTTTTATAGTTGAGTATAGCCGTCCGCATAGAGTCGGCGTAATCTACTGCTCCACCGTATGTGTTGAGGTGTAAGAAAACAGCATCCACTTGATTTTCAGAGGCCTCTTCTAACCCATTTTTCAAATACTGCCAAGACGTCGCACTAATTTCTTTGAAAACTCTTATCTCATAATAGGACTTGCTCGCCCAACATTGAAAGAGGGCGCAACAAAAAAACAAGAGACAAACAATCTTTCGTCTTATCATAAAAATCAATCAATTATATTCTTTTATCAGCCCAAAATTAGGTAAAAAGAGTGAAAAAAACTTAATTTGCGAAACCTTATATTACAACCGAAAGATAAATAAAAGAAATATTTTGAGTATGAAAAGAAAATTACTTACTGCGATGTTGGCTGTCTGCGGCGGTCTATGCGCTAACGCGGCAGCGTCATACGACTTTGAGGATGGCACTCTGACGTGGAGGCAGGGATGGGGTAACGAATCATCCGCGATTGTTAGTAATCCATACAAATGTGGCAACACGAGCGACTATTGTCTTCACATCGTTACCACGGGCTATGGAATGTTGGGTTATTGGAACGAAGACGACCTCTCTGCCAACTATGTTGCCATAGATGTGTTCAGCATGACTGACTGCACTATGAGAGTCTACTGTTCTGGAATTGAAGCCGACAGATACTACACCATTGAGAAGGGAAAATGGCAAACTGTTTTTGTTGACTATAAAGATGCTTCTGCATCAGGCGCAAACTCCATTTTGGAGTTCTGTCAGTCTGGAGAAACAGGAGAACTCTATGTCGACAATGTCCGTGTGGTTTCAAGCAAGACAGGAGCCGTTTCTTGCACAGAGGCCTACACCGCTGAAGAGTGCAAGAACATTGCAGACTTCACTTTTGGACAGTTGGCTATGGGTGGCGGTGGATTCGTTCCTGGTGTTATCGCCCAAGGAAACACCAAAATCGCCCGCACCGACGTGGGTGGAGCCTACAAGTGGAACTACAGCAGTTCTAAGTGGGAATCCATCACCAACTTCATTTCTGAAGACAACAAGGGATTATATAGTATCGAAGGTATTGCCATCGACCCTCAGAACGAGAACAATATCTATTTATTGGCTGGAAACCAATACTTCAGTTCACAAAAAACAGCTGTTTTGTGTTCTAAAGATGGAGGAAAGACGTTCACTACTTCAGACATCACCAACATTGCCGTCGTACATGGTAACGGAGACGGAAGAAACTGCGGAGAACGCATTGCAGTAGACCCTAACAACAGCAACATCATCTACTCTGGAGCAAGAGCCAAGACTCCACTCATCTACAGTACCGATGGTGGTGCTAATTGGGAAGCCGTCTCTTCATTTCCATCTTCAGCATTTTCAAACTCTGTCAACTGGCCAAGTTGGGAGAACAAACCTGTAAGCACGACAGCAGACGAGAATGGTACGACAGCCGTCGTATTCGATGGCTCAAGCGTTAGCGACGGAAAGACACAACGTATCTTCGTAGGTATCTCAAGCCTCAACACAGCCAATGTCTATGTATCAGAGGATGGAGGTTCATCATGGTCTACTATCAGCTCGTTGCCAACCAACCTCATTCCTTGCAGAATGAAGATGGATAAGAACGGCAACTTGCTCATCGCCTACTCAGACAAAAAAGCATACGGAAGCAATGGTGCCATCTACCGTTACAATCCAAGTACGAAGACTGCCGAAAACATCTCGCCCGCAACTGGATACGCATTCGGTGATGTAGCTGTTTCGCCTAACGATGCCAATAAACTCGTCGTTTCAACCAACAGCACATGGGTGCCACAGACATGGGAGAACGGTTCTTCAGCCAACGGAGACATCATCTGGGTTTCTACCGATGGTGGTAAGAACTGGACCAACTTAAATGGCAAATTCACACTTACGAGCAACGGCGTAACTTGGGTTTCCGGCTATGCTCTCCACTGGTGCGGTACAGTCTGCATTGACCCTACAACAGAGAAAGTATCATTCGGTTCTGGTAACGGTATCTTCTCTTGCGACGACATCTGGACCACAAGCGACAACTACACATTCTACTTCGACGTGAAAGGTATTGAAGAGACCGTTCCATTAGACGCTATCAGCATTCCTTGCGGTGGAAATTTCCTTTCTGTAATCGGAGACTACACTGGATTTATCCATACAGATCTCACTACCTACCCTGCTATCCACGACCCAGCACCTGGAACGACAGGAGGTATCAACTACTACAGTGGAGACCACAACATCCAAATGCGTGTTGCCAACTCTGGCTTCTACATCACCACAACGGGTGCAAAGGGATGGAAGAAGACTGCAGCCAACACTTCTTACTCATACAGCAACCAGTATTGCTCAGGTTGCGACCCTTACCCATCTAACGAAGGTAAATGTGCAATCACTAAGAAAGCAGACGGAACGACGCGCTATTTTGTGATTCCAGGTCCAGGAGAGAGCGGAATCTTCTATTCTGACGACGAAGGTGCTTCTTGGACAAAAGTTTCTGGCACAGACAAGGCCACTCATATCCAAGTAGACCCAAAGAATGATGAATTCGTATATGCAGGAGGCAAGCAGCACTTCTACAAAAGTTCTGATTACGGAACAACCTTCACTTCTCAATCATTATCTAACAGCGACTACGGACGTATCGCAGTTGTCAACGGCGTTGAAGGATTGATCTACGCACCAGGCGGAACCAACGGTTTGTATGTATCAGTAGACAAAGGTGAAAAATTCACCAAAGTTGAAAATGTAACAAGTTGTGATGCTGTCGGCGCAGGTGTCGGCAAAGATGGAAAAGGATACGTTCTCTACATCTATGGAGTGGTTTATAACTGTACAGCAGGAATCTACTTCTCTGAAGACGAAGGAGCAACCTGGACACGCGCAACAACCGACAACCAGCAATTCGGTGGACCAGGAAACGGACAGTTCATCTTAGGAGATTGGAACACATACGGACGTGTTTATATGAGTTCAATCGGTATGGGTATCATCTACGGAGAGTATGCCAACAAGGCGAAAGTCGCTGCAAGTTTCTGCGAGAATACAGACGTTGAGGAAACAGATGCAGAGAAAGCAGTAGTTATCTCCCCAAACCCATTCTCTGAAACAGCAACCCTCTATGGAGAAGGCAACTACACCATCACCAATATGCTCGGAGCTGTTGTAGAAGAGGGAACTGCCAACGGCACTACCGAAATCGGTGCTAACCTCAGCAAGGGCGTGTATGTTATTCTTTTTAACGGAAACGCAGCAAAACTCATCAAGAAATAAACAACAATATTTCCTTCAGATAAGAAGAGAGAGTCGTGAGAATGGCTCTCTCTTTTGTTTTTACACTTCTACTTTTGTTTCATCCAAAGAAAAACAAAAACTGCCACAGCCTGTAGCAGTTTTGAATTTCGTATCTTTGCCCCAAACAATAAAGTTATGAGGCAGCTCCACGTATACGTCAACGACACCTTTGTAGGCACATTGACAGAGGCAAAGCCAGGCAGAGATCGCTCACTGATCGCACGGACTCAGATACCAGCCAATGAATATCTGACCATGCAAATTGCCGATCAAATCTATGGAATTGAGACTGCCACTTACGGACTTTGCTTCACCCCATCAAAAAAGACGGTATACATCACTCCTAGGTTCGACATTCTGTCAGATGGCTCAAAACTTTTGATGGAAGATTTCGCCACAATTATCGGGCGAGATGAAGCCGATGATGGCATCCATTTCAAATATATGGGGTCGTACGAAGACATTGCCAAAGCAATACGAAAACACGCGACAGAATGGGAGGAAGATATAGAAAGATTCTTCAACCTCGTGTTGTTCAACTACATCTATGGCAACGGCGATGCACATACGAAGAATTTCTCACCCATCAAATACGTAGATAAATTCACATTGGCACCCGCATACGACCTACTCAACACGCATATTCATATAGACGATGATGATTTTGCGCTCAGTGAAGGGTTGTCGCCCAACATTGAGACAAGCGAAATTATGGACAAGACAGGGCACCCATGCCGTTTAGATTTCTATCGTTTCGGTCAGATTATTGGAATACAAGAGCCACGCCTCAACGAGATTCTTGATAATTTTACCATACTATCAGTAACGACTAAATCCCTAATTTCCAACAGCTTTCTCAACGAAAAAATGAAACGGTCCTACCTCCGTGTGGTGAAAGAACGAATCAAACGGTTTGTGAGAGAGGCAGAAGATTAAAAGTTTTAAAAAAAACGCAATGGAGCAAAAAGATAAAGACATAGCACTCTTCGTGGCATTCTGCATAGAAGAATACGGAGCAGACAAAGGGATGAGCGGAGAACAGGTACTTGACCTGTTTTCCAAATATGGTGTTACCGATTATCTCAGCCATTGTTTCGAGCCACTCCACACACAAGGAAAACAATGGTTGATGGCAGAGATTGACGAGTTTATTGAGATAAGAAAGAAGAAAGAGGCATGAAGATATATCACGGAAGTCTACAAGTGGTGGAACATCCCCAAATCCTCAGTTCAAACCGTACACTTGACTACGGGATGGGATTTTACACAACAACCTCAGAGAGACAAGCCAGAGAATGGGTTGTGAGACGAATGCAAGAAAACCACGCAGACTATGGTTTTGTTAACATATATGATTTTGACGACCAAAAACTATCGGATTTTAAGACTCTCATATTTCTTAATCCCAGCAAAGAGTGGACTGATTTTGTAATGTCCAACAGGACAAAAAAAGGCTACACTCACGATTACGACATTGTCTATGGTCCCGTGGCAAATGACAAGGTCTACCTTCAGTTTAATTTGTATGAATCAGGGGCAATTAGCGTAGAAACGTTAATTAGAGAACTTAAAACGTATAAATTGGTAGACCAATATCTCTTCCATACAGAGAAAGCCCTCACAGCCCTACATTTCGTTGAATCCATTCAAATCAAATTGTAAAAATGTTCCAAGTTACACAAGAGAATCTTCATTTGTTTATTCCAGGAAAAATCAGTTGGTTAGTGGAATACTTGCACGACGATTACGGTCTCTCGTTGCAACAATCGCTCAACCGCATTTACCATTCCCAACTCTACAAGAAACTATCAACAGAAAGTACCAAATACTGGCAATGGAGTCCAGTGGACTTATACGCTGAACTGGAAATGGAGAAAGAACAATAAAACTGCGACAGCCGTCGCAGTTATGAAATCACCCTCAGACCATTTTGTTGAGTTCAACAAAATGGTCTCCGACTCACCTTTCTAATTCTCTTTGGTTTCCTCACATCTTTTTCTTCCTATCGTCTACGCTCAATCAAGTTTTTTTGCTCAAGTTTTTATCGTAAATTTGAAGGCGTCTCTGAAATTCTGAAATGGGAGGAAGAGGAAAGAGAAGAAGTAGATTGAATGAGAAGGTAATGGATAACGAACAAAACACGTCGGAAAATATTGATACAGAAGGCATTTCTTGGGTTAATAGAGAATTTTCACACCCCAATAGAGTCATCCGCCTTGCTACTTCATTCAGTGGCATAGGTGCAATTGAATATGCCTTCAAGAGATTGGGGCTCAAATCTCAAATTGTTTTCGCAGGTGATATAGATGCAAATTGCAAAAAAACATATTTTGCCAATTATCCCATAAAAGAAGACCAATGGCACACTGACATTCATACTTTTGACGCAACCCCATACAAAGGGGAAGTGGACCTTTTTGTAGGTGGAGCTCCTTGCCAAGCATTTTCAATTGTTGGAGGGCAAAGAGGATTTGAAGATACGAGAGGTACATTATTCAGAGAATTTGCTCGGGTCGTTAAAGAATGTCAACCTAAAGTTTTCATTTTTGAGAACGTGCAAGGTTTATTCAAACACGATCAAGGGAGGACATGGGAAGTCATTCATAACACATTCAGCAATTATTGTGGGTATGATGTTCATTTTCAGCTTCTTAATGCAAGAGATTACGGAATTCCGCAAAATAGAGAAAGACTTTATTGCATTGGTTTTAAGACAAAAACTGACTTCAAATATCCTGCCCCAATCCCTTTAAAATACAAAATGTATGATTTTTTAGAAGATTATGTTGAAAGCCAATATTATGTTGAAAAGCATAATGTAAAAGTTTTGACTTCTGATTCTTCAAAAAAAGATAATTTGGCAGAAAACTTCTCTTCACAAAATTTCAATGATTTTATTTTTCCAATTTCTGAAATTGAAGACAAATATTACTTGTCTGAAAAGGTGGCAAAATACGTTTTATGTCCGGGAACAAAAAATTTCAAGACCCCAATAAAAACAGACTTAAACATTGCACGACCTTTGCTTCAATCCATGCACAAAATGCATAGAGCAGGTGTAGACAATTATGTGACTTACAACAAAATGAAAGGGATAAACGGATTACGAAGACTTACCCCAAGAGAGTGTCTTCGGTTAATGGGATTCAAGGATGATTTCAAAATTGTTGTAAGTAACACAGCGGCTTATATGGAGGCAGGAAATAGTATTGTTGTGGATGTTCTAATTGCCCTTCTCAAGCAATTGGATATTACTAATTACGGAGTGAGTGATGAAGAATAAATATTCTGACATACAAAACACAAAAAAGAATTTTGATAACGAAAAAGATTGGCGTACGTTCAAGTTTTCTCACCCTGAAAGGACTATTCGTCTTGCAACTTCATTCAGCGGAATTGGTGCAATAGAACATTCTCTGCATCGATTAGGTTTAAAATATCAAATCCAGTTTGCTGGAGATATTGACTCTAATTGCAAAAAAGCATATTTTGCCAATTATCCTATTTCAGAAGAGCAATGGCATAACGATGTTCACAATATGGATGCAACTCCTTACAAAGGGAAAGTTGATTTACTCGTTGGAGGAGCCCCTTGTCAAGCATTTTCTTTGCGTGGTAAACATGGTGGTTTTGAAGATACGAGAGGCACACTTTTTAGAGAATTTGCCAGATTAATTATCGAGTGTCAACCTAAAGCGTTTATTTTTGAAAATGTAAAGGGAATGCTTAGCCACGATGAAGGAAGAACTTGGAATGTTATCAAAGAAACATTTGAAAACGATTGTGATTATGATGTTTACTTTCAAGTTCTTAATGCAAAAGATTATGGTGTTCCACAAAGCAGAGAACGTATTTATTGCATTGGATTTAAAAAAGAAACTGATTTCAAATACCCTGCACCAATAGTTTTAGAAAAATCGGTTTACGATTATCTATCAAGAGAAGTAGACAAAAAATATTTGCTAAAGAAAAAAGGTGCTTTTTTCATAACACGAAGTATAAATTATCAGAAAAGTTATACTCAAGTAAATGGAGAAATAATGCTTTGTCAGAAAAGAAATCAACAATTCAATTGGCATGGCGATTTTGTATTCCACCCCAAACTTAAAAATGACATTAATACACCGCAAACGGATGAAACACTTTTCAATGTGTCTGATTTTGAAGAAGATTACTATTGTAAAAAAGACTTGGAAAAATATGCATTAGACCAAAGTAAGAACTCTATTTGTATGAATTCTATGAAAGAAGATAACATAGACCCGACAATGGGACGTTTCAGAAAATTATCGCCAAGAGAGTGTTTAAGGTTGATGGGATTTGACGATAGTTTTAATATAGTTGTCTCAGACACAGAGGCTTACAAGCAGTCTGGGAATAGTATTGTTGTTAATGTATTAATGGCATTATTACGGCAAATGGATATTACTAAATTTGGTTACGATGGCTGATATAATTTGCAGATGGAGAAATGCGACTCCCAAAACAGTATGTGAGTTTGTTAAAGAACTGCCACATAAGCCAATGGTTTCTGAAGACTTTAGAACACTCATGGGAGCAGACTTTTTCCATACTCGTTACCAGTTGGCGTGTCAATTGGGACTATACTACGAAAAAGATGATCAATATATTCCTCGCTTTTCTCGAAACATAACGGAAGAAGAAGCTCAAAACTATTTGGAACATTGGATTCAACATTATTATGCTCCTAATCCATATTCGAAAAGTCTAAATGGATTGAAAAAACCTGTTTATCTTATTGAGGAGCTAATAAAGTTTTTAGAGAAATACAATGGTAAATTCAACTTAAAAGAGGCTCTATCAACTATTTTCAACGATGAATTGGGAAATATGGACATTCTCTCAAATGCTCTCAATAAATATTCGAAAGTGATTCGTGTTGAAGACAACATTGCTTATTTAAATCCTGATTACAAAGAAATTATGAGAAATATTCCCAATAGAAACGACAAAGAGGCTTTCTTTAAGAATTTTGATTCATCAAAGGAATCAACAGATATAGTTGAAGAAAAAATATTTTCCTCTTTCCGCCCCTACCTCACCGCCCTCAAGTCCAAGCCGTTCCTGCTGCTGGCGG
>CAVKBM010000042.1:0-15277 GCA_963654355.1 Bacteroidaceae bacterium | reverse complement strand
GTATGGACTATCCATGAAAGTAAGATTGCGATTGACAAGAAAAGACTTGAGGTGGATAGCTTCCTTTTTAGGCATGATTCACAGTTTTTGTGTATAGATGGTACTAACTCAGAAGAGGTTACTGATAGCCTTAACATTCATTTTAACGACTTAAGTTTGGGTTATTTCAGTGATATAATTGGTAATCCCAACATTTCATTTGGCGGAGTTTCGGTAGGGGATGTTTACCTGTTTCGACTTTTCAACCAACCTTTTTTCAAGGGTGGATTGTACGTTTATGATGGAGCAATAAATGAATGTGTTTTGGGAGATATGTCTGTCAATACGTCCTGGGTAGAGAAAGAGAAGTGTATAGGGTTTGATGTTGATATTTTATCGCCTTTAAAGGGTAATTCTGCGTTGTCAAAATCTGTCGTTCATGGTGGTGTTTTCTTAGGCAATGATTCTTTGTATATAGGTGGCGATTTGAAAGATATAGATATGCGTTTTTTGAGGAAATATTTAAAGAATGTTTTGCAAAATAACACTGGGACTGTTAGTGGACATGTGGCTGCATACGGTAAATTTGGAAACATAGGATTAGAGGGAATGACGTATGTGAAGGATATGGCCTTTGATGTTGATTTTTTGAAAACATCTTATGTGTTTTCTGATTCAGTGAAATTGACGCCACATACGATTGAATTAAATCAGGTGCAAATATATGATACAGAAGGAAATTATGCTGTTGCATCGGGTATGATGCTACATGATGCATTTAGAAATTTCAAATTTGCTTTCGATTTAGGATGTGATAATCTTTTGGTGATGAACACAAAGGAGGAAGATAATGAAACATTTTACGGAAAAGCGTACGCTCAAGGTGTCGGTCACTTTTCAGGTACTACAGAGGTTGTGAATATCAATTTAGCTATGCGAACTATGCCTAATACGTTGATGACGATACCAATTGAAAGTACATCCTCTGCAAAAGAAAGTAGTTTTGTCACTTTTGTAGCGACTGAGGATAAAAAAACAATGGCTGAGAAACGTAGACAAAGACGTGAAAAATTAAAAAAAATCTCGCAACAAAAATCGGTTTCCTCTACAGTCATCAACTTGGATATGGATTTGGAGGCTACAACGGATGCTCAGATCCACTTGATAATGGATGCCCAACAGGGGGATATTATTAAAACTAATGGAAACGGTTCGCTTCATCTAACATATAATACGAAAGACAACGCATTCAAAATTTATGGAGGGTATGAGATTGAGAAGGGAGACTATCTATTTACTATTCAAAGTATAATTTCAAGAAAATTTGAAATAGAAAAGGGTAGTATGGTTCAATGGACAGGCAACCCAACGAATGCGGCTTTGAATATAAAAGCGAAATACTCTTTAAATGCCTCTTTGAACGATATCGTTGATGATCCAAATCTTCGTACGAATACGACATTGGTGAACTGCTTGTTGGGGTTGACAGGAACAATCTCTTCTCCTATCATCAAATTTGATATCGAGTTGCCGAATTCTGATGATGACGTAAAAAGTAAGTTGCGTAGTGTGATTAATACGGATGAGTCAATGAATAGAAATATTGCTTCTTTGTTGGCTCTTGGACATTTCTATAATATGGATAGAAGTGCTTCTTCGGTGGCAACAACAGAACTTTCGTCTGTAGGTTTTTCTACGCTATCGTCTCAGTTGACGAACTGGATATCAAAGATGAACCAAGATGTTAGTATAGGACTCAATTATCGTCCTACTTCCACTAATATGGATGGGACGACAACTTCCAGTGAGTTTGATGTGGCACTTTCAACGCAGTTGTTGAATGATCGTCTCCTCTTGAATGGTAATTTCGGTTACCGAGATGAAGTTGCTGATGCGGAGAATATTTCTAATAGTATTATTGATTTTGATATTGAATATAAACTCAATCAATCGGGTAAATTACGAACTAAAGGTTTTAATCGTTCAAACAATAGTTATTTCAAACAAGCTCCTAATACGCAGGGGTTGGGTATTGTATATCGTGAGGATTTTGACACGTTTTCAGGTTTGTTTAAATCTTATTTAAACTCTATTAAAGGGGCGTTTAAACGTAAAGAACGTAGTGTAGTTGATATAGAAAAAAAGGAGGAAGACGAAACTCAATAAAAGGTGATTCAATGTCAGAATCACCTTTTATTGAGTTTACTTGTATCGTTTTTCACGTTGCTTTTTTTGTTGGTTGGGTTTCGTCTTTTAGTCCTATTATTGTTGTGTTTGTCTGTAACTGGTTTGCATATCATTTTTTGAGTTGTTCTTTCTTTATGAAATTCTTTTTCCCGTTGTTTTTGATTTTGAGTCGTTGGTCCTGTGGAAGAAAAGAGTTGTGCGATTAAGTCTGTTCTTCCGATTTTACGAAGATCATTGATGATGTCCCTTTGATTCTCTTTTTTGTACCAAAAAAAGAATTTACGCTGTTCAAGTTTGTCTTCCTTGCTATGTGGTGTCCATACTTCCTCCAATGTATAAGGATGTATCCCCGTGTAGTATATTTCAGTGGACAATGTCATTGGCGTTGGCGTAAAGTCTTGTATCTGCTCTAATTTGAAATCTAAATTTTTAGTAAGACAGGCCAATTCAGCCATGTCTTCTTTCCTACACCCAGGATGACTTGAAATAAAGTATGGTATCAGTTGTTGTTTTAGCCCATTCTCGTTGTTAATACGGTCAAAACAATTTTTAAATTTATAGAAAAGTTGGAAGGATGGTTTTCTCATTAGGTTCAATACATTGTCGGAAGTGTGTTCGGGTGCCACTTTTAGACGGCCTGAAACGTGGTTTTTAATGAGTTCTTCCATGTATCTCACCTGACTTTTATGAGTTTTCTCGTCAATGTTTTCTTGTAGCAAAAGATCATAACGTACACCGCTTCCAATAAATGATTTTTTGATATGTGGTATAGAATCAACTTTTTTATATAGTTCTATTAGATTGCTATGGTCTGTATCCATATTCTTGCAGATGGATGGAAATAGGCAAGAGTACCGTTTGCATTTTTCACAAAGATTGGAGTTTTTACCTCTCATTTTGTACATATTGGCAGATGGACCGCCTAGGTCACTGAGGTATCCTTTAAAATCTGGGTGTTGTGTCAGTTCTTTTATCTCTTTTAAGATGGATTCTTCCGAACGAGACATAATGAATTTGCCTTGGTGGGAAGAAATTGCGCAGAAAGAGCATCCTCCAAAGCATCCTCTGTGAATGTTTACAGAGAATTTAATCATGTCGTACGCGGGGATTTTTTTACCCTTGTACTTTGGATGAGGAAGGCGGGTGAAGGGTAAGTCGTATGTTGAATCTAACTGTTCTGTCGTCATAGGAGGGAAAGGAGGGTTGATAACGACTGTATGTTTGTCGTCTATCTGTTGAAGCAATCGAGCAGCGTGAAGTTTGTTTGATTCTTCTTCTGCAATACGAAAATTTTTTGCTTGTTTGACCTTGTCTTTCAAACATTCACTGTGAGAGAATAGTGTGATTGTTTCTATGTCAGTTTTTGAAATACTTTGATTGTCAGTGATGTAGGCGGTTTGTGGTATATCCGTGAGTTCGGATATTTTTTTCCCATTCTTCATCTCTTTGCATATCATTTTTAAGGGTAATTCCCCCATGCCGTAAATCAGCAAATCAGCTTTTGTATCTTTTAAGACACAAGGTTTTAATTCATCGTCCCAGTAATCGTAATGGGTTATTCGACGAAGTGAAACTTCTATACCGCCCACTATAATTGGGACATCAGGATAAAGTTCTTTCAGAATATTGCAATAAACAATGGATGTACGGTCTGGTCGAAATCCTGCTTTCCCATCAGGAGAGTATGCATCGTCAGATCGAAGTCGTTTGTTGGCGGTATAATGGTTGACCATAGAATCCATGCAACCTGCGCAAACAGCGAAAAACATACGTGGTTTCCCCAATTTCTTGAAGTCTCGTAGATCGTCTCTCCAGTTGGGTTGTGGCACCAATGCAACCAGAAGTCCTTCGTGTTCCAAGATCCTACCCACAACTGCGCCTGCAAAAGATGGGTGGTCGATGTATGCGTCTCCGTAGAAAAGAACCACATCCACCTCCTCCCATCCGCGAAGTTCAATTTCTTTTTTTGTGGTTGGAAGAAAATCCGAAAGTCTATATTCTTTTTCCATTGTTTGTGAACAAGGGCTATAATTAATCAAATTGCCGAGACAGAAACCCTGCCTCGGCTTGTTCTTTTATATATGTGATTTTAGTATAACTTCACATTTATATTGTCAGAAATAACTATTGTTCCAGCTTCTCCAGTTTCTACAACTACGCCTTCAGCGTATGTTGGACCTTTTGAGGATAATTCAGAGACAGCGTAAACATAGTACTTTGTTTTAGGATCCAATTTAGGAAATGAGAACATTCCGTTGTCATCTGTTCGAGTGTCGGAGAGAACTTCCGTACCATCGTATGCTTTGATGAATACTCGTTCTCCTATTGCATCAACCGCATCTGTGTCTTCGCTCTTCATATATTGTGCTGTTAATTTCCCTACAATACCAGACTTTCCACTGTTTTTTCCATCTGTGATATAGAATGTGCCTGCATCAACGCTGTTTCCGTCGCTGATTTTAATGGTTTGTGAAACAGAAGTTTTTTCTCCCGAAGCCAAATCAGAGAATGTATAGACGGTGTAATTCCCGTCTGTCAGATACTTGAATTTGAAAGTTCCGTTTTCTGCAGTACCAGTTTTGTCGTCATAGCCAGTTTGGTTACTTCCATAATGTATATAGACATTTTCACTTCTTGCTATGACAGTATCTACTGAAAAAATATAAGAATCTCCGCTCTTGATGATTTTGCCGTCGTCGATTATTTTGTAAACTGTTCCATAAATAGAACCCTTACCTCCTTCTCCTTCATCTTTTTGGCAAGAAGAAAAAAATCCTGTCGCAAGCGTTAGGGAAGTCAGAAGAATAGTAAATTTTTTTTTGTCCATCTTTTTTATTTGTTTTAGTCAAACGAATTTCGGCTAAATTACAAAGCATTTCTTTGAGTGAAATTTCTTTCAATGAAAGTGTAATCTTGTATGGCTTTTATTCAACGAACTTGTCGTGGAAAATTAAATAGCCGATGTTCAGCCCGAAATTATAATTTTTTTTCGGATAACTATAATAGTTTGCGTAAATACTTGCCGTGATGTATTTTAATTGTGCGACAACCGACATTTCGCCTAACCAATAAATTTTTGAGAAAGGTTTGTCGTATGTGGCATTGAAGGTGGCATTGGGAGAAATGGCTTTATGTGGAACATAACCATAACTTTCTATTCGGATATGTAGCAAGTCGTTGATCCTAACAATTGGTTTGATACCTGCAGCAATATAGGTGTTAGCGGAAAATGCCGTGTTGAATACCATTTTTGAGTGTGTGGTTGGGGTAAAAGATGGTGCAATGAGTAGCGTCTCCATATAGTTGCTTTCCAGTCCGTGAGTAGAGTAGACACCCTCAGCCATTAATCCCAATGAGAAATGTCTCGCAATCGGAATGTAATGGTCTATCATAGCGGAAACTTGTATCCATTGCAATCTGTCATGTAGGGTGTTGATGATTTCGGTGCTGTCAATCATAATATTTTCTTTTTTTAATTTCTTTCCGAAAATATAAGAGACAGCAATTTTAGCCTTTGTTCCAAATGTGGCAAACTGTTTGTTTGATAATGAATTATGACGATATGAAATTGATACATTTCCTAAATTGTAGGTTGATATGTCGTAGGTGTCGTCATCATTGGAAAATAGGCCATGATATTTGTTTTTGATTTTTGCGATACCTGCGCCTGCGTCTATCTCTCCTTTGAGAAGAAAAGGAATGCACAATTTCCCCTTTGAATAGAATTCAGTATTGAATCCTTCCATTGGAATATCTGTTTCATAGAATGTATTCTGCTTGATAGATACGCTGTTATGTGTTATGTCTCCTATGAATTTCAAACAGAACGGAAATTGATAGGGGAAGTCAAAACGAGCTTGAAAATGTGTGTTTTTATACTGGATGCCAACTTGTCCGTCTAAACAATAATCGTAAGACAATCTTTTTATCCCCATATATTTTGCACTAATATACAACTGATTGGATGTCGTAGATGAGATATTTCCACCTATTCCGAATTTGAGATGATCATTCAATCTTACATCTAATATCAAGTCGTATGCATTAATCTCTGGGTTCCAAGTTGCATGTGGAATGATTTCTGCTATTTTCTTGTCTGATAATAGTTTAAAGTAATTTCTGCGAAAACTGTTATAGCTGAAGTAATTGTTTTTTGCATGGAATGTTTTTGCGATAAACCGTTGCTGTAGTGGTTTCACGCCTCGTATGATAACATTTTTAAAGAGTAGTTGTGGTTTCCTTTGGTTGAAAGCGAAACGCTTTGAATTAAGCGAGTCTTCACTGATACTTCTAAGCACTTTTGCTTTTATTTCATCAATATGGGCTATAGTGCTGTCGTATCCAATCTGAATTAGTTCTTCTGCTCTGTCAAAATCCAACAATCGTACATCTTTGTAATGAAAATCAATTATTGTTCCTTTTTCTTTAGGTAATTGATATTTAGAGTCCTGTATAATAAGATTTTCAAGCAAAGCGATAGGATCTCCATCTTCAGCGTCTGAAACGCCTTCGCTGACATTACTTCCGATGATGTAATCAGCCTTTAGTTCTTCGTTCATCACATCTAACGGAAAATTATTATAGATACCACCATCTACCATTAAATGTGTATTAACTCGAATAGGTTTGAACACAAAAGGGAAAGACATAGAAGTACGAACAGCATCTCCCAAATCGCCATTTCTATGCACAAACTCCCCTTTTTGTGTGACATCGGTCGCAATGCACCTAAAAGGAACAAACAAACTGTCAAAATCTCCTCCGCAGGCAGTATTCGCTTGTGAGAAAAGGTACATACATGCTTGGTTTAATTGGTCTGGAGATAGCAAACTGCTCGGAATGTCTGGTTTTATGATTAAAGAATCGTTAATGTTTAGTTTGAAACTGATAAACTCTGGAGACTCTTCTTCTTCCTTGAAATAGAATTTACTTTTTTCGTCAATGTTGCCTTTTAGCCATGTCGTAAAATCTTTTGAGATTAGTAGTTGTTCCATCTCTTCGGGTGTATAGCCCATTGCATAGAGCGCACCAACAATTGAACCCATGGACGTTCCCGCAATATAGTCTATCGGAATGTTGTTCTCTTCAAGTGCTTTGATGACACCGACGTGTGTACAACCTTTCGCTCCACCTCCACTAAGTACCAAGCCAACGCTCTGTCCTAACGTTTGCGAAAAAATCAGAAGCAGTAGCATAGCACTTATTAATGTTTTTGCTTTTCTCATTGAGGTACGAACGACTTTTTAGTTGAACTTTTAATTTATTTGACTAATAATAACAAATTTAGAAAAATAGAAGATTTTATATTGTACTTTCTTTTAATACTTATTGACAAATTTAGATTTTTTACGAACAAAAAGGGTGAGATTATAGAATCTCACCCTTTTTGTTTATATGAAAATTTTCTTTTATAGAGGGATATTCCCATGCTTTTTAGCAGGATTGCTACGAATCTTTGTGTGTGTCATATCCAAGGCTTGAATCAACTTTTCTCTTGTCTGAGAAGGAAGTATGATTTCGTCAATGTAGCCCAACTCTGCCGCACGATAAGGATTTGAAAATTTTTCCTCATATTCTTTTCTCGCTTTTGCCTTTTCCTCTTCGCTAACTTTCTTGTAGAGAATGTTCACAGCTCCATCTTGTCCCATAACAGCAATTTCAGTGTCTGGGTATGCGAAGTTTATATCGGCACCTGTATGTTTACTTGACATCACGATGTAAGCACCTCCGTATGCTTTACGAGTGATAATGGTAATCTTTGGAACTGTTGCTTCAACGTATGCGTAAACAATTTTTGCTCCGTGTCGGATGATACCTCCATGTTCTTGGACACGACCTGGCATAAACCCAGGTACGTCGACAAACGAAACGATTGGAATACTGAAACAATCGCAGAATCGAATGAAACGAGCAGCCTTTGTTGAAGCGTCTATGTCTAAAACACCTGCTTGGAGTGCAGGCTGGTTGGCTACGATACCAACAACTTTTCCTTCAATTCTTGCAAATCCTACTAAGATGTTTTGAGCGAAATTTTCTTGAATTTGGAAAAAATATCCATTATCTACGATGCTCTCAATCAACTCCTTCATGTCGTATGGCTTGCTGGCATCTTTTGGAATGAAATTGTCCAAATCTGTGCTATCTGGTTCCATACTTGTAGCGTAAGGAGAACGAGGCGCATCGTCCATATTGTTAGATGGTAGGAATGAAAGTAACTCACGAACCATCATCAATGTGTCTTCTTCATTTTCTCCAAGAAAATGTGCAACGCCACTTTTTGTGTTGTGGGTCATTGCTCCCCCTAATCCTTCTTTATCGATTTCCTCGTGTGTGACGGTTTTCACAACATCAGGACCTGTAACGAACATGTGGCTATGGTCTTTCACCATAAAAATGAAGTCCGTCAATGCGGGAGAGTAGCATGCACCGCCAGCGCATGGACCTAATATCACAGAAATCTGTGGAATTACACCAGACGCGATTGTGTTTTGGTAGAAAATGTCTCCGTATCCGGCTAAACTTGAAACACCTTCTTGTATTCTTGCGCCTCCCGAATCATTCAAAGCAATGATTGGCGCGCCCATTTTCAGTGCCAACCTTTGAAGTTTCACTATCTTGTCCGCGTTTGTGCGACTCAATGAACCACCAAACACCGTGAAATCGTATGCGTAAACATACACTAAACGACCATCTATTTTACCATAACCTCCAACAACGCCGTCTCCGGGATATTGCTGTTTCTCCAAACCGAAGTTGTGGCAGCGATGTATTACGAATTTGTCAAGTTCAACAAATGAACCTTTGTCGAGCAGTATGGCAATACGCTCTCTGGCTGTTAATTTGCCAGCTTGGTGTTGCTTCTCGATACGGACTGGGTCACCTGTCTCCGCAAGTTTATTCAGTTCGAAAAACTTGTTCATATTGTTAGACGATTCCATGTATTCTTTATTTTTTTTCGATCTCTTTTGATATTTGACACTTATTCTTTCGTACTTTCCTCTAATACAGGGACTTCGGACAATTCGATCAAAGTTTGGTTTCCAGCTACGTTGTCGCCTTCGTTCACCAAAATCTTCTTCACAATACAATCCTCTTTCACCTTGTATTCACTCTGCATTTTCATTGCTTCAATGACGATGGCAGGCTCACCTGCTTTTACCTGGTCGCCCTCTTTTACCATGACACGAACCACTTTACCTGGAATTGGAGAGAATATTTTATCTTGTTTCTCGTTTGATTTAGCTTTCTTTGCGCCATATTGATATGGGCTGACAATTTCGACAGCAAAAGCGTTGAAAGCGACACTTACAGTGTATTCTTGATTGTTATTGCTGGGTTTCAATTCAGCATTGTAGGAGTGTCCATCTTCTGTGATAATGGAGCAAAGCCCATTTTCAGCCATTACGATGTCCAAATTATATTTTTTATCGTCCACCAAAATTTCCACTTTGTTGCCTTCTTGACTGACAACGGAAATTTCTTTTAACTTGTTTCCGATTTTTATCTTCATGCTGTATGACTTAATTAAAAAAATGTTTATTGTTCAGTTCGGAATTTATCCTAAACTTCTCATGTTATTACGCTTTCCAAACTCTCTCCAACGGCTAATTGGACGGTTGTCGTTTGTGTTGCATACGTTTGGTCGCTCCTCGTTGAGCAAGTAGTCAAAGTATGCTGCAATGGCGGCAATATCTTCCACTTTGTGTGTCTCCTCAGAGTCTTCTTCCAATGTGATATGGTCTAATGTTTCTTTGTTTTCCTCAAGAAACGCTGTTGTGTAGTGTCCTTTTACAAAGTCAGGAACTTCCAAAATTTTACGAAGATAAGAGAGGTTTGTCTTTGTTCCCGTAATTTTATATTCGTACAAAACACGACGCATACGCTCAATTGCGTAGGTTCGATTGGCTGCCCAAACCACCAGTTTGCTCAACATAGAGTCGTAGTAAATAGGAATCTCGTATCCTTCATAGCAGAAACTATCTACGCGAACACCGATACCTGATGGCTCGGTCATTAATTTGATAATACCTGGTGTGGGAGCAAAGTTGTTTTCTGCATCTTCTGCGCAAATGCGGCACTCAATAGCATGTCCGCGCTGGTATAAATCTTCTTGTTTAAAGCGTAATGGTTTCCCATTTGCAACATTGATTTGTTCTTTCACTAAATCAACTCCGAGAACTTCTTCTGTGATAGGGTGTTCTACTTGCAGACGAGTGTTCATTTCTAGGAAATAGAAGTTCTGGTTTTCGTCAACCATGAACTCTATTGTACCTGCGCCTTCATATTTAACTGCTTTTGCAGCACGAACAGCAATCTCTCCCATTTTATGACGAGTCTCGTCTGAAATGAATGGGGATGGGGTCTCCTCAATGACTTTTTGATGCTTACGTTGAATGGAGCATTCACGTTCAAATAGGTGGACTACATTCCCATGTTTGTCTGCCAAAACTTGAAACTCAATGTGATGAGGCTTTTCAATTAATTTCTCTATGTAGACGGTTCCGTTGGCGAAAGAAGATTCTGCTTCAGAAATGGCACCTTCGTATGCGTTTTTCAATTCTGATAAATCACGAACAATTCGAATACCCTTTCCTCCTCCTCCTGCAGAGGCCTTAATCATGATTGGGAATCCAATTTCTTGCGCTGTTTTGACAGCATCCGTGTAAGAGCTGAGCGGTTCTTCTGTTCCTGGAACAACAGGAACCCCCGCTGCAATCATTAGTTTACGAGCAGTAATCTTGTCTCCCATTTGACAGATTGCATCGTGTGGTGCACCAATAAAAATGATTCCCTCTTTCTCACAACGCTTTGCAAATTCAGCATTTTCCGATAGAAAACCATAGCCAGGATGTATTGCGTCGGCATTGAATTTTTTCGCTGCGGCAATAATTTTATCAATGTTCAAATAACTTTCTGACGATTGGGCTGGACCTATGCATACAGCCTCATCTGCAAAAAACACATGCCTCGATGTGCGGTCGGCTTCAGAAAAAATAGCCAATGTCTTAATGCCCATCTCTTTACAAGAACGCATCACTCGCATCGCAATCTCGCCTCTGTTTGCAACCAGAATTTTAGATATCATACACAAAACAATTTTTCAGTTCAACGCTGTCGCTTGTTTCTAAATGTTTCTTTTTCAGTTATTCCCATTTATTTAACAGTTGCGCTTTCTTTGCGTTTTCCTTTTCGATTTTCAACCTTTGGTTGATTAATTAAACCTTCGCTGTGGCTCATTTTTCATCTTCACCTCAGCAACTGCAAAGATATATTTGTTTTTTTATTTGTACAACACTGAACTTCTTAATCTTAAAAAAAGTAAAATGTATGTTGTAAAACATTATAATACAATAGGTTTTCTGAAAATTTTATTGCCTATTTGTTAATTTTTTCCTTTCTCAATGTTTCTTAATTCCCAGATGTTTTTACCTTTGTATCGTTTGAGTTTATATGATAATGAATGAAATGACGAGGGAAGAAGTTGTTTTTTCATATTTAAGGGAACATAATATACCATTTTCATGCTATCACCACCCTGAGGGTAAAACCATTGAAGAAGCCAGACGTTGGTGGAAAGATGATGGCAGCGTCCATTGTAAAAATCTTTTCTTCCGCAACCATAAGGGAAATAAGCATTATTTGGTATGCTTTGATTGCAACCACAATTTGGATATTCATGATTTAGAACATCGATTGAAGGAGTCGCTCATATCTAACGGACTCCCATCGTGTGGTAAATTATCGTTTGCTTCTCCTGAAAGAATGATGCGCTATTTAGGTCTTGAACCAGGAAGTGTTTCTCCGTTCGGATTGATTAATGATGGAGAACATCATGTACATCTCTTTTTAGATGATAATTTGAAAAATGCGACAACTCTTTCGTTCCATCCCAATGATTGTAGGGGAACTGTTGTCATCACTCGTGAAAATTTTGAGAAATATCTCACGTTTGTCGGTAACTCGTATGAGTATATAACGCTTTATTGATTTTACGATAATCTGTAAAAAGGGGCGAGTAAAATTACACGTCCCCTTTTGTTAGTGGATATGTCTTATTCACTCTTTACAAGGTGATACCCCATTGCGTTTAGTTGAATGTAGCATCCCATCAGATAAAGTTCGTGAAGACAGTCTATGTATGCATTGAATGCTTCTGGTGTGCCGGGTTGGATTTTTTCTCTTTGCAAATTGCTCAATGTGCGGGCAGCGCATTCCCCGACGACGTTTTCAACCTTTTTTATTTCATCTTTTTTTAGAGAAAGCACTTCTTCTAACACATATTCGTCTAAATGGTCGTAACCTCGTTCATCTCGGATGTTTTCGTAGAGATTGTCAATGTCGTTGTAATCTGTCCAATTTTCATCCCAAAACATAGCGATTGCCATACCGACGTACATCATCCAACCTAAAGATGCAGTGGGGTAGTTTGTAAATTCTCGAACACCATCTGGCAGATATTCTTCGCATATTTCTGTCCATTTCTCTTCAACGTCGGGACAAGTGGGTAACATATTGTCAACTAACTGTTCCATACGAAGATATTCATATAAATCTTGATGAATACGTTCTTGAAAGTTCATATATTGATAAATATTGCTACAGAAAAAGATTCTTGTGGCTTACTTTTTTGTTTAGTGTATAGAAAAAACGTTTATTTCAAACTTTCCAGGGCCAATTGTGTTCTTATTTTGGCTAACCTGCTGAGCTTTAGTTGATTGTATTGGCAATCAGTTTGTTAACCGCAAATTTAATATATTTTTTTTGATTGTTATATAATTCTATTTAATCGTTTTTTGTTGTAGTTTTGTTGCTATGTTAATGCGTGTAAAATGGCAAATCGGAAAGATTCGGTTATTCTAAGAAGAAGAAGGATGAAGAGTGGCAATGTATCTCTGTACCTTGATATTTACAGGGGAGGTGTCCGCACGTACGAATACCTGAGGCTGTACTTGATACCGGAAAAGAGCAGGACCGATAAGGACAGAAACAGGGAGACTTTGTCCCTGGCCGAGGCGGTGGTTGCAAAACGTATCGTTGAGATGAGGAACGGACGCTATGGGTTTGAATCAAAGAAAGGTGATATAAGGTTTATTGAATATTTTAAATCACGGGCGCTGAAGAGGAGTGCGTCAACCTCGGCTGTATGGAGGGCGGTGGGCGTTAGGATTTCAAGATTTCCGCTGCGCAACGTCCTACTCATGGATATAGACACCAAATGGTTCGGTTCTCTCTGCGATTTCCTACAGTCTTCCAATGGTGGCGAGACACTCTCGAATAACACGGTTTGCGCATACATTTCAAAAATCGTTGCATGCTTGAACGACGCCGTTTCCGAAGGGATTCTTGCTTATAATCCTATAAAGGGGGCGAGAAAACCAACTCCAATAACGACGGAGCGTTCTTTTTTGACTGTGGATGAAGTCAGGGTCTTGATGTCCACCCACTGCGGTAATGATGTGGTCAGGAGGGCATTTCTATTTTCTTGTTTTACGGGGCTTCGTTTTTCAGATATAAAGGAATTGAAATGGAACGATATAACGGAGGTGCAAGGCTACACAAGGATAACGTTTCGACAAAAGAAGACAAAAGAGCTGGAATATCTTGACATATCTCCAAATGCGGTCCGTTTGATGGATGGAAGGGGTGATGGCGATATGTTCGTCTTCTCTCCGCTTCCAGTCGTTTCTTCCGTGAATCAACACATTGCGAGATGGGTAAGAAAGTCTGGAATTTCTAAAAAAATAACGTTCCACTGCGCCCGCCATACTTTCGCCGTTATGATGCTGTCGTCCGGCGCGGATATTTACACCGTTTCTAAACTTCTGGGTCATTCAAATTTAGAGACGACGCAAATTTACGCGCACTTACTGGACAGTAAGAAGAGGGCGGCGGTAGACCTTATGCCTCAGTTTTTCCTACCTTGATTTTCAATATTTGAATTCGTGAGGTTCTTTGATATTTCTATCATATTGTCAACGAGCTTCTCGATAAGCTCCCTTTGTTTTGCGATTTCGTTCAGGGCGGCGTTCAATGTCTTTAGCGTTTCTTCAAGTGAATCAGCATCGCTCTTTCGGACTCTTTGGGCTGAATTTTCGTGTCTGTCGCCGATATCCGTCGGATTTGTATGATTCTCGGCAGGTTGAGCCGTCTCTGTAGTCTGGACAGTGAATGAAGAGGAATCGTGTTTGTCGCACCAGATTTCCCCTTTGCCAGTTGTCATATACTCTGGATTTATGTTGAATTCGCTTTTGAAATATTCAGTCACTTTTTTTGTTATTGGCAGGTTGCCGTTCACTAGTTCTGAAAGATAGCTCGGCGATACAGAGTACAGACGCTCCGAGATTTGCCTCTGAGTCTTAATTCCATACCTGAATTTTATGGCGTTCACCACTTGTTGCATTATTTCGTTCATTGGAAAAAATATTTTAATACTTTTTAAAAATATTTTTAAAAAAAACAGTGTAAAATATTTTATTTACTAAATTTGCCTCAATTTGTTCAGTTGCCTTGATTGCAAATTAATAAACAAAAATAAAAAAGAAAATGGAAAATAATTTATTTGAGACGGATTTTAAGAAAAAGAAACGTCTTAGAGAAGAGTCGGTTTATCGTGAGTATAAGAACCTTATGTCTGTCCAAGGGCAATCAAAAATGAAAGTGATGGAATTTCTGTCTATGAAATATGAATACGCGAGCGTATCATCCATCTATTCAATAATCAAGAAATTTAAGATATAGGGTATGAAAATAGAGGAATTTGGACAGTTGGAAGGAATGAATGATACGATTGAGGTATTGCTTTCGTCAATACAGAGGCTTGAAGAAAAAATCAAGGATTTAGAGAATGTGTTGTTATGTAAATCTCAACATCAACAGAAGGATACTATGATGGTTCCTGATGTGGCCGCTTTTACAGGCTACACGGCAAACTACATAAGAGTATTGGCTTCAAAAAGGGAGATCCCTCATTATAAAAAAGGTCATAGACTGATGTTCTCAAAGAAGGAGATTGAGCGTTGGGTGTTTGAAAATAAAAGGCTTACTAACCAAGAAATAAATAAGCAAGCGTCCAGTCTTTAATTGATAATACGTTCGTATTCATTCGTATACG
>CAVKBM010000041.1:0-15304 GCA_963654355.1 Bacteroidaceae bacterium | reverse complement strand
GGCAACCGCTACGACTATTGTGCAGGCGACACGCACGACGATCTCATCGCCATCTCGGGAGCCGACAAGAAGAACTACTTGATGGGCGACTCCATCGTCTGGACTGTCGGCGGCGAGGCATGGGACGGAAAGAGCGAAATTGAATGGGCTACAGGCAAGACGAAGGTGAGCGTGCAAGCCGCCTACACGATTGCCGAGGGACATGTCTGCGAAAGTGAGAAAGTGGAGTTTGATGTTAACGTCACCGAGCTGAAGGCGCCTACGGGCGACCTCGTCGTGAACTATGTGAAAAGCGAGGGTAAGACAGGCGGCTTCAAAGATTTGCTGACGAAGAATCCTACGGTGGCAACGCCGGACGAGGGCAACACTTTGGTTTGGTATGATGCGAAAGGCAATTTGTTGGACGGCGTTCCAACACCTGAATACGATGCGACATGGCCAGAGGGCGAAGATGTCTCCTTGACCTACTATGTCGCCCAGACCGACGGAAAATGCGTGAGCGAGAAGGTACAGGTCGATGTCATTATCAGCGACTCGCCAATTCCAACGGTTAGTCCGGTGGCATACTGCCAGGGTGCGACCGCAACGGCTCTCACCGCCACCATCAACGAGACGGTCGAGAGTGCCGACAACTACAAACTCTTGTGGTACACCACGGAGACTGGCGAGGGCTCGGAAACAGCACCTACTCCGACAACCGACGAAGTGGGCGAACAGATCTATTACGTTGCACAACAGCATTTGACGAGTGGCGCCATCAGCACGAAGGCGGCGCTCAAGGTTACCATCCACGCACTGCCAGAGTTGAATACGACAACCATCGCGGCGCAATGTGGCGGCGAGGTGAACTTGTCAAAGTATGTCAGCGAGAAGAACGGCTTGACCGTTACCTACGAGTATTTTGACAGCGAAACGTCGACCTCGGCGTTGGCTTCTTCAACTGTAGACAAAACAGGAACGTACTACGTTGGTGCTTATTACGAGATTAATACGACTACAACAGAGACTGCTAAGTGTGAGTCGAAAAATCGTGTATCCCTTGATGTTGATATTCACGATTTAAGTGACCTTGACATCACAGGCGACGAGAAAGTCTGCCCAGGGGCGACGGCGAACCTCGTTGCAACGGCAACAAGTCTTAACCCTGGCATCATCACCTACGCTTGGAATGACGGTGCGGCAACGGAAGAAAACGAGTACGAGACACCAACCATCATAGGCAAGGCAGGCGAGAAGAAATCCTTCACTGTTGAGGCTTCGGCAGGCGCTTGTTCGGGTGCGAAAGCGTTGAAGAAGACCTTCGAGGTCGAGATAGATAAAGGCATCTTGAACGGAGCAATCACGGTTCAAGGTGAGGAGACGAAACTTTACAAGACGTGCGGTGGCGAGAATATAGCGCTCAATGCGACTTATGAGGGTACAGACCTCAAGTGGACGACCACACGAGGCGAGTCTGTCGGCACGACGGCTTCCGTAACTGTCAACCCGGAGACGACCACGCAATATGTCGTAACATTGACCAATGTCTGTGAGGTGAGCGACACCGTGACCATCGAAGTGAAGCCGATCACGGTAACGGCAGACTGGAAAGACCTCACGAAGACGATTTGTGAAGGCTCTAAGTTCTCCGCAACCCTCAACACAACAGGCTACAAGGCAAGCGACGAGGGGGCGTACATCAAGTGGTATAAAGATGGAGAAGAGCTGACGGAGCAGGCAGGCAGGCTCTCAATAAGCGTTGCGAAAGCGACTGCCGAAGACGCAGGAACATACACCTACAAAATTTCAAACGGTGTATGTGAGTTGCCAGAAGAGGGAGACGCTGGCACGCTTGAAGTGATAACCAACCCAACCTTCACGGTAACGGAGGATGCCGTTTCTTGTTCGGGCGATGCGGTGGACATTGCCGTAACGCTCAACGAGACGGATGCAGAGATTACATGGGCAGACGGCACGACAGGCGCAAACCGTACGGTTTCTCCTACAGAGTCGACCACATACGACTTCACCGCCACCCGCGGAAATGTCTGCAAGGTGAAAGGCACGATTCCTGTCTCTGTGAAGGCGAAGCCAGAGGTTTCGGTATCCGACGAGTCTGTCTGCGAGGGCAGCAGCAAGATGCTGAAGGCTCGTGCGACAGGCGACGACCTCACCACATACACATGGACGGACGAGGCGGGAACGACAGTCGGCGACGCGGCCAACTTGACGGTAACTCCTACAGAAACGTCGACTTACACCGTAGAGGTGGCGACTGCATCTTGCGGTACGGCGAAAGCCAGCGCAACGATGACGGTCATTCCGACGCCAGAGCTGAGAGTCGACTCAATCGCACTCCGCAGTAGGAAAATCGTTGTTTTGAACGAGACGTCCGCATCCTACGAGTATAGGATAGACAAGGGAGAGTGGCAGGAAGACAACCTCTTCGATAAGGTCGGCTACGCGCTCCACACCGCCTACGCAAAAGACGAGAACGGCTGCGAGGGTAGTCTGATGTTCGAGACGAAGGCCCCTGCCATCAGCATTCCAGAGTCTTTCACGCCGAATTCAGACGGAGTGAACGACCAGTGGGACGTTTCAAACATTGTGGAGTCCTACCCAGGATCGACGGTGACCATCTATGACCGCTACGGAAAGAAACTCGTTGAGTTGAGTGGCGACAGTTCAAGCTGGGATGGAACATACAACGGACACGCGATGCCGTCGACCGACTATTGGTACACCGTTCGAATCCCAGAAATCGTGAAAGTCTACACGGGACACTTCACGTTGTTGCGGTCGAAATAAAGATATAAGACAGTAGAATTTTATGTCTCGCAATCTCTTCTATAAGAGGCTGCGAGACATTTAACCTATAAGTGCGTATGAGTAAATTATACAGACCTATTTTATTCATCATGTCTGTTATGTTGACTACGCCTATCCAATCGGCGGTTGACGTGACGATTACGCCGTCAAAGGAGTTTCAAACTATCGACGGAATTGGAGGTAGCATTGTCTATTATTTAGACTGGTTGACCACCCATAAAAATAAGACGGAACTATACGACACTTTGGTGGATGGATTAGGATTGACAGCCTTCCGTATTGCCAATTGGGCGCAAGAAGAGAATGCGGACTTGACATACGATGCAGAGATCGTGAAAGAGGTAAAGCGAAGACGAGGCGATGACTGCTTTTTGGCTATGTCTTCATGGACTGCTCCAGCATCGCTGAAAGCTAACAATTCACTTTCGGGCGTAACCAGTAACTCGTCTGAAAAAGGAACACTGAAAAAAGTTGATGGACAGTTTGTCTATGATGAATATGCCTCTTGGTGGAAACGTTCGCTTCTGCAATATCAGAATGTAGGCGTCTATCCCGACTATGTCAGCATTCAAAATGAGATTGACTGTGAGACAGATTACGAATCAATGGTTCTGAAGGTGGATGAGTCTGATGGCTACGCTGCCTATCCGAAAGCGTTGACTGCTGTTGCAAAGTCGATCTCGGGAATGAATCGGCAACCCAAACTATTAGGCCCTGAAGTGTTGGGGATCGGTTGGAATAATGTGCAGAAATATGTAAATAAGATAGATAAAAGTCTTATCTACGGGTATAATTTCCACTACTATCATAGTGGGCTGAAGACGCATGAGGCGAGAGAACTACGCTACTGTTATCCAGAAGATTTTTTGGCTGCGATGACGCAACTATCGACAGATTATTTAGGAGAGAAACCCATGTATATGGATGAGAACAGCACGTTGCGGGATCACGAGGAGATGGATGCCATCTATACGGCTACATTCCTGGCATACGCATTTTCTGTTAATCATGTTTCCGCCTATCTCCATTGGAATTTGATTTGGGGAGACACTGGCGATGGTCTGATAAATCTTGAATTCTCTGAAAAAGGATATGATACGGAAGCAGGATATACTGTTAGTGGCGACTACCATGCAGTGCGTCATTTCTCGAAATTTATTGAACGTGGGTGGAAGAACATAGATGCACAAACCACCGACCCTGACTCGCTTATCGTGTGTGCGTTTAAAAGTCCTGCGGAAGATGCCTACACCATAGTTTTGGTAAATAGGCGAGGGGAAAGTCAGACTGTCGCGATAGATTTTGCCCCAGCAGGCATGGAAGCGACTGTGGTTATGACTCGTCCGTTGAAAGACTATATGAGCAAAACTATCGGCACTTATAGAAGTTTGTCCTCTGTCAACTGTCCTCCTTACAGCATCTTAACGCTTGCTTGGCGTAAAAAAGCATCAACGTATATCTATGACAATAGAAACACACAGAAGATGTGGACGGACACGACAGGATGGAACCCAAGTGGCGTACCTGAGGCTAACGATACGGTAATCGTTCGTCAAGGGATCTCTATTGTGGATGGAATTAATCATACTGCACCCGTTACGGTAGAGCGGAAAGGAGTTCTTCGACTTGTTAATGAGTCGTCTATCAAGAATCTGACTTTACAGGGAGGAAACCTGCGTGTGAAAGATGGTGCGGTTGTTTTAAATGCCAATATCACAGTTGAAAACGCCTCAGTCATCAGTGTGGCGGGAAGAAACGGAGCGTTGACCATTGAGGGAAAACTCTATGGAAGTGAAGATTTGACGAAAGAGGGAGATTCTAAACTGACAGCCAATATAGATGGGACCAAATGGTCAGGTTATTGGACGGTCAACGGAGGAACGCTGGCTATCAACAATGAAGATGCTATTGGTACGATGGGAGTTTATGTCGATGCAGGTACTTTGGAAGTGAATGTTCTCTCGGAGACGCAGATGGTTGCTGTGAAAGACAGTGCAAAGTTGGTGCTGAACAAAAACTTGATTGTTGAAAATGCAACCTTAGGAGATGTTACGCTCAAATCTGGAGAGTATACGGCTGATGATTATCCTGATTTCATTTCGGGAGTTGGAAAGCTGATAGTGGATCGGGTGTTGCCAGAAATTGTGAAGCATGGTGCAGGTGGTTCTATGCAGGAGGTGATGAAAGACTCAATGCTCACCTACTTCTATTATAATTGGTTGAATGCGGAGACGGTCACTGTAACATGGAATCCGCATTTGCCGGAAGGAGTGGAGGTGAAGATAGACAATGACGCTGCCAAGGTAGAGTTTTCGGGGACATGTAAGGAAGCGGGAATATTTTGGTTCACGGTAACATCTGTCAGTAAGTCGGATGTAGAAGCAAAGAAAACGGGATCAATACATGTGAACCTGCCTAAGGTAGATTCTGTGGAAACCTATTCAAAGCCAGTTTATACAGAAATAGCGGCACAAAGCGTTTCCGCTTATTATAGTGATGATGATTTGTATTTGTCTATAAATAGTAATAAAGTTGATTTTTGCTATGTTGTCCTTGTTGATATGCAAGGGGTCAAGCAAACAGACTTTTCTAAAAAACTCTTGTGTGGAGAAAATCAGATAACCCATTCGGTTAGGTTAGAGAGAGGCGTTTATCTGTTGCAGATCAGAACCAGTGAAGGTGTACGCAGTCTGAAGTTGTTGGTGGGGTAGGATCTCCTCGAGCTTTTCTTTGCGGTTTTTGTTATTTGGAAAAATGGAAAATCCGATTTTTTTTACTTTTTCCAGTGGAATTCCAATGGAAAATCTGGAATTTCCAATGGAAAATTGGAATTTCCAATGGAAAAATTGGAATTTCCAATGGAAGCTTGTAATTTGGGGCATAAACAAAAACATAACCTGAAATGATTTCGGCAGAAGAAATAAAAAGTTTAGCGGAAAGAGGCGAATCTTATAATGTTGATTTTAAGGTGACTGTACCCCAAAAAGTTCGGGACATAACTGAAGAAGTGTGTAGTTTCGCAAATGCTGCGGGTGGCTATGTTTTAATCGGAGTGGATGATCAAGGTTTTATAAAAGGAGCGACGATAGATAATTCGAAACGTTCGGCAATTCAAGGATCTATTGGAGAAATATCTCCTGCCCTTCATTGTGACTTGTATTCGGTGGTTGTCGATGGCAAAGCGGTTTGGGTGGTGGAAGTGCCAGCGGGTAGACAAGTTCCTTATTTCTTCGGTGGAAATGTATTTGTAAGGGAAGGTGCTAATAGTCAAAAACTTACTAATGTAGAAGAAATTCGTGAGTTGTTTCAGCAAGCAGAAAAAATCTACTACGATTCAATTCCAACTAAAAAGTATGATATTTATGCTCATTTAGATTCTGATATGATGAAGAGGTTTCGTCGTGAAGCCTTCATCTCTAATAGTGTTGATGACGAACAATTGCTTGAGAATATACAAGCGTTTACGGAAGATGGTGATGTAAAACGAGGTACGATACTTTTTTTTGCAAAGCATCCAGAAAACATTTTTTTTCATGCGGTTGTTAGATGTGTTCAGTTCAAGGGGACAGATAAGCTAAATATTATAGATGACAAGACTTTTGGAGGACCTCTTGTGTTTCAATATGAGAGGGCTCTTAATTGGATTCAGGATAAATTAAGGGTGGAATATGAAATAAAGGGTACAGGACCAAGAACTGAATCTTGGGAAATGCCTTTGGATGTATTCCGTGAAGCTTTGGTGAATGCCCTTGCCCACCGAGACTATTACGAACAGGGAGCGTTTACGAATGTAGAGGTTTATGACGATAGAATTGAAATAAATAATCCAGGGGGGTTACTTCCTATAGTTGCAAAACATTTTGGCAGGAAAAGTTTGTCTCGGAATCCGTTTGTTTTCAGCCTCTTTATGCGGATGAATATGGTTGAACATGTAGGCTCTGGTATCGGTAGAATGCATAAGTTGATGGTAAGTGCAGGATTGCCGAAACCTGAATATGAAACGGAAGGAATGTTTAATATTATTTTGCGTAGAAAGGGTGAAATTTTTATTGCGGCAGAAGATTCCGAATTGTCCGAACTTGAAAAGCAAATATTGAGACTGATGTCAACCGATGAGAAGCCGACAGTTGAGGAATTGTGTGAGAAAATGAATAGAAAAAAATCTTCTATTTATAATGCTTTGAAGTCTCTTCGAAACAAAGGTCTTATTGGTTAATATTCGCTTTCCACAGTGCTTAGAAATTCCGCTTCGCTCTCCTTCATCCTCTGGCAAAATTCGCTGTAAGAGGTTGCAGATTGACATATCTCTATGCCAAAGATGAATAATGTGGACGGAAAATTATTTAGCTTAGAGTGGGGAACCTTGACCTGTTTTTGATGTAGGGGTGCTATGAATCCCCCTTTTGAAGCCTTTAGATGGGTAACGTAGGTAATTAATTGGTGAATGTCGTCGCAGTCAACTTCAGAAACGTGCTTGTGGTTTTCCAATCGTTTGTATTTTGCGTCGAGAACAATTCCTTCTTTGTAAAAGTCGGGGTAGCGAAGTCCCTTTCCGTCATCAAAAAGGTGGATGGGGTGTTTCCCTTTTTTGTTTTCAGGGTGTATGAACCCTTTAGAGGACAATATTGTGTCGATGTATTCTTCCCAAAGCCATGCACCATCGAATAAAATGCCGTAAATCTCGTCCTCTGTCTCACCATATTTGATTTCTTCCATTCTCAGAATCTGTAGGCAAAGACTCTGAAGAATTTGATATTCAGTATAGTAAGGGTGGCTTTTACGGCGTAGATTTTTGTTTATTATGACGTTTCGATTGTTTCTCATGTAGTTCGGTGTGTGGGCAACAATCGTCCTTACGTTCTCAATCGTTTCTTGGTCTACGTTGAGTACTGCCTGTCCGTATCGCTTTGACTTCATAAATTCAATCGTGTGTCGGATAAGTTCCGTCATATCGTTGTCGTGAGAGTATTCGCGAGTGGAGTATGCTACGTTGCCGACAAATGGAATGTTGCGTGCGATGTGCCTTCCTAACTCAATAGAACCTTTGACATTTGCGTCGTTATGTTTAAAGTTATGATATTCGCGGTAAATGCCTTGCCTCAACGCTTTTTTCAAAAAATGAGGAAACAAAAACATAACAAAATCAAATATGTCGTCTCGGTTGTTGTTGTGATTTAAATCAAAGAGATTTATAGAAAGCACTTTCTGCAACATATAATGTAATAGATAATCATCTCGTCCATCGTCAAATCTTGATTTTATTTTTACTTGAAGGTTACCTATACCAATGAAGCCCATTATGTTCCCAGTTACGATGCGTACTTTTTCGGAGTCTTCTGTGTTGAGGATGTTCAAGATATAGGATTTTTCTATCTTGTCTTCCGTTTCTTTCAGACTGTATGGAAAAACAAGCAGGTCTTTGTTTTCTTGACAGAGTTTCTCAATGGTTTTCCCTGCAAGTGGGAATAATGCAGAAACGTCATTGCGCTGAAATGTTCCAGCATTGTCTTGTTTGATGTTGTTGTCTGTTAAATTAATCCTCATTGTCCATCTCAGTCTCGCCCGTTTCAATTTCGTTGTCTTTCACTCCGAAGTAGGCGTTGTAACACTTCTTCATAATTTCGTCGGCTTTACGAAAGCCTCGGAGGTATTCTTGAAGCAGAGGCTTGATGTTCATCTCCCAAAGTTTTGTGAAATCGCCCCCGTTCTCGCCTAATTTCAGAAAGTAGGAGGGACCGATTTGGTAGGCCTCTCCAAGTCCGTCTGTGTCCGTAATGACAGAGTTCAGTTCAGTCATCACGCCTTTTGCCTTATTGGCGCAATCAAGACTGTCGAGCATAGATTGAGTGTCGGCAGGTGCTACCTCTTTCCAAGTGAAGCGGCGGCGCATGGCAAAATCCATACTCTCGACACTGCGGTCGATGTCGTTCATAGTGGCAAGGATGTAGACATTTTCAGGCACGAAAAAACCGTCTGCAAAGGTGTCTGATTCTGGAATGAGGTTCTGATATTGCGTTTTCACACACACGTCCTTTTTGCCTCTGTAGCCTGGGTCGATGGCGTAGAATAGTTCGCCGAAAATCTTTGAAGCCTCTCCACGGTTTATCTCGTCGATGATGAAAACGAATGGCTTACGGTCAATTTTATTCACAGATTCTACATTTGTTTTTTCAGAGTCAATCAAATTTTTTATTGCTCTCTTGCAAAACTCTTTGAAAATGCCGTCTTTTCGTTCGAATCCTATCCGACCATCTTCTTTTTCGAAAGGACGCAAACCCTCCACGAAGTCGGTGTAGTCGTAGGATGGATGAAACTGCACAAAACCCATTTCATCTTTCGTGCAACCCATTTGTTCTGCGATTTTCTGAGCCATAAAAGTTTTACCAGTTCCAGGCGCACCCGTGAGAACGAGATTATGAGTTTCCTTTAATAAATCAATGTACTTTTGATATTGGCTTTTAGGAGACGATAGTTCGTTGACATAATCAATGAAGGTTCGTCCCTTAGCGTCGTCTAACAAATGGATAGTCTTCATATTAGCAAAACCTTCAAAGTCCTTCGATTCTGTGCTGATATAACGTACGGCGCAAGAACATTCAACATATTTTTTGTTTGAAACGACATTGATATCCGATTCTACGATGCCAACAGCTCTTACACCTGTAACCGAAATGTTGTGCTTTGGACCTTTTGTAAAGGAGGATTTTAAAATAACAATATCTCCTTTCTTGATTTTTTTACGAGATCCAACTGCTTTTGATCCTTTTCTTCTTCGAATCCACTTGCCCAAATGCCTTCTTTGATGAATTTTTCAAGTTGTGAATTTTTTCCTCCGAAGTTGAAGCCAACTAACCAATAGTTTTTTTCCATAAGTGCTGATTGTTTATTATCCAACTGCTTTTTATTTAGTTGTATTCTCGTATTCTGAAAATATTTCCTGACTTCATCGCATTTGTGCGCCATTAATAGCCGCACATTGAAAATCAATGAATAAAGTGTAAAGAGTAGGTGACGAAGGGTGATGCGGAAAGGAAAAAAACGTATCTCTGCGCCGTGTTTGTTAATGTATTTCGTCTGGCGACAGTCCAGTGAGATCTGCAATCGTTTCTTTGGACATCCCTTTTTCAAGCATGGAATGGGCGATTGCTTTGATTTTGGCATCAGCTCTTTGTAATCCTTCTGCAAGCCCTTCTTCTCTACCTTGCCGTAAAGCGGTGTCAAGAGAATTCTTTAAGTCTCGGTAGACCTTTACACTATCCTCGTATTCGTGAAGTTCAACCTTGTTGAATTTGGCTATCTCTGATTCTTTGAAAAGTTTAGTGAACACTTTCTCTTTCAAAGCGGCAGGCTGTGAATCAAGTCTGGAAAGATTCCGTAGAATAAAAAGCCACTTGTCGAAAGGCGTTTCAAGCTCGTCTTCTGTTTTTGTGAATTTTGAAATTTCTACATATTTGAAAGTCAACTTGTCATTGAACACTTTGTGCGTTTTTTTGTCAAGTAATCCAACGTCGTGGTTAATATCATCAGGATAGAATGATTCCTCGTGCATATTGAAGTTGATTAAAGCGACAACATAGACATGAGACAATGAAAAATCCCAGTCCATACCTTTGGACGCTTGCTCTCGAATCGCAAATGTGGAGTAATATAATGACCTATCTTTGAAGAATTGCTGAAAAGCATTCTGCATCTCCACGATAAATTTTTCTCCTTTTTCATTCTCGCAATACACATCAAATATTGCCTTCCGCTCAATGCTGATGTCTCCAATTTTCTCACTGTTGAGATAAGTAACATCCTTGACAACTTGCTCTCCATCGAAAAGAGAGTTTAGAAAATCAATCAACAAGTCTTTGTTTGGCGAAGTGCCAAAGATGCGCTTAAACCCGAAATCGGTCAGCAAACTAATATAACGGTCTTCTGTGTGGCTCATAGCGTTTCTTTTATAGTCAAACACTGCTATAAAGATACAAGCAATTTGTAAAATTGGACTATGTTATGTATCCCTTTTTTTAGAACCTGTATGAAGAAAAAGTGTCATTCTCGTATTCTGAAAATATTTTATGGATTGTTTGTAAGATTATGGTTTAGAAAGATTATCTTTGTGAACGATAATTTTATCTATATGGAATTCAATAAGTTAATAGATAGAGGTGCGGAAATAGAACGTATTAACGGTGCACTGTCAAGGCAGACTCCTCAGTTTATTGTTGTCTATGGTCGACGTAGAATTGGCAAATCTACTTTGATTAAACACGTTTTGAAGAGTCTATCGGGAAGTCTTTATTTCTTGAGTGACACTTCTTCGGAGAGCGTCCAAAGGTCGCTTTTTGCTAAGATGGTTGCAACCGTTATCGAAGGGTTTGATAAGGTGGTTTATCCTGATTGGGAAGCTCTTTTCCGTTCAATGAACAGTCAGTTGAAGGAGCGAATCGCAGTTTGCTTGGACGAGTTCCCTTATTTGGTGAAGAGTTGCGAGGTCTTGCCTTCTATTATTCAAAAACTGCTGAATGAGAAATGCCTCAAGTTTGATTTGATACTTTGTGGGTCTTCTCAACAGTTGATGCATGGTTATGTTTTGAACCGTCAATCTCCGCTGTACGGACTTGCAAATGAGATAATTAGAATGACTCCTATCCCTGTTGGTTTTGTGCCAGAAGCACTTGAATGTGATGCTGAACAGGCTGTGCGAGAATATGCTGTGTGGGGTGGAATCCCTCGTTATTGGGAATTGCGGAATGATTATGTGGATTTTGAAACGGCAATACAAAAGGTCGTGTTAGACCCTCAAGGACCACTGTCTGAGGAACCTCAACGTTTGTTGCGTGATGATATGCGAGACACTGTGCAGGCGGTAACTCTTCTCACTATTATCGGTAATGGGGCTAATAAACTTACTGAAATAGCAACTCGTGCAGGAAAGGAGGCCACGAAAATCTCAGAACCTTTGGGGAAATTGCGCGACTTGGGATATGTCTATCGGGAAGTGCCTTTCGGTGAAGATCCAAAGAAAAGTAAGAAGGGAATATATCATATAAATGATAGCTTGCTGCGGTTTTATTACCAGTTTATTGTCCCGTATCGTTCAATCATAGAATTGGGTCGTGTGGATGTGGTGATGAAAATTGTAGAAGAACAGCTTCCCCGATATGTGAGTTTGTGTTGGGAAGAACTTTGTCGTAACTATGTGAGTGGAAATGTCATCAATGGAATTCCGTATGATTTAGCGTCTCGTTGGTGGGGTAAAATCTTTCCTCCTGAAAATAAAGAGGGCAAAATGGTGGAACTTGATGTTGTGGCAGAGTCGTTCGACAAAAAACATCTTTTGATAGGGGAATGTAAATGGACTCACCAAGAGGGTGCTGATCGTTTGCGTTATGAGTTGGAACAGAAAGTGCAGTATTTGCCATTCGTCAAACCCAATCAAGCTGTGCATCTCGTTCTTTTCTTAAAAGAAAAGCCTTTGAAGCCAACGGAAGGTACGGAGATTTTCTTGCCCGAGAATGTGCTAAAAGTGTAATGTGAAAAAATGTTGAAAAAACTGCTGAAAAACTTTGCTTGTCAAAAATAAAGTCGTACCTTTGCAACGCTTTTGAGAAATAAAGCAATAATGCTTCCTTAGCTCAGTTGGTCAGAGCATCTGACTGTTAATCAGGGGGTCCTTGGTTCAAGCCCAAGAGGGAGCGCAAGCCACACTTTTATGAGTGTGGCTTTTTTTTGTATCTTGTGCATTCAAAATTTTTTATTTTCTATTTTTTTTATATGAAAAAGAGAGTGTTTCTGACGGGTGCTACAGGCACTATGGGTTCGGCTGGTCTTCAGGAGTTCTTGCAACGTTTAGATCGTTTCGACCTCACTGTCTTGGCTCGCCCAAGCAAAAAAAACAAAAAGAAACTGCAGCCATATTCTGATAAAATCAACATCGTATGGGGAGACCTCACTAACTATGAGGATGTGGAACATGCCACTCGTGGCGCTGACTATGTGCTTCACGTCGGCGGTATGGTTTCTCCGTCTGCGGATTATTTCCCTAATAAAACTCGTCGTGTTAATGTCTTGGCGGCGGAGAATATTGCAAAGGCGGTGTTGGCGCAGCCGAATGCGGATGAGATAAAAGTGTGCTACATAGGCTCCGTAGCCCAAACCTCCGACCGCAACGAGCCTATCCATTGGGGTAGGACGGGCGACCCTATTAGTATTAGTGTCTACGACCACTATGCAATCAGCAAGACGATGGCGGAGCGTGTCATCGTGGAGTCGGGCATCAAAAATTGGGTCTGTCTTCGTCAGTCGGGAATCCTATATCCCGCTATTCTGAAGAACTATGATCCGATTATGTTCCACGTTCCGTTGCGAGGTGTCTTGGAATGGTGTACGGTAGAGGACAGTGGTCGGGTGTTGGCAAATCTTTGTGAAGACAATGTTCCGGACGAGTTTTGGAATCGTTTCTATAACATTGGTAGCGGACCAGAATATCGTTTGAGCAACTATGAGTTTGAATGCAAACTATTGGATGCGATCCATTGTCCACGTCCCGAGAAGATTTTCAATCCCGAGTGGTTTGTCCTTCGAAACTTCCACGGACAATGGTATTTAGACTCTGATGTGTTGGAAAATTATCTCCATTTCCGTGCTAATACGCCTGTTGACGAATATTTCAAAGGAATGGGAAAATCTTTGCCGTGGTTCTATTCGTTGGCTGCGGTTGTTCCTGCTTGGATTATCAAGTTGGCTATGCGTCCGATGGCATACAAGAAGAAGTGGGGTACGCAGTGGTGGATCAAGCACAATGAGAAACAGCGAATAACGGCATATTATGGATCTGTAGAGCGTTGGAAGAAGATTCCAGATTGGAAGCATCAGGATTTGTCGCATCCGTCAGACAAGAAAGTCTATTTAGATCATGGCTACGACGAGAAGAAGCCTGTCAGCGAGTGGAATATCGATGATATGAAGGTTGCCGCAGCCTTTCGTGGCGGAAAATGTTTGAGTGAGACGATGGCGGAAGGCGATCGTGCCACGCAGTTGGAGTGGAAGTGTCAGTTTGGACATCGTTTCAAGGCATCTCCGTCGTTGATTTTATTGGGAGGACATTGGTGTCCTGAGTGTATGCCGACTCCATGGCGTTATGGTGAGATAGCCAAAGGCAATCCATTTTTCGCCCAAGTGTGGTATCCGCTCCACTCTTCAGACGAGAATGACGTCTATGGAGAGGAAGTGTTTGATGGGTGGGAGAGATAGGTGCAATAATTTGTAAATATCCTCTTTCTCAAAAAAATACCTCTGAAAATTGATGGTTTTTATCGCTATTTTTAGCATACTGATTAATTTTTGATTTTCATCAATTAAGGTGATGTAAATGAATAATAGACATGGCGAAGGAAATAGAACCCAAACTTCAAACCATTGGAGTTTATCTTAAGAAAACAGATATTTTCCGCATTCCAGAATACCAAAGAGCGTATTCATGGAATACGACTAATTGTGACAAACTTTGGCAGGATGTAGAAGCTTATATAGCTCAGGAGGCAGAAGACCCGTATTTCTTTGGAACTATCATCATTGACTGCTCCAAAGAAGGTTATTTGAACTTGATAGATGGGCAACAGAGAACAACAACGTTCTTGTTGCTCCTGAAAGCTATGCACTTGCGCATAACTGAGGTTTTGTGTTCTATGGCGGACACGGACGAAGCGGCTGGTCTCAAAAGAAGTTTGCAGCAGAGCTTGGACTCCATCTTTGAGATACTATACCGTGCAGACGTAAGGAAGCAAATCGAAATCGACAAAGACTGGAATAAAGCCAAGAACGTGAAGATATTAGAGAATGTTTCCATCAACGAACTATATAAGGATGAACTGAAAAATATTATAGAAGCTCGAACCTTTTCCGATGCTGAGAAAGCGGTTTACAAATTCCCTCGAAAGCAAAAAGAGAACAAGTACACGAATTTCTTCCGCAATTTCAAGTCATTCTATGAGAAACTTCATGCCTACCAAGAATCAAACTTGGACGTATTGGCTAATGGTTTCCTGAACAAATGCCAAATCATTGAGATAAAGAGTTGGCAGATAGAACAAGCCATAACTATGTTCAATTCGTTGAACTCAACAGGCATGCCGTTACTTGAATTCTGAATTTGTCCAGTTGCCAGCTGGACAAATAGAAGACACAACTACAGCAAAAGCCGAGGAGAGTACCATAATTGTGCAACCAGCGACCGTGCAAATTGTCCAACCAATGGCTGGACAAATGCCCAAAGTGCTCACCTTGACTACGTTGACCAATCATACGGAGATTTTGTGTCATTGCAAAACGAATGAGGAACGATTGTTCTATATTCTCTATGCGCATAAAGAGCGGTTGGCGAAACGAGAGATGCAACGTTGCATCAGCAACGACACTTATTCTTCTTTGTTGGGCAACAAAAACAATATGTCAAAAGGATTGCTGGAGCAATATCCCAATGCGCCTATCATGTTCAAGGACACGGTGT
>CAVKBM010000040.1:0-15810 GCA_963654355.1 Bacteroidaceae bacterium | reverse complement strand
ACATAGAAGAGCATCTATGTAATGTGAAAGAAAACTTGAACAAAGCAAAGAATTTTGTGAATGGTGAATGGTATGGTATTTGTTTCACGGCTATGATAACAACGGATTTGAATGCGAAGACGATCAATGAAGAAATTCTTGAAAAAACAGAAGAACTATTTGAAAAAACAGATTTAAAAAATGCATTGCCATATTTCCCGAAGAACTTTCAAAGGTTTCTCATTGATGCGATAATGGATTTAAGAGCAAAATATCCTTTGAAAACAGGAATTTGTGATGCTTTCGGAGGAGCGTGTCGTAATTATGTAAAGAATCTTATAGAAAAACAGATTAAATTGATTTTATAATGAAGAATTTTTTTTAGCTCTCTGTTTCTATCAGGGGCGGTTTTTGTACTTTTACACGCTGTGCAGCAAGATATGGTAATGTGTGGTGCGGCCGCGGCATCTTTCTTTTTAGGAATGTGTATTTACATGTCGTTTTTGAAAAGCAGTAAAGAAGAGCTTGTCGCAGGCATTGTCGCTAAGTTAGATGCAGACAAAAATGAATTGACTGAGAATTTTGACAAGGTTGCAAAGCAACAAGAGTCAATTAAAGCCCTGCTGGTTGATGTGAAAAAACAGCTTGAAAAGGCAAGTTTACAAGAATCGGATGAGATAAACAGTTTGAAGGCTTCTGTAGAGCAGAATGTGGAACGCATGAAGAAAGAGGCGCAAATCCAGTCTCAAGCCATTGTTTCATTGTCTGCAAAAATTGAGTCAAGTCAGAAAGCCATGGAAGCAAGCCAGAAATCAGTTGAGTCAATTCTCTTAGTAGTAACAAGTTTGCCTGAAAAATTAGAAGATGGCTTCTCTGAGATGTTGGAAAAACTTGGTACTATGGTAAATAATATGAAGGAGAATTTAGAGGATATCAAGGATGAGATTGAGGAAGGCAACAAAGAGGCAAAGTCAAGCTTGGGTAGTGTGAATAAGCAGCTTATGTCGGAGATTTCTGAAGAATTCGCTTCAATTTCTAAGAATATCCAGCGTGTGGTAGACAACGTTAAATTGGTGAGTGATAGTGACAAAGAGCTCATACAAATGTTGAAGAATTTATAATTGAGGTGTATGAATGGTTCTATAGAGTTGTTTCCCCTTGTCGGAAAAATTGACTCTTTGAGAGGTCGGTATGATTGGATTCGGATTATAACGAACGAGGGTTTTAGAAGTAAGGCTAAGGTGGTTGATAGACTACTTTCTCTTTCCAATCAGTCTTTTCTGTTGGGATATGAACATAAGGCATATCTTTACTATGCCATGGCTGTGAAGACGGCAAAGAAGATTGGAATGCTAAAATGATGAATTCCCTATATTCTGAAGGGCTTTCCAAGTATGAAAAAAATAGGCAGGACTCTATGTTATGGGTTCTGCTAATTTTTTTTGTAGACTTCATTTTTTTGATTTTCTCCGCACCCATAAAATGAATTTCCACTCTCATCTTCCTTTTGCATTCTTCCCTGAAAATCTATAAATTCGCACTTTGGAGAATAAATTTAGTAACTAAAAACGCAGATTATGTCTATTGTAAAATACATTGGTGTAGATGATCGGAATATTGACCTTTTTGAGAGTCAGTATGTCGTGCCTGAGGGTATGTGCTATAATTCGTATCTTATTGAAGATGAGGATATCACAATCGTAGACACCGTAGACCCTCGCAAAACGGGGGAATGGTTGCTTAAGGTGAAAAAGGCACTCAATGGCAGAACGCCTAAGTATCTGATTGTGCAGCACATGGAGCCAGATCATAGTGGGTCGATTGAAGCTCTGACTGCTCTTTTCCCCGACATCACCATCGTCGCCAGTGCCAAGGCCGTTCAGTTCTTGGGTCAGTTCAATCCTGGAAAAACATTCAAGACGCAGGTCGTTGCAGAAGGAGACTCTCTTAATATAGGAAATAACACGCTTAAGTTTGTTGGCGCACCAATGGTTCACTGGCCAGAGGTCATTGTAACTTATTTGGAAAGTGAGAAAACTCTTTTCTCTGCCGATGGGTTTGGAAAATTCGGTGTTTACGATGCTGATCCTGATGATTGGGCGTGCGAGGCTCGCCGTTACTATTTCAATATTTGCGGAAAATATGGTGCGCAGGTGGCTGCTCTTTTGAAAAAGGCCTCTACTTTGGACATAGAAAGGATTTGCCCTCTTCATGGTCCTGTTTTGGAGGGAGAAAAAATGGTGGAGGCTCTTCGTCTTTACACTATTTGGAGTAACTACGAGGTTGAAACGCCCGAAGGTGTGTTGGTGGCATACGCTTCTATTCATGGAAACACTAGGAAAGCGGCTGAAAAATTTGCTGAGATTCTTAAAGCGAAAGGAGCTAAGAAAGTGGCAATCACCGATTTATGTCGCGATGATATGGCAGAGGCTGTCGAAGATGCTTTTCGTATGGGAGCAACAGTCCTTGCAGCTTCATCATACGATGCAAGTGTCTTTCCTCCAATGTTCTCTTTCCTCCATAAACTATTGATTAAAGGATTCCGTAACCGTCGGATCGGTATCATTGAGAATGGCACGTGGGCGCCAACTGCGGCAAGGACGATGAAGGAACAGTTGGATAAAATGAAAGGCCTTGAGATTGTTGAACCAACCGTCACGATCAAGAGTGTGATGAAAGATAGCGACATTTCTGCGTTGGAAAATCTTGCAGATGCAATTCTAAAAAAATGAGTTTGACAAGAAAAATTATAAGGATAAGGAGGCAACCTCTTTAAAGCTTGTCAAATAATATAAAAAGAAAAGATAAATGAAGAAAATATTTTTCACATTGCCATTTCTCGTCATTCTGATTATTGCAGGAGTGGTCTATTACCGCTATTATTTTGTCTTCGGAGAAGGGGTTAAGAGCGGTGAACTCAACTATGTGGTGAAGAAGGGCTATATATTCAAGACCTACGAGGGAAAGATGATACAGAGTGGATTTAAGAGTTCGCAGATGTCTGGCTCAATCCAATCTAACGAATTCATTTTTTCAATTGAAGACGAAGTGGCAGCCCAGCAGATGATGACGATGGGTGGCCGCCAGATTGACCTCTACTATAAGGAGTATAAACATGCGCTCCCATGGCGAGGCAATAGCAATTTCGTAGTTGATAGTTTTGTCGTGCGTGACGCTGCGGGTCAGCCCATCATTGACCTCCCGTACAATCAGCAAGAGAGTCTGCCGCAAGGAGATGAGCAAGCAACTTTTGAGGAGAGCAGAGAAGGGGTGAGCTTGTAGCTGTATAACAAATGTGTCTATTTAATGTGATGATGACCTGAATTTATACAAGAGGTGAAGAATAGGTACAAATTAAGACCTATGCCTTTACTACTTCTCAACCATAGAGGAGTCGTCGGAGAAGACTCTTCTTCACGTCAACATAAAAAGGTGCAAAAGTTCGCTCTAACAAACTTCTTGCACCTTTTTATTTTTTTTACTAATTTCGTGGGTAGTTTTTGTTTAATTATATTAAAATTAAAAAGATTGAACACTAAGGAATTAACCATAGAAATGGCGAATCGTTTGCAAATCAGTGGTGAGGAGGTTAACGCTCTTTTCACGGCACTGTCTAATAATATCGGGGACGAGTTGTGCAAGGGTAACTTGGTTTCCGTATCTGGCTTCGGCGTTTTTGAAGCAAGAAGAAAGAAAGAACGCATCTTTGTCGATCCTGTTTCTAAAGAACGATTGATGTCCCCTCCTAAGCAAGTGTTGGCTTTTAAAATGAGTGCGGTGCTTAAGGAAAAACTAAATCAGTAAACGGTAGACTTACGATATGAACGAGAAAAAAAGTTTACAAGATTTATACGGAAAGATTTCCGAGGAGGCTGGTGTCTCGAAAAAGACGACAGACGGTTTTCTCCGCACTCTTTTTGATGTTATTGAAGAGGCTCTGAAACGTGATGGAATCGTCAAAGTTCCTGAATTCGGAACATTCAAATTAGTGCAGGTCGAGCAACGTAAAAGTGTCAATGTTCGCACCAAAGATGAGATCATTATCCCTGCCTATCAGAAGGTTACCTTCACTCCAACGAAAGAGGTGAAAGACAAGGTGAATCTGCCTTTTGCTCATCTGTTGACCTATACCATCCGCCAAGACGGACCTGTAGATCCGCCAGAACCAGACGACGAAAATGAAGAGGTAGAGGAAACTCTTGTTGAGTCCTCCACTGAGAACGAGCTTTCTGAGTTTGTAGAGACAGTAGAACCATCGTCAGCCGCAGAACCTGTTGTCAGTGAGATGGTTACGGAAGAACAAAACGAGCTTTCAGAACCAATCTTTGAGGCTGTATCTGTTGAAAGTCAGACCTCAACCATTGAAGAGGAAACGCAAATTGAACCTTCTGATGAGACGGTAGATACGAAATCGGAGTTTGAATCCACTTCGGATACGGGTGAGGAGAAAGATGGTGAAAAATCGGAGGAAGAGACTAATAATACTGAAACATCTAATTTTGAAACATCAGAAAATAATACCATAGAAAAAACTATTGATAACGAAAACGAGGAAAGTATGGAATTGAATGACGATAAAAAGGAGTTTGAAAGCCCAAAAACGGCTGATGCCCAGGAAATGGAACAGACTGCGTATGTAGAGGAGCCTCAAGAAGATTCTCAAGAGGAATCTCAAAAAACAGAAGAGTCTGAGGCGAAGGAGGATGAGAAAAATGATGAGAACGAGAAACAGGAAAAGCCAAAGAAGAATAAAAAATGGTTCTTATGGTTGTTGTTGTTACTTGTCCTTGTCCTGGCAGTTCTGTTTGGCGCAAAATATGCGATGGACAACCACCTCTTCGGATTGGGTGGAGAGACGGAACAAAAAGAGGTTGTAGAGCCAACGGAGTTGAAAGAGGTGGATACATTCTTTGATGAGAACGCAACCGATGAGGCTGAGCAGTCGGAAGCCCCTGCAACGGAGGAAGATGAGTTTGAAGAGCAACAAGAACCTGTTGATTGCTACGAGACACCTGAGAAGTGTACGACAGACATTCAACCTTTGGAAAGTGGCGAGAAGACACCGCTCAACACCCATGAGTTTGATCCTGACTTGGTGAAGTTCATGCACGAGAAACATCCAGAACTCAATTTCCAATCAACGGTCGTTGTAAGAGAGTATTACACAGTCAAAGAGGGTAGCCGTTTGGCTCAAATCTCTCGTAATCTTTACGGAGACGCCTTCAATTTCTGGGTTTACATATACTATTTCAACACAGATGTTCTTGCTAAGCCTGACGCAGTAAAGGCGGGTATGAAGTTGAAAGTGCCAGATTTGGGTAGCGACTATGTTGACCCAACCTCCCAAAAGTGTAAACGACTTGCAAATGAGGTGGCAGAACATCTTCTCAACCAAAATAGTCGTTAGTAAAAAAGGTTAAAAAGGAGACTTGACACTTAATTATTGTTAATGTTGAACGGGTAAAAGCAATAATAGCCAAGCCGTCAAGTTCTAAAAGGAGAGTAAGAAAATGAAAGTTTAATTCATATATAAAGGATAAAAACAAAAGCGAGAAATATGGATCAGATTGATATTAAAGCATTGAACGAGAAGATCGAACGTCAGAGTTCGTTCGTTGACATGCTTGTTATGGGCATGGACAAGAATATCGTAGGACAGAAGCACTTGGTGGAGTCTTTGTTGATTGGTTTGTTAGCCGATGGACACGTTCTTTTGGAAGGTGTGCCAGGCTTGGCTAAGACGTTAGCCATCAAAACATTAGGGCAGTTAATCGATGCTAAATATGCACGTATTCAGTTTACGCCAGACTTGCTTCCTGCTGATGTCATTGGTACGATGATTTATAGTCAGAAATCAGAGGAGTTCAATATCAAGAAAGGACCGATTTTCGCCAATTTAGTTTTGGCAGATGAGATCAACCGTGCGCCTGCTAAAGTGCAGAGTGCATTGTTGGAGGCGATGCAAGAGCGACAGGTAACCATTGGAGAGGAGACATTTCAGTTGCCTAAGCCATTCCTCGTTATGGCAACGCAAAACCCAATTGAACAGGAGGGTACGTATCCGTTGCCGGAGGCACAGGTAGACCGTTTTATGCTGAAAGTTCACATCACCTATCCAAAACCTGATGAAGAGAAATTGATTATCCGCCAAAATATACAGAAAGAGAAAACGACTATTACGCCTGTTTTGAAGCCAGAGGATATTCTTGAGGCAAGAAAAGTTGTGCAAGAGGTCTATATGGACGAGAAAATTGAGAAATATATCGTAGATATTGTCAACGCAACACGTTTCCCTGAACAATATGGTTTGGAACGTCTCAAAGAGATGATTTCATTCGGAGGTTCTCCGCGTGCGTCCATCAACTTAGCGTTGGCTGCTCGTGCGTACGCTTTCATCAAGCGACGTGGTTGGGTGAAACCAGAAGATGTTCGTGCTATCGCTATGGATGTGCTTCGCCACCGTGTCGGTTTGAGCTATGAGGCTGAAGCCAACAATATGACTTCGGAAGATATTGTCAACGAAATCCTCAACGCCGTCGAAGTGCCTTAATGTTTTTCGCATCTGTTTTCATGCAATTTAAAAATTTAAAGCAATGATAAAAGATACGGAAGAAATATTAAAGAAAGTACGGAAGATAGAGATAAAGACGAGAGGCCTCTCCAAGAATATATTCGCTGGAGAGTACCACACCGCCTTTAAAGGTCGTGGTATGACCTTTTCGGAAGTCCGAGAATATCAATACGGAGACGATGTGCGCAATATTGATTGGAACGTGACCGCACGTTTCAATAAGCCTTACATAAAAGTATTTGAGGAGGAGCGTGAGATGACGATGATGTTGCTCGTCGACGTTTCTGCCAGTGGAGAGTTCGGAACGACACATCAGATTAAGCGTGATATGATGGCAGAGATAGCCGCAACAATTGCTTTTTCGGCTATTCAAAACAATGATAAAATCGGTGTGGTGTTTTTTTCAGAACAAATTGAAAAATTTATTCCGCCACAGAAGGGGAAGAAGCATGTCCTCTATATCATTCGTGAGTTGCTTAGTTTCCAACCTCAAAGCAAGAAAACGGACATACAGGGAGCGTTGCAGTATCTGACCAACGCCATAAAGAAACGTTGTACCACGTTTGTTATTTCCGATTTCATCAGTCAGGATTTCTCAAAGTCGCTCGTCATTGCCAACAGAAAGCATGATATAGTCGCACTTCAGATTTATGATAAGCGAGAGACGACCTTGCCCTCCGTTGGTTTAGTCAAAATGAAAGATGCGGAGACCGACGAGGATTTGTGGGTTGACACATCTGACAAGCGAGTACGCCAAGCATACGAGAGACATTGGAGAGAGCGTCAAGAAATCCTGAAGCAATATTTCAACCAGAGTGGCGTTGACTCCATCTCTATCGCGACAGACGACGACTATGTTAAGGCGTTAATGAAACTTTTCAAACAAAGAGCTTAGTTATCATTTAGCAATATGAAAAATCCAAAGAGTTATATTTTACTCATATTACTCTTCTTCGTTGGGAATTTTTCTGTGTTCTCGCAAAGTGTTACTGTTGAGGCTACGATAGACTCGGCAGCAATGCGGATCGGAGAACAGAGACATATCCTTTTAGAAGTCGTTCAGCCCCAGAACAGCACCGTCCATTTCCCTGTTATTAGTGAAACGGACACTTTAGTGCCTGGCGTTGAAATACTTGGCATATCAAAATTAGATACAACGGTAGAGTCGGGTACACGCATCAGGATAAAACAGGATCTGTTAGTAACTTCTTTTGATACAGGAAGATACGAGATTCCTCCTTTCAAATTCTTGACTAAATTGAAAGAACTTGAAACACAGAAATTCTACTTGCATGTGTCGACGATAGAGGCTGATTTCCAACATGCGCAAATCACTGACATAGAAGAGAATTACGATTCTGGTTTCAATTGGGCTCGCTTGTTCCTTTATCTTTCCATCCTTGTGATGGTTGCTTGTGCTGTTGTGGTGGGTTATGTCATTTATCAATATCTAAAACGCAGGAAAGCATCAGAGAATCAAGAGATTGTAGTAGAAGACACACGACTTCCTCACGAAATTGCCTTGGAAGAATTGAACGAGATACAAGAAGAGAAGGTTTGGAAGCAAGGATTCACAAAACAGTACTATACAAATATCACCGACACGTTGCGTGAGTATTTCGTGAAACGTTTCAAAATATCTGCTTTAGAGATGACCTCTGATGAGATTTTGGACTCCTTGAAATACAATCAAGACGCCGCTCCTGTGATGGATAAGATGAAACAAATCTTCTTCACTTCTGATATGGTAAAGTTCGCTAAGCAGGAACCCTCTCAGGAGGAGAATGAACTTAGCATACTTAATGCGTATAAGATTGTGAATGACACTAAAATCATTCCTGTCGAAGAAGAAAAGAAAGAGAAGCCTGCTGTTGCGTCCTCGAATAAGGAGGAGGAACAAAAGACACTACAATCTCAGAATTAATTCATTATGAATAATATTGATAAAAATAATAACAGTATTGCTAAATATGGGATGTTTATCGTCACTGTGTTGGCGGTTATGCTTCTTGCATTGGGAATACTGAAATTCTCGTCATATCTGATTGAGAGTAATGGTGGACATAACACGTCTGTTGATACGCTCTCTGCGCCAACATTAGACAATGTTACGTTCCTTCACCCCAACTATCTATATTTATTGTTGTTGCTCATTCCTCTTATCGGTTGGTATGTCTATCGGAGAAAAAGGTTGACAGCTAATTTGCAGATTTCAACAACTTCCGCATTCCAAGGAGTACCTAAGAGTTACAAATACTATTTGTTGCATGTGCCTTTCGTTTTGCGTTTAGCGGCCATTTCTATGTTGATCATTGTTTTGGCTCGTCCACAATCGTCGGATAGCTGGTCGAATAAGAATGTAGAGGGAATAGACATTATCATGGCGATGGATGTCTCTGGTAGTATGATTGCGGAGGATTTAAAACCGAACCGTTTGGAAGCGGCAAAAGCGGTGGGCGTTGAGTTTATCTCCTCTCGTCCGAATGACAATATTGGTATTGTGGTGTTTGCTGGAGAAAGTTTCACACAGAGTCCGCTGACAACGGACAAGCCTGCCCTTGTTGGTTTGATGAATGGTATTTCGGAGACTATGATTGAAGAGGATGGAACAGCTATTGGTATGGGATTAGCCAATGCGGTAAATCGAATCAAGGATAGCCAAGCCAAGTCTAAAGTTATTATTTTGTTGACGGATGGATCTAACAATAGAGGCGAAATTGACCCGTTGACCGCTGCTGAACTGGCGAAAGCCTACAATATTCGTGTTTATACTATTGGTGTTGGAACAAAAGGGCAAGCACCTTATCCGTTTAAAACCGTGTATGGAGTACAGCGTCAGATGATTCCAGTTGACATTGATGAAACCACGTTAAAGGACATTGCTCAAAAGACAGGTGGACAATATTTCCGTGCCACTGATAATAAGTCGCTTAAGGCCATTTATAGCGAGATAGATCAATTGGAGAAAACGAAAATTTCGGTTACGGAATATAGCAAAAAGGACGAGAGATATTTCCCATTTGCTATAGCGGCCATAGTGCTTTTGCTCTGTGAAGTACTGCTTCGAAACACTGTTTTGCGTCACATTCCGTGAGATAATGTAAGGAGAGTTGTAGGAAGTAGATTGATTATCAAAAAGATGAAAGGAACTGATTATGTTATTTAGATTTGCCAATCCGCAATATTTATATCTGTTGGTACTCATACCAGTTATATTAGGACTGTTTGTGTATGCAAGAGAGCGCAGAAAGAAGCGTTTGGAGCAGTTTGGTGATAGAGAGTTGCTTAATGGTTTGATGCCAGGCGCATCAAACACGAGACAGCATTTAAAGTTTTACATTCCGTTGGTGGCTCTTTTAGCACTCGTTTTTGTAGCTGTGCGACCACAATTTGGATCAAAATTGGAGACTGTCAAGAAGAAGGGATTGGAGGTGATGGTGGCGTTGGATATTTCTAATTCAATGTTAGCAGAAGATGTACAGCCTAATCGTTTGGAAAAGTCTAAACGTATGCTTTATAAGTTGTTAGATGGTCTCAATAACGATAAGTTCGGCGTGATTATCTTTGCGGGGCATCCTTATACGCAGCTGCCTATCACTACAGACTATTCGTCGGCTAAGATATTCATTTCGTCCATTCAACCTGATATTATCAAGCAACAAGGTACGGCTATTGGCGCAGCATTGGAGATGGCAAGTCGTTCATTTTCAGAAGAGAATGTAGACCGTGGACAAGCGATCATTGTCATCACGGACGGAGAAAACCATGAGGACGACGCTGTAGGAGTAGCCAAGCAAATCGCAGAGCGTGGCATTCAAGTGAACGTGATTGGTATAGGAAAACCAGAAGGGTCTCCGATTCCAGTGCCAGGCACGAATGGATTCAGAAAGGATAAACAAGGGAACACTGTCATTTCAAAATTGAATGAGAATATGTGTATGGAGATTGCCCAGGCAGGTAACGGCACATACGTTCGAGCCGATAACACCAACAATGCGATGAGGGTGATTCAAGCAGAGTTGGATAAAATCTCGAAGAGTGATGTAGAGTCGAAGGTCTATTCTGAATACAATGAACAGTTTCCTCCGATTGCATGGGTTGCTTTGGCGTTGCTCGTTGTGGAGATCTTTATTTTAGAGCGTAAAAACGGTTTATTCAAGAACTTCAAATTGTTTGAATAGGGACAAATATGGGAAAGATTGATTTGAACAAAACTGAAATAATTGCAATCAGTGTAGCAGGTTCTGTCTTGCTCATCTTGCTGATTTTGTTTTTCTCAAATACTGAAAAACTGTCGTTCTATCAGATAGGCGACTATATCAATAGTGGAAATGAGAAGTTTGAGGACGGAAAGTTTGACGATGCAAAAATCAAGTATGTTGGTGCGCTGAACATTGACTCTACAAGTAGCGGCGCTCTTTACAATAATGCCAATGCAGACTACAGAATCGGTAAGTATGAAATGGCTGATAAGACATTGAAGAAGGCCATCAACTCCACTTTGAAGACTACTACCTCTGAGGACGAAAAGACTCTTGTCTCAAGTATGTACCACAACAAGGGTAATGCAGGAATGAAGCGTCTCACACCATTAGATTCTATTGTTATGACCAATGAAATGATTGAGAAGGCTGAGTCTGCAGGGCAAGATGTAAATCAGGTTAAACAACAATTCTATCAGTCTTTGCAAGGGAATCTGAAAACTGTTCAGTCTCCAATCAAGGACTATAAAGAGTCGCTTAAAAGTGCACCAGAAAATGATAGCACACGTTTCAACCTTGCTATGGCGCAGGACTATGAGAAGAAGGTTGCCGCCATCCTTCAAAATATGACCCCGCCAAGCAATGGCGGTCAGAACAACAACGACGATAAGAAGGATGATAAGAAAGATGATCAACAGCAGCAACAGCAAGAAGAGAAAAAAGACGAACAGCAACAACAAAATAAGGATCAGATGTCGAAAGACAATGCAGAGCAGATTCTGAAGGCATTGGAGCAACAAGAGCAAGACCAACAGAAAAAGCGTAAAGTTGAGGCTCAAGATTCTCGCTTCCAAACAGACAAAGATTGGTAAGCCTGTTGGCAGAGAAGCGTCATTGATTCTAATTTTTTGTAATTTTGCACAGAATTTGAGTACGAAACAAAAATGAAGAGAACTTTATTATTTCTTATCACTTTAGCACTCTCTTGCGTTTATGCAATGGCAGGTGGAGACGTTACTTTTAAGGCAAGCGCACCAGGAACTGTGGCTATGGGACAACAGTTCCGTCTACAATTTGATATACAGAACGCTAAACCAGAGGATTTCCAAGCTCCAGACTTGAGTAATTTCACTGTTTTGATGGGTCCAAGCGTCAGCTCGGGTAAATCTGTATCCATCATCAATGGATCTGTGAGTACTACTGAAAATGTCGCCTATACATACGTCTTGACACCAAGCAAGGAGGGAACGTTCACCATTTCACCTGCGCGCTTTACCTTGAATGGCAAAAAGATTATGTCTAATGCTTTGACAATCAAGGTGGTGGCGCAACAAAGTGGATCACAGCAGGGTTCTGCAAATTCAAGGCAACAGGTACAGTCTTCCAATACAGGAATTTCTGATTCCGAGCTTTTCTGTGTCGCAGAATATGATAAGAAGAATGTCTACGAGCAGGAACAGATTGTCACGACAATCAAGCTCTATCACAAAGGTAACGTCTCTGGTCTTGATAATATTAAATTGCCTGAATACAAAGGGTTTATTGCTCAGGAGATAGATGTAAAGGACGAGGAAAGAAACGCAGGTGTTGAGACGTATAATGGTCAGCGCTACTACGTTTACATTTTAAAGAAAGCTGTACTTTTCCCTCAAAAATCGGGTACAATAGAGATTGAACCTGGAAAAATGACGGTTGTGGCAGAAATTCAAGTTAGACCGACTCGTCGTGGCAATAGTTTTTGGGATATGGATGATTTCTTCGGAACAACGCAGCGTGTCAAGAAGGATGTCAACATAAAGGGTACGAAAATAGAGGTTAAGCCTTTGCCAACGCAGGGACGTCCTGCTGATTTCAACAACGCAGTTGGTTCTTTCAAAATGGAATCGTCCATCAATTCAACGGAGGTCAAAACTAATGATGCTATTACGCTAAAAATAAAGATTTCTGGTTCAGGAAACATTAAATATGCAAAAGAGCCAGAGGTTGATTTCCCAAGTGACTTTGAGGTGTATGACCCTAAAGTAAACACTAAAATAAATGCTACTAAGAACGGGGTCAATGGTTCAAAGGAGATTGAGTATCTCGCAATTCCACGCCATGCTGGGACATACGAAGTGCCATCAAAGACGTTCTCTTTCTTTGATCCAAAAACAAAAAAGTACGCTACTCTTAAAACAGAAGCGTACACTATCAAGGTGGAAAAGGGCGAAAATACTGGATCTGAGAATGCTCCTGTAGTTTCAAACTACAACAACAAAGAGGATGTGAAATACTTGGGTAAGGACATTCGTTTCATCAATGCAAAGGACACGGAGATAGATAAAGAGCAGACACCGTTCTTTGGAAGCGTTGGTTTCTACCTATGGTTCATCATACCATTGTGCATCTTCTCAACGCTCTTTATCCTATACAGAAAACAGCTGAAAGAGAATGCAAACCTCACGCTTGTGAAAAATAAACGTGCCAACAAACAGGCAACCAAACGCTTGAAAAAGGCTCAGCAACATTTGTCAAAGAATGAGTCTGAAGCATTCTACGAAGAGGTGTTAAAGTCTTTGTGGGGTTATACAAGTGATAAACTCAACATTCCAGTTTCAGAGCTTAATAATGATAATATAGAGACGCAGCTTACGGAGCATAAGGTCTCTGAGGATGTCGTTAGAGAGTTTATGGACGTGTTGAACACATGTGAGTTTGCTCGATTCGCACCGTCGTCAGGTAGTCCCGCAGCGATGGACGAACTCTATCAAAAGGCGGCTAACGTGATTGGCACATTGGAAGAACAAATAAAGAAATAGCATAAGAGAAGAGTCTTAAAAGATAAAAAAGTACAATAGATGAAACGATATATTTCCGTCATATTTTCAATAGCATTTTCATTGCTATTTTCATTGAATTTGTCGGCTGCTAATTCAAAAAGAATGTTAGAGGCCAACAAACTTTATGCGGCAGAGAAATATGCCGAGGCAGACAGTCTTTACACCTCCGTATTGCAGGAGGAGGGAGTATCCGCATCGTTGTATTATAACTTGGGAAATGCCAAATATAAACAGGGAGAGATTGCTTCTGCTATCCTTAATTATGAGCGTGCTTTGAAATTGGATCCCAATAATGAGGACGTTCGTTTTAACTTAGAGATGGCAAAAATGCAGACGACAGACAAAATAGAAGAATTGGACAAGTTTTTCCTCTCAGAGTGGAATAGGTCTTTGCAGGGCATTTTTAGTTCGAATGGTTGGTCAAGACTTGCCATCATTTGCTTTTTGATGACTTTAGGTGGAGTTGCACTCTATTTCTTTGGAAAGGTGGTTTCTCTCCGCAAGTCTGCTTTCTTTGTGAGTATACTTACAGCTATTGTTTGTATAGTCTCAATAGTTTATGCTAAGAGACAGAAAGATGAGCAGCTGTCGCATGATACGGCTATTATCTTTGCTCCGTCAACGACGGGAAAAGGTTCGCCAGATGAGAGTGGAACGGATCTTTTTGTTCTCCACGAAGGGACGAAGGTGAAGGTGAAAAGTTCGCTTAACGGTTGGGTTGAAATTCAAATGGCAGACGGAAATGTTGGTTGGATTCCTGAGAAAGATTTAGAGATTATATAAGACGATAGATGAAGGTGCGAAGAAAAGTCGCACCTTTGTTATGTCTATAACATCTCTCATTCTTCAGAAAAAATTAATACATTTGCACACTCAAAAAATAATAAAATAAAGATGGACTTTACAGGTAAAATCATAGCAGTGCTTCCTTTGAGGTCAGGTACAAGTTCAAAAGGAACAGCTTGGAAATCACAAGACTATGTGTTGGAGTATAACGACAATGGTTCTCCGTACACACGCAAGGTCGTTTTCAATGTTTTTGGCGATAGCGTAGACCAATTCAACATCCAGAATGGAGGGGAGTATACAGTTAGTGTGAACATTGATGCTCATGAGTACAATGGACGTTGGTTCCCAGATATTCGTGCATGGCGCGTGATGCCTGCTCAAGTTGGATACGACCAACCTGCCCCGCAGACACAGTCTCCAGTGGGTTCTCCTTCATTGCCTAACGGTATGAAGACTCCAGAGCCTTTCAATGCAAGTTCGCAACCTGTAGACTCAACGAGTGATCTCCCTTTTTAATTGACGATAATTATTATGACGAGCGGACTACCCTTAGTTCGCTCGCTTTGGTTTATTCACAAAAACGACCTTCTATGAAAATAACGGAACGATACAAGGGTATCATAGATTGGTTTGAGTCCAATATGCCGGATCCTAAAAGTGAACTTAATTTCAATACTCCCTTTGAGGCTTTGGTTGCTGTTATGCTATCTGCTCAATGCACGGACAAACGCATCAATCAGGTGACTCCTGCGCTCTTTAAGCGATTCCCAACGCCAGAAGTTATGTCGCAAAGCAATGTTGTTGAATTGCTTTCTTACATACAGACTGTCTCTTATCCTAATGCAAAAGCGGAACATTTGTTGGCGATGGCGCAGAAATTAACGACAGACTTTAACGGAAAAGTGCCAGACGATTTTGAACTTCTTCAGACTTTGCCTGGTGTCGGACGAAAAACAGCCAATGTGGTATGTGCAACGGTTTTTAATCAACCAGCTATGCCAGTGGATACTCATGTTTTCAGAGTGTCTCACCGTGTCGGACTTTGTACACCAATAGATAAAACTCCTTTTGATGTGGAGAAAAAACTCCGAAAATACATTCCGATAGAAATATTATCAAAGGCACATCATTGGTTGCTTCTTCATGGCAGATATGTCTGCACAGCGAGAAGTCCAATGTGTGAGCAGTGTGGCATTTTGTCATTTTGTAAAAATCCGCAGAAGAAAGCATAAAACAATAAATATATGCGTTATTTATATTTTAACCCAGAAACGGACATGGCTTTGGCCATTGGAGACAAGCAATATAATGAACCGAAGTCTATTTTACAATTTAAATCCGACTTGGCTATACTTCCTGTATGGTATGCGGAGGATGAGGATTGCGTTTTAGTGCCAGATGATTTCAATATTGATTTGATAGAAGCCATTCTTACTAAGAATTTTGGTGG
>CAVKBM010000039.1:15317-16198 GCA_963654355.1 Bacteroidaceae bacterium | reverse complement strand
GTGGAGAGAAGACCAACCCTCTTGAACGAGAGGTGTTACGGTTGGAGACTTCATACCTGGAAGCAGTTTACAAACCGCATCAATCTTTGAATTTTCAATGTTCAAAATGATGTATTTTTTCCCCTCTGCATTCTTGTATGAGTCAAATCGGAACAATAATTCATTTAAAATTTCCTTTTTCTCATCGCTCAAATTAGGATTGCCAATAAGCACAGCCTCCGACTTCAAGACAACTTCGACCTCTTTCAAGTTATTACTTACCAAAGTACTGCCCGAACTTACAATATCGAAGATACAATCCGCCAACCCGATACCTGGAGCAATCTCAACAGAACCCGTGATGACGTGGATATCAGCCTTGATGTTGTTTTTTTCCAAAAAATTTTTAAGGATATAAGGATAAGAAGTCGCTATTTTCTTACCATTAAACCAATCTAGCCCTCGGTAATCTTCAGCCTTTGGAATTGCCAAAGAGAGACGACATTTGCTAAAGTCGAGACGTTTAATAAGAGTTGCGTTCTCGTGTCGTTCAACGAACTCGTTCTCTCCCACAATACCGACATCAGCGATACCACTAGCCACTGCCTGTGGAATATCGTCATCGCGCAAGTAAAGGATTTCAACAGGGAAGTTGGAAGCAGGCACAAGAAGAGTGCGCTTACCAGAACCAACCTTGATACTAGACTCTTCGAGCATTGTCATTGTCTCGTCGAACAAACGGCCTTTAGCCTGAACTGCAATTCTTAACATACTATTTACTAAATTTATTATTGCGAACTCGTTATTTTACTCTTTGAATACATTTCAAAAAAAAGAATACATTTCAAAAAAAAAGACTCACCGAAAACGGCAAGCCTCATTATTTTGCATAAAACCATCGC
>CAVKBM010000039.1:0-15277 GCA_963654355.1 Bacteroidaceae bacterium | reverse complement strand
CTCACCGATTTCATCGCTGATAAAAATGATGGTGGTGGTGAAATTTATTCGTCATATATTCTATTTTTACTTTGCAAAAGTAAAATATTTTTTTGAATTAGGGAAAAAGAATTCAATATATTTTGGAGAATTAAAGGCAACAAATATGGACAGTAAGGCATTATGGGAAGATTTGACCCTAAAATTTGTATATCGCATACCATTTCACTAACTTTGCATTGAGTTTTGTATGCAACATTTTTAACTGATAAGATTATGAAAATCACAATAGCCAACCCAATATACGACACGGTGTTCAAATTTTTGATGGAGGACGACCGTGTGGCGAGAGTGCTGCTTTCCGCCCTGCTCAAGAAGAACGTGGTGAAGACGGAACGGAGAAGACACGAGTATGCCAACACAAGCAGGGACGACATATCCTACTTCCGAATCGACTTCGCGGCAACGGTCGAGGACGACAAAGGAGTACAGACGCTGATGCTCATCGAGTTGCAGAAAACCTGGCTGCCCTCCGAGACATACCGCTTCAGACAATATCTCGGTCAGCAGTACGCCAACAAGGAAAACATCAAGCGAGACGAGAAAGGCAACGACGTCGGAATCCCGATGGTGGCAGTCTACCTACTGGGACACTGCGTGGGGAACATTGAGACACCCATCCTGTATGTCAACCACCGCTATGAGGACTATGACGGGAACGAGGTGAAGAAAGGTCTGCCAGACCCCTTCGTGGACAGTCTGAAGCACGAGAGCGTGATTGTCCAGATTCCGCTCCTGCACGGACATGTCAGCAACCGTTTAGAGCAGATTCTCAGCATCTTCGACCAGTCAAACGTGTCGAAAGAAGACCGACAAACCATCCAGATTGACGACAGCGAGTACTCCGAGAACTCCGAAATGCAGTATGTCATCAAGAAACTGATGATGGCATCCGCCTCCGCAGACCTCCGTCGCCAGATGGATGTAGAAGAGGAGTTCTTCTCCGAAATTGACTCCCGAGACGCAAAATTGAAAGCGTTGGGAAAGAGAGTGGATGAACAGGAACAAGCGTTGGAGCAAAAAGACAAAAAGTTGGACGAGCAGAGTCAGAAATTGAATGAGCAGAATCAAATGATTCGCTCCATGGCGCAATCTATGTTGCAGGCAGGAATGTCGGTGGAGGGGATAGCGAAAGTTATGAAAATCAACGTGGAAAAATTAAAAGATGTGTTAAAAGTAAATCACCAAAAATTTCCCGCATAGCGGGGATTTTCTTTCCATGGACCCGCCCTTTGGGGGACGGGTCCTCACCCCTTGTTAAAGATCCTGGACCAAACGGACTGACCTACCGTAGCTCCGACCGCGGTCGTAGTGGCCGTAGTCGTCCGAATCCACGCCCGTAGCGCTGAAGTAGAATCCGTAAGCGTCGATCGAGCCGTTGGCGGAAGACGACCAATAGTAGCCGTACGAGCCAACATTGATCATCGTCGTACCAAAGCGGCAGCCACCGCACGGCAAAGCCACAACGCCTGTATCTTCAAGCCTCTTGAATTCCTCAGCTGTATAATCATTGGCTTTATATTCTTTACTCACAAATGTTGAATTGTTTATCTGTACTACTTTCACGCCAGAAGGCACGACAAATCTTTCAGGCAACAATAGAAAGCACAACATACCTGCCACTTTTCCCATCGTCCAAGCATTATTGGTGAAAAGGTACTTCCACTCATTTGAAGTCAATGTTCTCCAAAGTCCCGGTTTGTTACCGCCATTAGAGATAGCATTGTATACTCCCCAATCTGCATTCTTACACGCTCCTGTCAAGTCATTTGTTGAATTTTTACCAGGATAGTAATCTGAGCTATTCTGCGATATTGACCACGGTTGGTAGGAGATAGCACCACTATTCCACCCACTAGTACCCCAACCGAAGAGATCTATCCAACCTTTGCTTTTAGTTTTTGATGAGTTAACCACCTCCCATTGGTTTTCGGCAAAGCGCCAAGTACCTTGCAACGGCATCTTATCTGCGGTATCATGCACACCAATACCATCATTAAACTGCAAATTTCCCATTGAGAAACGAACTTTCCTTGTGTTTGAAACTGCAAAAACTCCACACAAAGCACCGTCCTGTACCTTCCTTTTCGTCTCATTTTCAAGTGGATTCTCCTCTTTCCACTTCTTTATGAATTCTTCAACCGTCATATTCTTTTATTTTTCGTTTGCTTTAGATTTCTTACTCACTTCACCCGTATTTGCATCTTTGAAACTGCTGTTTTCCACTTCCTTACGCATTTCTTCAATCTGATCGTGACAAGTTTTGCTGATGCTTTGAGTATGCTTTATCACTTCCAACAAAATTTCTTTTGTCAGACTCTTTTTGTGAATGAAGCACTCTTCAACCGCTTCATTCACAACAGATTCAATATCCGCCCCACTGTAGCCGTCAGTTTCATCCTTAACATCCTTGAAATCAGTGATTTTATTCTCCTGTTTATGCTTCTTCAAATGAATTTTGAATATTTCTTCACGTTCCTCTTTCTTCGGAAGATCAACATAGAAAATTTCATCAAAACGACCTTTGCGCTTCAATTCAGGAGGCAAATGGCTTGCGCTGTTGGCTGTAGCAACTACATACACACTACTCGTCTTCTCCTGCATCCACGAAAGGAAATAACCGAACATACGGCGCAAAAGTCCGCTATCCGACGATCCAGAACCATCCGCACCCGAGAATGCTTTCTCTATCTCATCAATCCATAGCACACACGGAGTAGCAGCCTCGGCAATCTTAATGGCAGCACGCATACGTTCCTCACTCTCGCCCACATATTTTCCCATCAGACTTCCCATATCAAATTTCAACAACGGCGCATTCAACTTTTGCGCAGCCACCTTAGCGCAAAGCGATTTTCCACATCCTGGCATGCCCAACAAGAAAACACCCTTAGGCATGTCAACACCAAATGCTTGCGCATTGCCTAAGTCATCAAAGATTTTCTTTTTACGATCTAAATATTCAATCAAAGCCTTCAAACCACCGATTTTTGCGTTTGGGTCGACATCCACCAAATCAAGCAACCCAGATTTCCTAACAATAGATTTTTTTTGATTGAGAAGCATATCCTTGTCCTCTTCATCTAATTTACCATCACAGCTCAACGCAATGTCCAACATTCTATCTATCTGGAAGAAAGAGAGACCTTTCAGCGATGGCATCAAGTTTCTACGCAAAGCATCGCTAAGGTTAGCCTTGTCGTTACCATTCACCTCATAATGCTCATCAATCAAATCGCTAATCTCATCATCAGTCGGCAACGGAATCTCAACGTATGAAACGAACTCTTTCAACTCATTCGGCACCCTTATAACAGACGACACAATGATGATGGTAGTGTTAAAATTGTCATCATACAATTTTTTCGTTGCAATGAGTTGTAAGATATTTTTTATCTCGGGTTCTTCAATATAGTCTTGAATTTCGCGAAGGACGACATAACGCAACCTTCTTATATCATTCATGTAAACTTCAGACCGCAAAAATTCGTGCAAAGAAAGTGGAGAAGAGCCGAAGTTACCTTTGTTGAAGAAACCTATGCATCCCACACCTGGATTCCATTCAGCAATTTCTTGCTCCAAGACATTATTCTTGTCAATAATCTCAGCGACGTATGCGTCAGCACGCATAAAATCATAATCGTTGATGTAGATGAGTGGGACATTGACATCCACCAACTTTTGAAATTGTGATATTACCTTTTCATTCAGTTTCATCGGATTTTAGATTTAGAGTCTTCCTTATCCAAGTTTATTGTTCTGTTTGATAGTGACTTTTGATTCAAATAATCCACCGCTGGCTGATAGTTTTGTTTCGCAGCCAACCGCATACACTCGCCTCCAACTTTCTCATTCTCTTTTCCCCGAAACTTTTCTATCAACAAACGAGCAACCACAAAAACGTATTGAGGTTCTTGTGTCTTCCAAAACGTATCGGAAGCAATATCAAACAACTTGACATGATCAATCCAATCAGGATGTTCCTTCCACATCTCCAAACACCTCTTAAAATCATCTTTTGATTCATTTTTCCTTACTGACTTCAAGCAAAAGGCAAAACAAAGTCCGAAATTTTGCTTCGTTGGATAATGTTCATATAGAATTTTGCAACCATCTGCACTTTGGGCAATCATCTCCGTCTGCGGTCCATCCTTGGCGACATAGTCTATCGCAGGTTGATATTTTAGTTCAATCGCCTTTTTCAGACACGAAATTCCCACTTGTTGATTTTCACCCTTTGTCAGTTTTTCAATTAACAATTTGGCTACAACAAACAAATGTTCTGGCTTTTTATTCTTCCAATATAAATCGGACGCAATACTGAACACTTGTTCGCAATCCACCCAATCAGGATGCTTCTCAAAGATAGATAGGCATTGAGCAGTTTCTTCTTTTTCCCTGCATAAATCAAAATATTTGCCGACTGTCAGTTTTACAGGATAGTCTCTATACACCTTCTTACAATCATCCATGTTTCTGCAGATGAAATCCAGCAAATATTTCATATTTCCATCATTCTCTGGTGTATATTTTCTCCGCCAAAATTTCAGAACATCATGCAGAGAATGAACAGACTCATTTTCAAAATCAACAGAGAAGAAAACTTTTAGCAAATCCAAATAAGCTTCCGCTGTAATTTCAGTCTCATCCGCATGTTTTTTTGAAATCTTTTCAAACTCTTCCGACAGTTCTGTTTCACCTTTACGTTCAAGCCATTTCTTCATACGGCTATCTGTTTTCTCTAACAGTTGTAAGAAATCCTCTGCACGAAAGTTCCTTCGAAGCGATTCCATATCCGAACATTGCACTCCGCCAATATTTATGCTAATGGCGACAGGTTTTGCACTTTTCCTATACCTTAATTGCATAACAAAAATCTAAATTTTAAAAGTCGAAGAAAGACTTTACTTTACTCTTAATAAAACTTCCAATGGTAGTAATTTTTTCTCGTACATACTCTTTCGCCTTTGCAACCACAGGCTTTGCATATTCAGCGACCTTCTTCACACCTTTAGCCACAACCTGTCCGACTTTTGAACCTGCCACTTTTGTTGCCGCATTGACAATAGGACGAGTTACTGCCGCAACAGTTGGTGTAAAATGAACAGCAACCCATGCATTTACTGCTTCACCCGCACCTCTAATCGCCATTTCAACAGTCTTACCAATCCTTGCAGCAAAGTGTTCGATCACCACTTCTGATGCTTCCTGACCCGTGAGCATACCGTTACCCACCTGAAACGCTGTCTTCATACCACTGAACGCCATATCAGCACCATCCGCAATATCCTTCACAGAGAGTCCGCCAACCTGTGTTATACCTAACTTGTCTGCTACATTTATCGTTGCCGCAAAAATCTTCTTCATCTTGCACTCAGACTTATCATAGATTTTTGCATTCAATGCTCGCTCCATTGCTTTCTGAGCCTTGGGAGAAGACTGAAATTCAGTCTTAGTTTCTTCATTCGGCATAATAGCATCAGCAGCCTTTTCAAAAAGTTTTGTCGCTGCATTATTTTCTATAAAGCCTCCCTGTTTTTCTAAGAAGAACGATGTCTTTGTCCTAGCATAATCATCCACACGAGTGGCAACTGCATTATTTCTCTCTTGCGTATCGTGAGCTGTATTTGAAATACAATAATTCCAATCTCGCAAAAACATCTCATTATTTTCATTCTGCAACACCATATTTCTCCCCCTTCCCTTTTTCATCATCTTTCTCTGCTCCTAATGCTGAAGAGTCAGACTGTTCAACTTCATTCAGAATATCCACACCCATTTCGTTTGTCAGTGTCTTGTCTAATTCCTCCTTTTGTTCTGGACGCAACAAGGAGGTGAGTTTACTATATTTATCCATAAACCACTCTTTCACCGTACGACCTTTCCTCTTCGTCTCTCGAATCTCATTCAGATTTTCCGTGTAATCATCAATCAACTTCGCGGATTCCTTATAATCATCATACGCTTTCTGATACTCCTCTTGCGACAGCCCCACTTCCTTATACACCTCCGCAATCACTTCATCCACATCCTTGTTTGGATTATCCTCTACTCGCTCTAATATCAATGCGAGAATCTCTTCTTGAGTCTTCACCATATTTTTCTACTTGTTTGTTATTTGTTTTGTCTTATTTTACAAAAATCAGTCTCTAATAACAGACTGTCTTATCGTATTTTTCAAAGGTATATAGAAAACATTTTACCCCCCCTCATTAACATTCTTTAACATTAATTCGAGCAAAATAAACTTTTAAACTTTCGTAGCACTTGACTGTGAAAGATTAACAATTACAATATTGAAAGATTTTACTATATATAAAAAATTACGGAAAAGCAACAATCATTTTGTATTATCAAACAAAACAATATCACAATATGCAAATTTTGAAATTATTTTAAGATGTCATTTTTGAAATTTTCATTCCTTCCGCTAATATTGCATCGTAAACCAAGCGAAAAAGGTTGTAAAATAGATTATTAACTAAAAAAAAAATTTATGTTGACAGCAATCATCACATTCATCTGTTATTCTATTTTTTACCACATTTGGAAAGCCATAACAGGTGGATCTTAATTAAACAAAACTCGTAAGGCGAAAAAGTAAAGTTTGTTGAAAGCAAACAGGTATTAATCTTTAAATTCATTCACATTATGGTGTCACTTATCATTTACATTATCATCTCCATTCTTTGCGGTGAGGGATCTTAAACAGTTCACAGGAACAGAAGCTTCTAACCAAACTATTATGGAAAAAAGAGAGCTCCTAACAATGTCAGGAGCTCTCTTTTTCGACTTCCAATCTCCAATCGGAAACTTCACAACTTACTTTTTGGCAAGATGTACATTTTTTATGAGGGTTCCACCCAGTCTCCATTGTCCTTTATCAACTGAATCAAACGCTCCACAGCATCGTCTTCAGGAATATTGTGTTCCATCGGAGTTTGTCCCTTGTAGAGGGTTACTTTTCCTCGTCCCGCTCCAACATAGCCATAGTCGGCATCCGCCATCTCACCGGGACCATTAACAATGCAACCCATCACACCGATTTTCAACCCTTTCAAGTGATTGGTTCTTTCCTTGATCTTCGCAATAGTCTTCTCCAAACTGAAAAGGGTGCGTCCGCAACTTGGGCATGAAATATACTCTGTTTTCGAGAATCGTGTTCTCGCGCCTTGCAAAATAGCAAACATTAACGATGTTACTTCTTTTTGATCTATCTGAGGTGCTTCAATCCAAATTCCATCCGCCAATCCATCAATGAAAAATTGACCAAAGTCTGCAGCCGCTTTAATGCGCAACTCCTCCAAATCACTCTCCTCGTCATAGCGACGACGAATGATGACAGGATTCTTCAAGCCCCAATCCATCATTTTATGAATGAACTCTCTCTGACCATTGATACCATCTCGCTTCGTAGGATAACCGTAAGCATCCAAAATGATGATAGTATGTTCATCTAAGAACGAAAAATCTTTCATTTCGTGCAGATCGTGGATAGTTGCAGTTGCAAATTTCACATTATCTTTATACTCCCCGAAAACAACGGGAATAGTGGCTATCGGCACTACAGGGCAAGCGAAACCATCGCATGTTAACATGCCATTCTTATCAAGAGCATAATCGGCTATTGTTCCTTCTTGGTTGGCTATCACCACGGGGACATTGTCGCCTCCAATTATCCCAACTGCTTTCGTACTTCTCCTCTTATATGAATATGGGTTAAAAAATCTAGATGGTTTGAAAATTTTTTCATCAGGGTTTATGCGAACACCTGCTGTCGACGTAATATAATCGACCAATTTGCGTGCTACGGGTATCTCGTTTTCAGGTGCTTCACTGAGAGAGACTCGAACAGTGTCGCCAATTCCGTCTTGCAACAAAGCTCCAATTCCCAAAGCAGATTTCACTCTTCCATCTTCGCCATCACCAGCCTCAGTCACTCCCAAATGAAGCGGAAACTTCATGTTTTCTTTTTTCATCGTATCTACCAACAGGCGAACTGTCTCCACCATAATCACCGTGTTCGATGCTTTTATTGAGATGACAACAGCATAGAAATCGTATGCCACGCAGAGCCTCAAAAACTCCATACACGACTCCACCATTCCTTGTGGCGTGTCGCCATATTTAGAAAGAATTCGATCAGATAATGAGCCATGATTCACACCAATACGAATAGCCGTCCCATGTTCTTTGCAAATGTCCAGCAGAGGGTAGAGTTTCTCTTTGATTTTCTCAATTTCCTGCTGATACTCTTCCTTGGTATAGTCAAATCGTTGTTGTGTATGTACTCTATCAACAAAATTCCCAGGGTTGACACGCACCTTCTCAACGTATTTCGCCGCTGTGAAGGCAGCCTGCGGATTAAAGTGAATGTCTGCCACCAAAGGGACATTTGAACCTTTCCGATTCAACTCCTCTCGAATATTTTTCAGATTGGTTGCCTCCTTTACTCCTTGTGCAGTAAACCTCACCAACTCTCCTCCTGCGTCCTCAATACATAATGCCTGTGCCACACTTTTCTCCGTGTCGTTGGTGTCTGTATTCGCCATTGACTGTATTCTAATGGGGTTTTCTCCACCGATGCCAATTCGTCCAACCTTAACAGGAAAAGTGTTTCTTCGATTGTACAAGAACAACGCAGAGGTTTCATCCTCTAACCGATAACGTCCTATTTTTATCATATTTTTCTTCATAACCTACTTATTAGCACATAAACGAATCAAAGTTAATGCTTAATCATTCATTTTCAAAGGAAAAGAAGGCTGACCGTAAAGGCCAACCTTCCTTCATTAAAAACGATTATGGAAAATAAAACTATTTGTTTTCTGTGGCAACAGCCTCACCCTTAGGCTCCTTCTTAAACTTTTTCAAACAAAGATAAGCAACAGGAGTAGCTATAAACCATGACGAATAAGTTCCTACGATTACACCAATCAACATTGCAAATATGAAACCACGAATTGTCTCACCTCCGAAGAAGAAGATAACAATCAAAACAACCAACGTACTCATTGAAGTACTGAACGTACGGCTCAAAGTTGAATTCAACGCCGAATTGATTGTACCCCTAATTTCTGCTTTTGGATGCAAACCGACATTCTCACGAATACGGTCGAAAACAACCACCTTGTCGTTGATAGAGTAACCTATCACTGTCAAGATAGCAGCAATAAACGACTGGTCTATCTCCATTGAAAATGGCATAATGTTCTGCAAAAGCGAGAACAAACCAAATATGAACAACGTGTCATGAGTCAATGCAACTACCGCACCAATACTAAAGGATATGTTGCGGAAACGAATCAAAATGTAAAGTCCAATAGCAATGAGTGATATCAAAACCGCCCACACTGCAGATGTTTTAATATCGTCTGCCATAGTTGGTCCTACCTTTTGCGAACTCTGCAAACCAAACGTTGAAGTATCGTCTGTTTTCGAAATTCGAACAGAACCATTGTCTACGACATAACGTTTTACAAACATCTCTTCTGTCACATTTTCGTTTAGTAGACTCTTAACACCATTATAGATAAGTCCCTCAACTTGAGCATCTATGTTCTGATCTGTTTCATTAATCTTATAGTTGGTTGTGATACGAACCTGACTTGGATCTCCGATTGTAATGACAGAAACACCACTCTCCTCAAAAGCACCCTGTAACATATCTGCAACCTCAACAGTTGAGACGGGTTGCTCAAAACGAACAATATAGTTACGACCACCAGAGAAGTCAACACCTTTCTTCATTCCATTGATGCCCAACGAAATCATACCAATAACAAGCAATGCTCCTGAAATTCCGAAGAAAATATTCTTCTTAGCAAGGAAATCAATCTTCGTGTTTTGGAACCAATTCTCCGTTATCTTAGTGATGAACTTCAAATTGTCATATTTACCCTCTTTCGACAACAACCACTCAAAAATCAGACGTGAAATGAACACCGCAGTGAAGAAAGAACAGAAGATACCGATAATCAATGTGGTAGCAAATCCCTTGATAGGACCAGTACCGAACACGAACAAGATGAAACCAGTCAGAACAGTTGTCACATTAGAGTCAATAATCGCACTCAAAGCATTGCTATAACCTTCATTCAACGCGCGTTTGATTGGCTTTCCTGTGCGAAGTTCCTCTCGAATACGTTCATAAATCAACACGTTAGCATCAACCGCCATACCGAGAGTCAAAACGATACCAGCGATTCCCGGCAAAGTCAACACAGCCTTGAACGAAGCCAACACACTGAAAATAAAGAATACATTGCAAAGCAAAGCAATATCAGCAACGATTCCTGGCACCATTCCATAGTAGAAAATCATGTATGCCAAGACCATTACAAACGCAACAATGAACGAAATCATACCCGCGGTGATAGCCTCCTGACCCAAAGATGGACCTACGACATCCTCTTGTACGATATGCGCAGGAGCAGGCATCTTACCCGACTTCAAGACATTAGCCAAGTCTTTTGCTTCTTGAACATCAAAACGACCAGATATTTCAGAACGACCACCTGTAATCTCATCATTGACACGAGGATAAGAATAGACATAACCATCAAGCACGATAGCAACACATTTGCCAATGTTTTCCTTTGTTAAACGAGCCCACGCTTGCGCACCCTCTTGATTCATCTCCATGCTTACTGTTGAAGCAGAGGAATATTGTGCGAAATCGGCACGAGCATCTGTTATGACAGAACCCGTCAGAGGAGCTTTGCCATCCCTCTTTTTGCAGTTGATAGCAATCAACTCAAACCAATTGCCTGCGTTATCGATAGACTTCACAGACCATTTTGGTTGCAAACCATTAGGGAGCAATCTCTTCTCTTTAGCCAATCGGAAATATTCAGAAACTTTGGCTGTATCTTTCGCATGCACATAACCGATAAGCGGACCTGCGCCAACTCGACCAGACTGAGCATCTACATTCATCTGCATAATTGAGAACAAAGGGTTCTCTTTTGCCCAGTTTTGAGCCTCTTGACTCGCTTGCGTAGTGTCAGCACCATTAGTTGCCATCAAACTATCAAGAGCGGTTTTAGCCTCAACAACTTGCGCTACAGTATCGGCATCAGCATCTTGACTGTTGTTTCCGACCTTTGAAAGATCTCTTGCCATATTATTGACAGCAATCATAGCGTTGTAGATCTCTCCGAACTCGTAAGTCTCCCAGAACTCCAAATCAGCAGTTCCCTGAAGGAGTTTACGAACACGCTCTGGCTCTTTTACACCAGGCATCTCTATCAAAATACGACCTGCGATATCCAACTTTTGGATGTTAGGCTGAACAACGCCGAAACGGTCGATACGAGAGCGAAGCACGTTGAAAGAGTTGTCGATTGCGGCCGCAACCTCTTCTTTCAACACTTTTACAACGTCAGCATCAGACGAAGCAGCGTTCACTTTGTCTCGCAACTCGTAAGTTGAGAAGACCGAAGCTAACGGCTCACCTGAATTGGTCTCTTTAAATGATTCTGCGAATAGGTCTACGAAATCACGTTGATTTGTCAACTGCTTCTCCTTTGCTAATTTCATAGCCTTACCGAACGACTCAGTATCGCTCTGCGTACCAGCCAAGGACTTCAAAATGTCGGCAACCGAAACCTCCATCACCACATTCATACCACCCTTGAGGTCCAAACCTAAGTTCAACTCGTTCTCACGACACTCTTTCAAAGTGTAACATCCGAGCCAAACTTTTTCTCCCGACAATGAATCAAGGTAAGCCTGGCACTCTGGCGTCCCCTCTCCATACAACTTTTCTGCTTTATTGGTGTAATAAGCAGACACAAGGCTGAACGAAAGATAGAAGAGACAGATAACCGCAAAGGCTACTGCAATCAACTTAACAAATCCCTTGTTTTGCATTTCTTTAATTGGTTAATTATTAATGGTTTATATTTTTTGCTTCAAAGAGTTTACTCCAAAGAACTTGCAAAGATAGCATTTTTTTACTTTTATTCACATAGATTAGTCAAAAAAAGGAAAGCCTAATAGGCGTTATCTCTAACTTTCCAATAGGCTTTCCTCTAAACACAATTTTTACGTTTCTCCGTATTTTCTACCTCTTTATCACCTTATACATCCAGTCGCCAACACGCACCATATACATACCTGCAGGATAACCTGATGTGACAATCTGTTCTTTTCCTTCTGCCGTCATTCGATGAACCAAAACGCCTTGGGCATTATAGACGAAAACCTCTTGTGTTTCCTGCCCTGCCTCAACATAGAGAATGTCCGAGAAAAGGGTTGGATAAACATTGATCGTCATATCTACTGGTGTTGGAGTGTCAGGGTCTTCCAAAACAACGCCTTGTCCACCATAAGTTTTAACAGTTCCATCGTATAAGACAAACAATGACGTTGAAACAGCTTTCGACTCGCACCCATCGCTATCGGTTACCTTCAACCACACTTTCTGCCCTCCTTGTTGGTAATAATAACATACAGGAGACAAAAGATAGGATGTGAGTTCATACTCATCCACATATTTGTATGAATTACCATAAATCTTACTCTTATAAAATGAAACAGAAGTAAGTATTCCCCACTCTACCTTGCAATCGGCAACATCAACATTATCCGCTATGTTATATTCCACTCTTGTTCCTGGAGCAATGATTACCTCATCTGTCGTGCTTGGATAAACAATACCGTTGACAGTAAATGTGAAATCTACATTGTGGAACTTAGGCGCAATACGAACAAGTCGAGATGTTTCGGACTTCGTACGAATATCAAGACGTGTAACCTTCACCACAAACGTGTCTTTAACAGATTTGAACGATGCCACTCCATTCGAAAATTTTACTCCATTTTCAACCACAGACTTATCTACAGAGTTTAATTCCAACCTTGAGAAAGCATCTGAATCGTCCACTTCGTATGCGTAATAATAATTGGAGCGATCCAACATTGTCAAATTCACCCACTCGGTTGAACATTCAGACTGTTCAATTCTAAACTCATCATCTAAGATGACGGGAAGGTCAATTGTGTAGACGGTGAAGACGTGCGAAGTGTCGTTTGTTGCGCACACGCTGTATGCAATCGCACGATAGTAGACACAACCTGAATTATCATCTATTTGGATAGAAGAACTATCTTGCACACCATTCTGCTCATATTCGAACATTGACGTCCAAATGGTCATGTCATGGCTAAATTCCCACTTCACGAGATTTGCATTGTATGAGTTAACTTTCAAATCAACAACCATCTTTTGATTGCGTTGCAAGTAGTAATCTTTTGACATAAGTTCAAGTTCGTCAAAATACTCTTTTGGTTGCATCGTAGCAATCTTGCTGATGATTGGTTTGTTCATCACATCAATTTCCACTTCATTACTGTATGAGATATAATTGTCAGAACGCTTCGTAACACGACGATACCAAGTCTTCACATTGATGAATTTCGGTGTGTAGTCTTTTCCGTTCGCATTTTTATCTGTGATAGTCATGAACTCAGAGACATACTCATTCTTGTACTGCCAAAAATAAGTAAACTCTTCTGATTCATCTCCACCTTCGACATTGGTTGCTCGCAAAGTCGGCATTGTATCAGCCTTCGTACAAACAACCGCATTACCATCAAGATAGATTCGTCCACCTGAGATTGGCTTCACTACGAAAGGCACAAAGCACTTGCCTGTCTTCTGTAGGATGAGAGCGGAGTCTTTGTAAGTTTCAGCCTTAAATGGAAGGATATTGGTTCCGTATGCGAGTTCAGGCAATTCGCCATCTCCCTCAACTGTAAAATCCATATCCTTACTACCTATATACAATGCTACTTCCGACTCCCCATTCTCCTTTTGCGTTGTCGTGATACTCATGCGGTATTCATCCACATAATCCACTTCAACAGCAGGATGACCATAGATGGTTACTGGATCAGACTCAATCTTATCACATCCATTTGAGGCAACACGTTTCACCCAAAAGGTGTCATCGTGAGCAATTTCAAGACAAGTTGAATCCTTAGCAGACAAATCCGTCCATGTAACCCCATCCACTGAGAGATACCAAGTGTAACTATAGTTAATAGGTTCAAATCCATTCTCAACAGGGGCACATCCATTAATTGAGACTATCGTTCCGTTGCAAGGCGTCGTTTCCGATGCTTTCAGTTCGTTTTTATCCGCATCAAATGGAGCAGCATTACGAACTGTGCGCACAAGGGTATCTTCTGTATAATAACACTGTTTTGAGACATTCAAATCAGCATTGTCTGCCACGATATAAGTTGCAAAAACAAAATCTTTCTCCTGCTCCCCAAAACCTTCATGCCAGAAATTCTTAGTCGACACGTCAAAGTCTTTTCCTTTCAACAAATCTGCTTTTGCATCTGATGGACTGAATTGAGACTTCTCTACCATAACTACTTTATCTTGACGATAGGTGTAGTTTGTAGCAGAATCCACATACAAAACCTTTTCGCCATTGATATTTACTTTAAATTTCTGATTCGCACAGCTATGGTCTTCAAATGAGAGATCCATCACTGGTTCTGTGCGCTTCAACACCTCGACCTTGATTGGCTCAGTGGAATGTTCATCACACATATCAGAAACCAATCGACGGAAGTAGGTTGTAGTCTTCAAGTTAGAAGTTGAATATGACGATTCCTTAGCATCGTCATCATTCTTCCAATTCTCCCCATCATACGAGAATTGCCATTGGTATGAGCGAGTTCCGACACCTCCTGTCGCTTCTTTCGCATCAATCGTCAAATCAGAATTGAAGCAAAGAGGCTCTGTCAAAGGTGAAATCTCGGGTTGCGACAACACTGGCATCGAGTCGAGGTTGAAATAAAGAATCTCTGACTTACAACCCGACTGAATATCAGCTCCTTGAATACCATACTGCGTAACGGCATACTCGTTATTTCTGCAAAGATTCTTTCTATAGATACCTGTCTCTTCCCATGTCTGTCGGTCATTATCCATAACAAACCAACGATAGGTGTAGTCCGACTGATTTTCAGCAATAACAGTTACCGTATCAGATGAGCAAGTTGTCTTCTCTTGACGAACAGATGGCTTCTCTGCCGTACGATAGAGTGTAAACACAAATGGTTCGCTGTAGACATCACCGCAAGCTTCATCCGCATAGTGGACACGCACATAGAAGGTATTATCCTCGTCTGTATTGTAGTCCACCTTGGTAAGTTGCTCTGCAGTGCGGAAAATTGTTCCTGACATATATGATAGATCCATCACCGTAGTGTAGGT
>CAVKBM010000038.1:0-17230 GCA_963654355.1 Bacteroidaceae bacterium | reverse complement strand
TATTTACTTCGCCAGATGTTTATATGAACATCTGACGGAGCAGATATTGTTTTTGTTCCTGAAAATCTAACAGTCCAACGCAAACAACCGACTACACATTTCAAATGCTAAACGGAAGTGATAGGACGCGTCAAACTCTCTACAACTGCAAATTTCATTAGCATGCTCATTCACCCCTTGTTACCATATACTTGACGAACGTGGAACAAAGAGAGACTGAAATCCAAACAAGGATGAATGGGAAACCCAATTCCCCCTTGCCGAAAAATTCTCTGAAAATTTCAGACAATGTAGTCCGAAAATAGTCAACATACTCAGCATATAGCAATGTGGCAGTCCACAAAGCAAGCATAAACGCAACCGTGAACAAAACAAGACTTGCAAGCGCATGCAGAGGCATATAGACGTTAAAATTATTGTCTGCCATCACCACTCCTACAACGCAAGAACCAACAAGGAACGCTGATTTGATAAAGAAATCAACAGAAAGGATAGTTCCGTTGCGCCGAAAGTAGGTGTCGCCCACCTGCCAGTCGACAAGAAACGACACGACAAAGGTGGCGACAAATACGATTGCAAGCTGTTTCTTACCCATTATCACCAAAGACCTGCTAAAGTATAGATATCATTGTCATGAGCCCAACTTTGCCAACTGTTATTCAACAATTTTCTTGAAAGGGGGCCTTCATAGATTGCATAGAAAGAAGAACCTGTACCAACATGGGTATAAGTCTTCGATTCGTATTGCATACCTTTGAAATTTGAATTATAGAAGCGTGCCGACGCTTTTTCATAGTTGACAAATGGAACAACCTCATCCTTCGTAGAATGGAACACGACCATCGGATGCTGTGGCTGCCATGACAATGTAAGATTGTTCATTTCAAGAGCATTTTCAAGAGCCTTCATTTTTTCACTATATTCAGAAGACGTGCTGCCATTTTTGAAATACTCTATCACCTCAGGACGCAACACTTGATCAACCTCCGCATAGCAAGCCTCCGACTTTGAAAAAAGCATCCAACTATACGAATTCTTTGTGCTGGCTGTATAAGGCTTATATTCGCCATCCTCTGTTTTTAACATCATAGTGAAATCTTTTTCCTCTCCAGAAAAATTTATCAAGGATTCTTGAATTTCCTTTGTAGAATAATTTTTCGAAGCGATTTTATCAAGAATACCTGTTCTGATGAAACCATCAGTAAAATAGTCTGATGCAGTAAATTTACCAACGACATACGGATTCGCATCGCACATTCCTTTGATGATAAGAGCCAATGCAACCGGCATATACAAACGACCTTGGCTTATGTATTCTTTCAATGTAGCTACTGGATCGTAGGGACCATCGCCACAGACAGAACCCTGAAAACGCAATTGGTCTGCCAGGTTGTTTTCCTCGACATAACGATGCACAGCCATAGCAACAGAACCTCCTTGTGAATATCCTACTGATATAGATTTCCAATCTTTCTCCATTGATTTCTCATTGCTCGTAAACCACTTTAATCCTGCATTAGCACCATCCACCACCTGTCTTGCAGTTAGTTTTTGATACAGATATGGGTGAACATCCGATACACTTGCTCCATAGCCTTGATAATCAGGAATGACCACCAAATTCTCATGGTCAGCACCCGCCATATTACTTGACGCATGAAGGGCAAGCATTCCTACATCAGACATGAGACTGTTATCATAGTAGTTGGTAGGACGCTCTTTGTTTGATGTTATCGTAATGTGACAACCTATAATCAAGTTGTCTGGGTGTGGATTCGCAAAGATGTTGTTATAAGGGAACACAACAAGCTCGGATAACGTCACAGGGTTGTTGTTGCAATCAACTGATTGATAACGTATGGTAACCCATTTGTAACCTATCAATCTGTTCTTTCCGTCCTTTCCATCGGCGCCATTTGCACCTAAAGACTCCAAGTTTGCATTGTCGATTGAATCAACCCTTTCAAGTTGTTCTTGAGCAAATGTTAACATAACATCGTCTTCTTCGGCATTGCTCGACTGAGCCTCTCTAATCATCTTTTCAAAGTGATCATGCCATGTCACACTACCAGAATCAACCACCTCAATAGTCTCTTGTTCAGTTATTCCATTGATTTCCTGAACACTAGACCCTTCTTTATTGGAGTCATCTGAACATGACACCCCAACCAACATTCCCCAAAAAGGAATGAAAGCGCAAAAAAGCTTTTCTTAAATACTTTCATAATGCACACAAGTTTTATTTAGTTTTACTTCATTTTTCCAATTTGAAAAATTCCTGAGGCGACACAAGAAATAGATTGCCAAACATCGACGCATTGGCGACATGAACGTGTGAGCCAAGCGTGTTTTTAACAAGATACGAATAGAGACTGTAAAACGTCACTCCCGGGTCGTCTCGCAACTTTCTCACAATATTGTTAGAAAAACGATCGCTCATCCACCCGATACCCGAATAGGAACAATCTGCAAACGATGACTCATTCTTGCTAGAGCTTGCTAAACTAAGCATTCCTGTTATCCCCTCCACTTGATTCATCATAATCTCAGAGTAGCATGGCTCAAATAGCAACAACATTTTTCTATACCTCCTCTCTATACTCATGGTTTCAAGTGCCTCACGCAACATCACATCCGAAAAAACCGCATTGTTACGCCATTTAAAGCCATCAGACTCTTCTTTTTGTCCCTTTCTGCATCCGTGACCACTCCAAAACAACAACACGTTCGTTTGATCGTCCGTTTCCAACACCGTTGGCAGATGTTCACTTCGTTTTCCCTTTAATATGTCGGATATGTCTGTAACAGTGAGAGTGTCCGAGTCATAATCAATAGTTATGCCTGAATAGAGGTTTTCCCCCAAGAAATCCGCCCTAACTTCTCCCTTAAAAGGATTCTTTGCAGATGCTGCAATGTCGTCTGAAATGATAAGGATAATATGTTCGTCGTCCCATCCATTTTGCTTTAACAATTGATATACGTTAAGCACATCCGCTTGATGACGGTAGTTTTCCCAACCATTAGACCCTTGTACTAACAACGCCCATCGATCTTTCAACTGACTATAATTGATTCCGACATCCTCGTTAACGATAGTCTGTTGCTGTTGCACTCGCCAATTCCATGATGCCATCGTAGAAGAGACTCGTTTACTTCCATCACTTTTATGGTAGTCTATGCAAATCAAACGTCCACCATAGACCACCCAATGTGCGTATGTACTCTCCACTATGTTCGTAAAGACCTCACTGTCAAATCGCAAAAGCCCACACGCTCCTACCAATCTCAAGTCTGCGTAATCTATATTATGTTTGAGTGTCAGCAACACTTCTGCCATTCCCAATTCACTCCACACAATACGGTTGTAGTCTCCCATTGTCGTCAGCCTTTCCAATATGCTGATAGCCGAGAGATCTTCAGAAACAAATTTCTTCACATAAGCTACAAAGCCTGCAAGTAAAACTGCATCATAAAGCTGTGCCTCCGCAAATGTAGGTGATGTGTTGAAATGTTCTTCGTATGCAATCTGAAACCCCGTTTCAGGATCTGCGTAGGGTGCAATTCCCTCTGCGCCCTCTGCAATGTCGCCCAATTTAGGCAATGAAGCAGACAATGTTCTTCCCGAGAACAGCAAACGAGGGGCTTTTTCTCCCATCTCTTTCTTGATTTTAAGAACCACCTCGGCTTCTTCAACGGAACGAACCGTACATAAAACACACTGCACACCTGAGGATAGAACAGCCTGCGCAACCTTAACCAGCTCCTCTTTGTCAACGTATGAATTCGAAGGGATAAATGTCATACCCAACTCACTCGCCTGAAACGGGACCCACTCAATGAAGGTCTTTCCATAGGAGTCTGCTGGCGATATTAATGCCACAGACTCAGCGCCACCTTCCCACGCTGTCGCTAACATTACCTCCGACTGAGTAACATCCGTTTCACACAATGACCAAAGGAACGACAGATTCTTCTTTCCTATATTCGTTCCCCCTGAATATCTTCGAATAATATCCTCACTCGACACACAAGGCGCGATCAACGCCTGCGCCTCATTAGAGAACGCCTGTGCCATAATGTTCACATTATTATCTGAAAGAGGACCAACTGTTAACAATAGGTCTTCACGTTGAGACAGCTGTTTAGAAAGCAAAGTTAGATTCTCTTTAGACTCGTCATACCACTCAATACTAAGACCGACAATTGTCGTATCGTCATCTTCCATCACAAGTTTCTGCGCATTTCGCAAGTTCTCCAACGCCCAATTAACAGTCGACTCATAGCGTGCTTTTTCATCACTATTGGACAAAGGTAGGACCACAGCAACTTTATAATTGGCGGTATGGATACTCGACGTGTGGATATACATATCAGGTGCATCTTCACAACAAGGCATGCACACCACAAGCAATAGTACACATATACAGCAAGCAAAGCGAAATCTTATATTATTCATTTTTATCCTCCTTGCTTATAGCTGATTGCATAAAAAGACTTACAACCTCGTCAAGCATACCTTTATAACCATCCGATACAACTACTCCCGTATACGAATCTGCAAGCCCATACGTTTGATGTTTTTCCTGACTCTCTCCCTTTGCCCAACGGTTTATCCATTCTTCCACAACTTTGTCCAACCGTTGCACTACGGAAAAAGGAACCTTAGTTGAATATGCTTGCATGTCAACGTCAACACCTATGGTGTAAAACGATTCCGGATGTTCACGATTGTATCGCAAAAGTCCTTGTATCGACCCCCCACACAAAGGCAATACCATCTGATATTCTTTATTGATTGTGTCAGAACACTCATACAAGACATCCTCTGCGTTATAGCCATTAATGGAAATATCGGAAACATAGAAATCACTCACTTTTATTTCGCTGTTTGTTGCAACTATACCATCACAGAAACCTCGCCTCATTCTTTCTAATATCGGATTCGTAGCATTAGCTGACACCAATAAAATTCGAGAAACATCAGGAAAACCTTTACCAACAACACACCCCGCTAAATAGTAAGCTCCATACTCCGTACAATTGAGTGTATAGGAAGACAGCGTGCTATCATTACTTTCGACAAAAAGAATGTCTAAATCATCAATTTGTTTAATAGAATCCTCGTATGAATGAAATATTTTCTCATACTCTTTATTGAAGACGATGACCAACACCTTACGATCTTCCTCTAAATTTGACAAAATCGATAGAAAAGATTCAAGTGTCATTTCAAACATATCAGAAGATGTTTCTACACATGACAACAACAGATTATTTGAATCCGATGCCCTAACAACGCCACGATAAACATTGTCAGCATAGCCCAAATCCCCTAAATCATCCTCTTCATAGAGGAAGAACACAAGAGGACGCTGATCGTTCAACCACTCCTCATCGTCATCAACATATATAACATCTCCTTTCGCACACGATGTGAGCAGCGCTACAACAAAAATAAACAGTACCTTGCAATTCACAATCCTTGCACTAATTCATTCGGTTAATTCATATTCATCAACATACAAAACAAAAATCATCATGGCAAAGTTAATTGTTTTTTCCCTTAATAAATACGCTTTTGACATAAAAAACGAGGAGTACAAAATGCACTCCTCGTTTCCCTTTATGAATTTTTTTAACATAGCTCCTACCTTCTCAACAAAGTAAAGTGTCCTGTATACTTCGTCTCCGTTTCTTCTATCTCAACAACATACCAATAATCAGTTGATGGCAATGGAGTTCCGTTATACGTTCCATCCCATCCTTCGTATGCTCCTAAATACTCGGCAATGACCTTTCCGTAACGATCGTAGATATGAACAACCGCACTTGGATAAATTTCTGCCAAAGTCGGAATCACCCACCTATCATTAACTCCATCTCCATTTGGAGAGAAGTAATTAGGAACATTCAACGATGGAGCAGCCAACGAGAACGCAAACTCCGACCGGCAACCATTCACATCGCGTACATGAACAATATGCTCCCCAAACGAAAGATTCTTTATCACCGTTGAGTTGTCGGCCTCGCTCTCCTTATCATCTACCCAATATGTGAACGTACCTGTCCCTTTAGCAGGATTAATCTGAACCTCACGGTCACGAATGCCTACTGAATCCATCGCAACGATCTCTGGATTTGAGGTAACCGTTACAACATAGTTGGCCGTTGCTTCACACGCCCCTCGTGTCATCGCTACTGCATAGGTGGTCGTTTCTGTTGGATTGACAGCTATAGAAGAAGCATCGCTAATCACTTGTCCCTCTACACTCCACTGATAAGTCTCCGCTTGATATGCCTCTGCTGATACTGATGAAGCATTCCCTTCACAAATTGGAGAAACACCAGTCAACTCTCCCTTCAACGGCTCAATCACCTCTACCGTAACTGCAAAAGGTACTTCACTGCTACATGCCGCATTGACCGCCTTCAACGTGTACGAGTAAATGGATCGGTGATTATTCGCAATCACTTCATTGAACTTAGGTGCCACAGTTACAGAGGTGGCCTCCAAAGATGACTGAATCGTCGGATCTGATGTCCAAACAATGGTCGTTCCATCTGGGACAATATTCGTAACTTTCAAATCTAACGTTTCACCTCCACAGATAGTTGGCTGTTCAGGCAGCGTAACACTGATTGTAGGGATGACCGTCACCGTCTCTTCACTCGTCTTCGTCTGTTCTCCATAGACAAAGTTGACAGTGAAAGTAGCATCTTTATCCGCCACAAAATTATAAACCAGCTTGCCATTTTTCTGAGTCAATTTATTGGTTACATCGCTTGTAACTCCTCCCATCGATTGGATCAACGTGAGAGAATGTGCCACATCAGTTCTTCTAAATTTGCCCGTACCCGCAGTGTCAATTGTCAACTGATAATTGAGACCTTCACACAAAACATCCGCCAAATCTGTCTCCAACTGAAGAACCGCATCCACCCAAACAGTCATCTCTGTTTCCGCAGGACAATAGTCGGGATCACTCAATGCGATTTTGTATGTATGATCTGTGATAACATTTTCGATGGTATACGAACTTGTATTATTAACAGAGCTCGCTCCACCATTGTCAAACCACTGAATCGTCGAAACATTGCCATCAGCAGGCGTATTTATGGTGAGATTCAAAACCGTTGACTCTCCTCTTGGCACAACCACTGGCGCAACATTTTCTGTCAACTTGATGTACGGCTTTACCAACAAAGAACCTATCTCAACCTTCGAAACACAGCCTTGACGATTAACAGTTGCCTCATACAAACCGCTATCATCTGGCGAAGTTGATTTTATAGAATAAGCCTCGCCTTGCTGCCCAGACATCGCTACCGCATCTTTAGTCCAAGATACAGAATATGACACTTGGTTGACTGGCGTAATCGTCAATCCTGCAGTAAATGCCGTTCCCTCACAAATCTCTAAATCGGAAACAGTACTCGTCGCTTTCACTTGCGCATCCCTAATTGTAAACGAAACTTTTGTAGGGCATCCGTTGGTGAACGACAAAGTGTATGTGCCTTCTTTATTAATCGTGAATGGAGCGGTAGTCAAGGTTGATCCCGAAGGATCTGTCAAAACATAATCGCCATCTCCTTCATAATTTGGTGTTACCTCTACATCACCGCCACAATAGTAGAACACATCCGTCGTCAATCCATTTGTGTAAACTTTTGACGGCGTGTCCTCATTTGTTGGATCCGACAAAGTCAATGTTCCCACAATAGGACCATTACCTAAGGTTACTGTCAAATCTTTTGTCTGCTTACATGTTCCAGCGGTTACCGTCAACGTGTAATTATAGACATCTCCATAATCACCGCCTGTGAACTTCTTCGTTTCAAAGACAGGAGTATTGCCCGCATCCCCAGTTCCACTCCAAGCGTAATTGATGGTTGCTACATTAGAAAACGCTTCTGCTGTGAACGTCGCACTCTTGTCAGGACAAGTCTCTACATTCTCTACTTTCACATCTAATGTATCAATCGTAACCGTAATTGGCATCGCATCCGACACACATAAATTCTTAGAATCAACCTTCGCATCATACGAACTCTGTACATAATAAACACCCGTTTTCACAGCGTATGACGCAGTTCTTTCTACCGTCGCTGCAGCATCATCATAGTATTTCTGCGTATACGTCACTCCATCTACTTTATTAGACAAGGTTACCGTTGGACTCAACTCTACTGGTGTTTCACAGACAGTCGCAGGATCTTTGACAATCAGAACTGGCTTAGGATAGACAATGACCTCAATCTCTTGCGCAGGACTGACAGCCTTTGTTTCCTCATCTCGTTGCGCCACCCAATATGAAGTCTTTGTTACAGCATTGCCTGTAACAGTTGCCATGCCAGAAAGCGGATAAGTATCTCCTTCTGAGACAGCTGCCACAGTGGTATTCGCAGGTTTATCCGTACCATACCAAAGCAACGTGTAATCATCAACACTCTTAGTACCTTGTGCTTGCTTCTCCGCAGTTAAATCAACAAGTGCTTCTCCTTCACAATACAACACATCTTTTACCTTCGGAGGGAGTGCATCGCTAATCTTAATCGTAATCGTTGAAGTCTCACTCAAACAACTTGTCGTATTGTCTACTCGATAAACCGTATACGTCAACTCTACAGTCTGACCCGACAACTTGCTCACGTCATAGGTTGGAGAAGGAATCGTTGTTGAATAAGCAGACTCTCCGTCCATCTTATAATAATAGGTATAACCACTTTCTTCTTCCCAACCTTTGGTTGTGATAGAGGCAAACTGATTATTCGTAGCCTCAGCAGCAAGGTAAGAATACTCTGCATCCGCCACAGCAGTTGTGAAGTTCACTGTAACTATCAATGCGGACGCTTCACTCTCACAAGTCTGTGTCGTTCTTGGTATCGTATACGATTGCTTTGCAGTATAGGTATACTCCGTCTTCTCCGTAACATCCGTGTTTGGTGTAAAGGTTTCGCCATCAGCTACTCCATCATTCCAAACAAGTTTATCTGCATAATAGTATTTCGCATTGTCTTCAGTCAAAGTTGTCGGCAAAGCCGTAGCCTTATCTCCCTTACAATAGGTAGTCGTGGCAGACGTTAAATCAGGTGCCATTACACCTACTACCGTTACCTTGATTGGCATACGCGAACTCTCATTGTTGATACTGTTGGCATCTCGTTGCGATACATAGTAGGTCATTTCACCCAACTCTGCGGTTGATGGAGTCGGTGCTGTTGTTGAGCCTGTTCCTCCTGTTGCTGTCGTATACCATACCAATTCGTATGTTTTAGCAGCATCCGCTTGATTAATCACCGCATTGGCAGAAAGCTCTGCTGCCGTTTCATTCAAACAATATACTGTATCTGTAACATTTGGCGCTGGTGCTCCTAATATTTTCACCTCAAGCTTCGTCAAACCACTCTCGCATGCCGTCTCTTTTCCAGATACCTGATATACCCAATAATAATAGGTCTCATCGTCTGAGCTTGTTAAACTTTTTGCAACTGGAGTTGGCACCACCGATGACGCTCCTTTCCTGTCCGTAGGTTCGTCATCTGTATCATATTGACCTAACCACATTATAGTTGACCCCGTTTCCGCTCCTGTTACTGCATCCGTATTTTGTGTCATAATATCCACAAATGGCGATTCAGTCTTCAAATACTGCGTCATCTTCGTTGTCAAATCCTCTGGAATAGCATCTGCCGTCACCATGTAAGTATTTACATCTGAAACGCAACCTGTCGTTTCATCCGTAACAGTATAGTAATACTCCTTTGGAGATTCCGCCGCTGTCACTATCGTGATATCTGGTGCGGAAGTCAACGCCGTTGTCGCCGTCGCATCTTCATACCAGGTGATAGTTGCACCCTTAATAGTGGCATCTGGAGAAGTTGTCAATGTTCCCTCACAAAATGCGTCTGGATCCGTCAATACATCCGTTGGTTTAGGCAACGCTTTCACCGTAATGGTGTACTCCTTATCACATGTAGTCGGATTAACGTCAAAATTATCGTGTATGTATACAGTATATTCTACACCCTCCTCCGTTACATCCGCATAGTTGACCTCAAGTACAGAACCTTTACTATCCGCCGAAGTCGTCACTTTTGATGTTCCTGATATCAACGTGCCTTTTTCAACCGACTCTCCTTTATACCAAGACACCGTATAATCGTAGTAGTCTTTCCCATCTTTATCTATACCATGAATATCATTTTTCAGCGAGATGCTTACCGATTTATCTTCTTCACACATTTCTACGATATTCTTAGTTGAATTGAATTTTCCGCCTTCAACCGTAAACACATTCGCATCTGGTTCCGTACATTTTGCACAATTCAATCCCGCCGTTACGTACATCGTAGAAACCGAAATATTACGGCATGGAGAAAAGGCACTCACCTTCAGTTCCGCAGGATCTTTCAACGTTTCCGCCTTACCAACAACCACACGGAAATAGACCTCTGCTTCTTCTCCATCTTTTATCTTCTCAAACGCGGCATGGTCAGCTGGGTCTTTTATCTCAAATTTTGAACTCTTGAATATCGTATTGCCAGATTCATCTGACATCGTAATCCAATTCACCTTATCCGCATCTGTAGTCTTCGGATCATCGTATGTGTATTGGAACATATAACTCATCGTGCTTCCATAGAACTTTTCTGATGCTGATGAGGTGATACCTTCCAAAGTCAACAAATCATCGGTACACAAGTCCAACAAGTCCTGCGCCTTTCCCGTCAACGAATAATCCATATTGATGTCTGGTGGCGAACATACTCGGAATGTTATATCATCCAAGGCGAAATCTCCTCGTTCATTAGCAGAATAGTTGTCTTCTTTACTGACAATCTTCATCGTCGCACAACCTTCTGTTCCTGAAGGCAATGTGAATGTCTCTCCACACCATATCCACTCTGGACGAGTCAATTTTTTATCTCCACTTGAATACAACACACTTCCATCTGAGCCAATCAACTCAACAGACAACGTTCCTACAGAACTTGACGTATTCGTATTGATTGCACCAATTGCCGCACCAAATGTTACCTCCTTGCCTGGACACAATCCACACACTTGCTGCTCATAGAGCGATTTCCCATTCCACCCACTTGTCTTAATATCCATCACCAAGAACCCTCCATTCTTGTCTCCGTCATGGGATATCAGATTCCCCGTGTACGGATCTATCGTACTAATGGCATATCCTTCACTGTAGATTTCATGATTATACTTGAACTTTACCGCAGTTCCATTATTTTTCAAATCACTCACACACGGTTTCTTTCCATTCAACAAATCCGTTGCGGTTACCGTCTGCTGCTCTCCATTTAAATCTGTGTATGTATATTGTGTTCCTGAGAATGATCCGAAATCATCAAAAAAGACATCTACCATCGCCATCGGATTACCATCCTCATCGCTACAACAGTCATTCACGGTCAAACTATAAACATCACTCTTTGCTGGCTCACACCCTGGCACGGTTACTGTCGCCTGTATACTGTAAGTTCCTGCAGATGGTGCCTCAAAATTAAACGAACTTCCTGCTCCTGTTTTTCCAGTTACACTCTCAGTCCAACTATAGGTCGTCCCCGCTGGATAAGAGTCTTTCAAACGAATCAATATCGGCATCGCAGGACATGGATTACCTGAATACGAGATAACTGGTTTTATCTGTCCTTCAACCCGAATGTTATCAAATCCTAACGGAATACCACACTTTCCACCCGCTCTTCCTACATAGAACGTGATGCTACCATTCTCATCCGCCTCTCCTTTGTAAGTATAGGTTTGCATCGCACCAGGCATCGGTTGTATCGACTCTCCTCCATTCAATGCGCCATTGGAATTCAACTTAGTGGAGAACTTACAATCCAAACCATTGCTTCCGTTTCCATACCACTTTCCTTGACTAATGTTATAGTCCGCACCAAATATCTTGATGTTCCCTTCCTCCAAGCCTTGCGCCTCTGCCGACGCAGCCAACGACTCATAGTCCAACAGATTGTAAACGTCTACCGTAAACGACACCTCCGACCCTGGCTCTAATCCAGTCGCCGTATACGAAAAAATATATGATTTGTCATGACTGGTTCCGAAATTGACCAACATCGCCGAACCACTTCCACTTCCCAAAATCGGACTTATCAGCTTCGGATTCGTAACAATCGCAGAATAGCCAACCGTATTTTTCGCAGCATCATTGGTTACTGAATCTGCTTGCCATGCATCTTGCGTGATCAACTCTCCAGGTGTATGCAAACTATACGTCGTAATGCCCGTCTGTATCACATCCGACGGAGAACCATACCATGTACACCCTGACGCTGCTAACTCAGACAACAAATCTCCTACCTCATCGCTGAACCATCCATCCGCATCATTCGTCAAATCAATGGTACATAAAGATGACGACACGTCAAAATCCGTTGATCCCAACGTGCATGTCGCCGCCATACTTGTTGCCGTCATTCCTATGGCAACAATTAGACTCCCTATTCTCTTCATTTTATTCAATGATATCATATATCTGCTCTTACTTTTTCTTAACTTTTCCTTTTCTACGCTTCTGCAACACAAATCTCTTGTCAACATACGAAACATCTGCGAATGTACAGAGTTTTTTTCAAGAAACACGCAATTCACAACGAGATTTTACAAACAAAAACACCCTCTCTAAGTTTACAATACTCGTCTTCTACTTCAAACAAAACATTCAACCCACAGAGAGAAATATGAATTTCTTTTGAAATTCATACAGCACAACTTTAAAACGCTATGAGGACAAGAAGATTTATTCAAAATTAAACGACAGAATAAACATTCTCGACGTCAACTTCGATAACGTATTGGTATACTTCATCTCCGTAATATCCGCAATCTCTGGTCTATTGCGATTCAAAACATCTCCAAGTCCCAAATAGACTTTAAACTCTGGCGCAATCTTAAAATAAGGAAGATAGAAATCACATCCTACGCCAAACTCTACACCATAATCCACTTGCTTTAACATCAACGTAGCCTCCGAGTCTCTTCCCATATCCACCGTCATCGCCGCTCCCGCCAACAGATAAGGTCTATAGTTATTCTTACGCTGACCTCTTATCTTGAATGTTAATGGGAACTCCATAATATTCGACTGCACCATCATATCACCCTCTGGACTCTCATTGCCATCCACATCATAAAATCGCATGTGCCGCTCATTAAACAACAATACCGGGCAAAATCTCAAATTCAACCATCTGAAAATCCTTAAGTCTGATATAATCCCCACAGAAAACCCTGGCGACATCCTCGTGTCCTCTCCATACCATATCTTGCCATCTTCATCTGCGATCGCAGCATTCTCTGGATTAAAATCCATCATATTCAATCCTAAGATAAACCCAAAATGATACAACCGATTATCCGCATTAATCAGGTAGTTCGTACGCCCATGCGCATGCTCGGCATTAACCCCCATCAACGCTATACAAGAAAACAATATGAATAAAAACAGTTTTTTCAATTTCTTCTCACTCAAAATTTCTATTGAGAAACGCAATTTCAACGCTTTTATTTTCCAAAAACGAGACAATTACGAGATCACCGCGCAAAATTATAAAATTTCGACGACATTTCACTACTTAAAGGCATATCCAACTCCTATCGTCCCATAAATCGGAAACATGTCAAACGTGATAGTTTTAAAATCATCCACAAATATGTTTTTAAAGCCCCAATCTAAATCAACAAAAGCTACTAACCTCTTATAAACGCTCCACTCACCGCCTAAGGTGATTCCCCATTGGTAGCGACGTAAATCTTCGGAAAAATCAAAAGATTGCGGCTTGTCATCTACTTCAATTTTCGCCCCCGTAGGGTCTCCCTCTCGCAGATAACCATTATACACTTCCCCATTAAACTTTCCTCCCGTCAAGAAACTAAAAAACGCCCCCACTCTTATTTTTCCTCTCTCCGTGATATAAAACGCCGCATCTACAGGAATTGACAAATACCATTGATCTGCCGTCATCGTTACGTCTCCTGTCCACCGTCCAGAAATCGTTCCTCCATCTTCATCTTGAATGGACATACTATAGTCCTTTACCGTAGCTTTCGATGTCATTCCCTTACGATCCACTTTCAATCCCGACATCAATTCCCAACGTTGTCCCAACGGAATAACGGACCACAATTGGACGGATATATTACCTAACGGTGCAAAACCATTGATCTTTCTCATCTGCGCTGGCAATGGAAAAGGAACCGTTCCTCCAATTTGGCACCCTACTTTTGCCTCAAAATATGATTTCTTTTTGGATGTAGTATCTTCAGAAACAGCATAGACAGAATCTACATCTTCTCTCACAGTTATTCCTTTAAGACTATCCGCAAAAAGTTTTTCCCTCTGTCGCACGTTTTTTCTTTCTTCACGCAACTTAATCCTATCTTCTTTCGTCTTCCTTATTCTGCTATAATCATCACCATAAATCTCAGAATAACCAGCTCCATACACCGCAATTGACAACAACATTCCTATGATAGCCACTACTATCCTATTGATATTTGTCTTCTTTATTCTCTCTTTCATGATTATTCCTACTCTTTATCCTCGTTTGCTGTCTCCTTACACTTAATCTCTACTTTGTCAATCCATAATTCACTGCCTACTGCTCCTGTGAAACTATCCCCATTTCTACTTGAAGTAAACACAATCGCAAAGTTATACCCATATCTCCTCAAACGTTCTGAATCTACCTTCTTCCCATTCATTTGCGTCATCGGAAACGAAAAGCGTGTCCATTCTTCCGTCGATTTTCTGTCTCCATCCGAAACCTGACCATACAGCACTAAAAATTCACTATTCAGAGAATTCGTTCCATCCAGCACTACCGTATTCCCTTGCGAGTCTGTGTTTTCATACAAAATGGCATAAATATTGTAATCATCCACTCCATCTATCGGCTTATATTTGCCATCTCGCATCTGTGGTCCAGGCTTGTATTTGTAATACCCCACAATAGAATCTGGTTCATGGGTGAATATTACACCAAATCGTGTCGCTGTCAACGGAGATCGCAAAGCTTGCTGCACATCAAATGAACCCAAAAAAAGATTTCCTGCGGCAATTGGCATTCCTGCTGCTTTACCAAAACTTCCTGCATAACGTGTCGTCAACTTCACTCCCCTATTCTCATAGCCCTCTTCCACAGACACCGTCGGGTAGTCCTCTGGTCCTGCACTGGCTGCTGCCAAACAATATCCTGGATTTCCCGAACTCCACCACGACATCACATCAACACATTCAACCTCTTCATAAAAAATATGATATTGATTCTTCGTGTTCAACATATACTTCTCAAAGTCCAATTGTAAAGGAAAATCCATCACTGTGGAATATCCCACATTATACTTTCGGCTCCACTTTCCATTCTCCGAAGTCACCGTATACGTTACCATTTTATTGTCCGAGAAATCATGCACAGAACCACTCTCAGGACTAATCGTCGCACCCTCCGTCAAAATAAAACGTGGCGCTAATTTCGTCATATCACAATCTGGCGTTACATATATCATGATATTGTTCGTAATACTCGTCACATTCATCAATGTGTCCGACTTAGTAATCAAATACTTGTAATCATCCGTCAACACACATTGCAAAATATCCGCTTCCGAATTCTGCGGTTCTTCTTGGATACATCCTTGCAAAAGCAACGACGATATAACTGCCACCCCACTTACTACAGCCTTCCTTAGCTGCTCATTTATCTTCATACTACCAACTCTTCTAACCTTGAATCATTAATTTTACAAATATACCCCTAAATAATTAAACAAATTTAACGAATTATATTTTTTTACTTTCTTTGTACATCGTTTTTACATTCTATTCATTTATGACGTACTATAGATAACGGAGTCACACAACCTTCACTACGCTCAAAAACAAAAACCTTGTCAAAATTACTGTGATATGTATGAGAAAGAGCCTTTTGCGCTGTCAATGGATTATAGGTACTCGACATCAAAAAACTATTTTGTATAATGACAAGCCACTGCTCATCACACGATGGATTATATTTTTTCAACTTGCAATCCTTCGCCATTAGACGCTGAGAAACACTTGAAATAGAAAGCGATTTCACCTTTGTTGCCAACGCCGCATACCACAGACTCTCATACCAACGCCCCGTTACATTTTGTATCGATATACTAACAATCTTTGAGTGTAATGTATGATAGCCATATTTTGATGTCCGATCTACTTTATACTTCAATCCTGTTGCCTCTGGAATATTGTCCAGAACCACTTTCGCCACCTCTTCCGCCAATCCTCGTCTGACTATCATCTGCGCTTCTTGATCCACCATCAGCACCGTCGGACTTACCTCTTCTGAAAAGAGCACCTCAACCACCAACTTGTCCTGACATTGGGTTTCCACAATTCTACGAGCATCCTCCATCAATAATACCATAAAATCTTCATGCGCCCGCAAATTGAAAAGCTTGTCTCCCCTCTCATATTTCAACTCCGTCAACTCAATTCCCACTAATAAATTCTTGCCATTTTTATCACAATGCAGAAGAAAATCAGGCGACTCTGATTTCTCCAACTTTCCTATCGGGAAAGACGAATAACAAGAGCGAAACATATTAATCACAGCCCACTCCTTACGATCTTTAATTTCCTGATTTCGACTAAGTGACACCATACAATATATTTCTTTAGTGAAACTTCCTCTCACAAACTTAGTCTTTTATTTCTGACTTTGCAACCTTTATTTACGAATATCTTTTCTATGAGAACTCTTCAATTACAACAAAAACAAAAGCCACCATTGAATAATCAATGGTGGCTTTTTATCTTTATAGTCTGAGATTACTCTGCTGCCTTCTCTTCTGCTACTTCAGCAGGAGCACCCTCTTCTGTCTTCTTCTTAGAAGAACGACGAGTCTTAGTTGCCTTCTTCTCAACCTTGTTCTTAGCCATGTTATCGTCATAGTCTACCAACTCGATGAAACACATCTCTGCTGCGTCATCCAAACGGAATCCAGTCTTGATGATACGAGTGTATCCACCTGGACGATCTGCTACCTTCTGAGAAATCTCACGGAACAATTCTGTAACAGCATACTTGTTCTGCAAGTAACTGAAAACAACACGACGATTGCTCGTAGTATCTTCCTTGCTCTTTGTAATCAATGGCTCTACATACTTTCTCAAAGCCTTTGCCTTAGGAAGAGTAGTGC
>CAVKBM010000037.1:0-17670 GCA_963654355.1 Bacteroidaceae bacterium | reverse complement strand
GATAAAAATTATCAATGAATATATTATTATAAAATAAGATGGTAAAAATGTTGATTCAGTTTTTAAAGAAATAGGAAAAGGACACGGATGTGGGTATGAAATCCTTGCTACCCATGCTGATGAAGATAGAACGAAGGGAGAAGGGGATGTGCGTAATTACTTTGCGTTATTACAGAAGGAGAAGTATGGAGGAGTTGATATATCAAAATTGAATATAAGGGTGGTAAATTTGAAAGACTCTTCTGATTTGGAAAAGATCAGACAGGAAATTCTACGTTCGGTAAAGTAAGAAGATTACTATGGGAAGAAATATATTTTGGTATCAGACGGAGAAAATGTTCGATGAGGTAGTTTCTTTGAACGGTCAGGCGTTGTCTGGAGTGGAGAAGTCGGAGTGTTTTAAAGAGTTGATGGATGTGTCTATTGATGTTCGGGAGGAGACACCTTGGTGTGGACGAGTAAAAGGAAAGTACTTTGTCAAGGGAGTGTTTGTCAAAGGACGGTGTATGAGTTTTCTTTTCCTTTCGGATGAAGAGGATGGAAAGAGTGCGTTGTTGCGAGAGTTGAATGCTTTTGGGTATAAAATGACGGCAGAGACTTTGGCTCGTGTGGATGCGCTGGAGCAGAAGAAAAACGATAGCGCTCCTGAATCCTTATTGTGGAAACTTGCGATATGAATTGGTCTCTTCTAAGGGTTTGGAACTGAAGTATATAAACGATAAGATGGAGACCGTGAAAAACATTTTGATAATGATGGGTGCGAAATCTATTAAAATGGTAGAGTCTGAAAAGTCAATTTAGAAGAATGAGATAGAGGGAAAGCCTACGGACAATGTATTCCGTAGGCTTTTTGATGTTGAAGTAGTAGTGAGTTCATAAAAAAGTATAATTTTGCGGGACTAAAAACTAATCGTAAAATAGTATGAAAATGAGACGTTTTTCATGGATTTCAATGCTGTTGGCATTGGCTGTTCCTGCTGTGTTTATGTTGTCTTGTGGTAAGGATGACGATGATGATGAGCCTTCTAATGGTGACAACTCCAACTCTGAGTCTGAGGCTGATGATATAAAGTCAGTAACCATCAGTTGGGCATTGACGATGGACGAGTCTTTGTATGATATGTTCTATGTTGTATTGACACATAATGATGTTAACGGAGAGGTCCGCGAAGATACAGTTGACACGGATATAAGCATAGATTACGTTTTTGCTTATTCAGATGCTCCTCAGAAGGCAGTTGGGGAGGTAGCACTCAGACGTCGTGATGATGTTGAGGTGGTTGCTGATTCAACATACAAGGGCGAGGGAAACTTGGTGTTCTCTGTCATTGGACATAAGGAAGATGGCAGTGTCAACAAATATTTGGACCATGTTGTTAAGTTGGAGAACTCAATTAAGGTTCTAGGTTCTAAGGTAGAAAAAATGGAAGATAACTATTCTTTCGTAAGTGGTTCTTACGCAATTAAATAATTTTGGGCTATCACTCAAACAAAGAAGGTTCACGGCGAAGGTCGTGGACTTTTTCGTTTTAAACAATTATGGAAAAATATTTTCTGATAGATTTTTTCTATACATTTGTTTATTACTAATGTTTATTTAACACTTATATCGCAAAGGTATGAATAAAATTTTTACAACTTTGATTTTGTCGGCTGCGGGTTGTTTGGCTCTGAACGCTGCTGACAAAGCTTCAACCTATATGTATGTTGGGGTTGGAGGTGCTTCAACGAAGTATTTAGTGTCGGAGGTAGACAGTGTGTGGTTCTCTACGGATGCAGTAGATGATGGTGGTGAGGAGGTTGATCCTTATCCTGGAACGTGGCGTAGTACGGCCCTTCCATCTCTCTATGAGACTTACAAGAAGCATTTCGACTACTTTGGTATTGCCGCTACGTATGGAAACTTCGGTTTGAAACAAAACGGAGACAATAAATACACTGCCTCGTATAGTCAGCAGTATTGGGGAACACCTGGCGAGCTCTATTACGATGAGGTTCAGCAAGGTGTTGCCAAACATGCTAATTCAATCACTTTAGGGAATGAGATGAAGCCACAATTTATGTTGGCATGGTGGAGTGTTGGAAGTGGCGGTAGTGTTACGACGACTGACTTCACGGCCTCTAATGGTAAGACGATAAAGGTGCCAGCAGCACTGCCAAATGAGAAGCTAATCTATGCGACATTGAATGTGGCGAAGAAGATGGGTGTGCAGGTGCGTGGACATGTGTTGACATGGCATTCGCAGACACCAGACGATTTCTTTGCAGAGGGCTATAGTGCGTCAGTAGGATCAGACGGATTGCTCACCAATGCGGTAGATGCGGAGACGATGACCGCGCGTCATGAGTGGTATATCAAGACTGTGCTTGAGTGTGTGGCTAATTGGGAGGCAGCCAATGGTTATGGCGATGGCAACCATATTATATGGGTGTGGGATGTTGTAAACGAGGCTTGTGCTGATGACGCAACCACCTCTTTGCCATATAGAGGACAAACGACAGGGACAGCAAGTAAGAGTCCATCATCTGGAGGCTCACGTTGGTATCAGATATACAATAGTAATGAGTTTATTATCAATGCGTTCCGATTTGCGAATGCCTATGCTCCATCAGATGTAAAACTTGCCTACAACGACTATAACGAGTATATGGACTATTCTGGAGGTTGGAAGACGACAGCAATAGAAACCCTCGTAAAGGCAGTTCAGAATGGAGCTGAGGGAACGGTAAATGGTAAGAGTGTGAAGCCTCGTATTGATGTTGTCGGCATGCAGTCGCATTTAGGAACATCATGGCCAGGCACAACGGCGTATGAGAGTGCGATTAAGCGATTCTTAGCATTAGGATGTGATATCAATGTTACGGAGTTAGATTTCAGTGCGAAGAGTCAAGATGAGGCGGTAACAGCCTATACGAACTACTTCACCTTGTTCAAGAAATACGGCAAGAATTATAGTGGGGATCATAGAATTACGAATGTGACGATTTGGGGAATCAACAATGAGAATTCGTGGATTAATCCATCTTCAAATGGAGGATCTAAGACTTATCCGTTGTTGTTCAACATTGTAGACAACGTGACGACCAGCAAGAACACTGTAACGTATGATACAGGGACAGAGGATTTGCCTGTGTACGATGAGGGCGATACATATCAGCCGAATGCATCGTTTGATGCGTTGATTAAGGTTGCGGAGTAGGAGAAGATGTTTTTATCTAATCGTTACCTTTGCAAAACGAAAACGCATGGCACCAATCAATAAAAGACGACTTCCCGTAGGACTTCAATCCTTTGAAGAGATAAGACGAAAAGGCTATTTGTACGTTGACAAGACGGATATGGTCAGGGAGATGGTGAATGAGGGTTGTAAATACAACTATCTCAGTCGTCCGCGCCGTTTTGGCAAGTCCATTCTCGTTGATACTTTGCAGTGCTATTTAGAAGGGAAAAAGGAACTCTTTGATGGACTGAAGATAATGGACTTGGAGACGGAGTGGGAGAAATACCCTGTCATCCATTTGGATATGAGTTGCGGTGGGGCAAGCGCTACTACTGTTCGTTCTTATTTTGATGCTCAGTTTAGAGAATATGAAAGAGAGTATGGCGTGTTGTTGCCCGAAGGGGCGCAACTGGCTGTTCGTTTCAATGCCATAATAACGACTGCCTACCAAAAGACTGGAAAGCAGGTCGTAACCTTGATTGACGAATATGATTCTCCGTTGCAACATTCGTGGAAAACTCAGGAACACAATGCTTGCTCGGAGCTGTACAGAGAGGTTTTCGCCGTTCTCAAAGCAAATGATTTCTATGAAAAATTCGTCTTCATCACAGGCATCACCAAATTCACGCAGATTTCACTTTTCTCTGTGATGAACAACCTCTCAAACATCAGTTTCTTCCCTCAGTATGTATCTCTTTGTGGAATAACGGAGGAGGAGATTCAGGAGAATTTTGCTCCCGAATTGGAGAAAATGGGGCAGATGAATGGTTGGACACCACAAGAGACGCATGATCGACTGAAGGAGTACTATGACGGTTACCATTTCAGTGAGGATAATATGACGGACATCTATAATCCATATAGCTTGATAAATGCGCTCTCGCAGTCCAAATTGAGAAATTTTTGGGCGTCTTCAGGAGCAACGTCTTTGCTTCAAAAATTCATCACGGATGCAGAAATTCGGATGCAGAATTTTGAGGGTTGTCGTGTCATGCGTAATATGTTGGAGACTTCCGATGTTACGGGCGGTGGGGCAGAATTATTCCTCTATCAGTCTGGTTATCTGACAATTAAGAGTAGTGATGAGTACGGTTATACCCTTGGAATCCCCAATGAGGAGGTTCGTCAGGCACTCTACGAGATGGTGCTCCGTGTTGAACTGGCTTGGAAGGAAATAGAACATCTAATCGCCAAGTAAAAGAAACAGATACAAGAACTTATTAAATTGTACGGCTATGAAAGAAAATATAATTAGAGTAACAGGCAATGGCACCATTCACGTGGTGCCAGATGTGACTCGTATAGAACTGTCTTTGGTAAGCATCCACGACTCTTACGAGGATGCATACAAGCAAGCCAAAAACGACACCGACAAACTGAAGAAGATCATGGAGGAGTTGAAGCTTGATGTGTCGCTTCCGAAGACAAAGAGTCTTGACATCAACAAGAAGACAAGTAATGATTATGACGGAAACAACCACTACAAAGGGCAAATATTCCTTGGTTTTGAACTCAACCATAATGTCAAGATTGATTTGGGCATAGACAATGTGTTGCTCAACAGTTTCATCAGACTGATTGGAAAGAAACTCAAGCAGGCGGAAATCAATATTGGCTACACGGTGAAAGACCCACGCCCCACGCAGTTGAAGATGTTGGAACGTGCTGTGAAGGATGCAAAAGAAAAGGCAACCATTATGGCCAAGGCAAGCGGATGCAAGCTTGGAGCGGTTAACCGCATTGACTATTCTGTTCATGAACTCCACATTTATTCGCAGGCACGCAACATTCATGGGGCTGACGAGGCGGTATGCTGTGAAGAATCCTCGCTCAACATTACACCAGACGACTTGGCTGTTTCTGACACAGTGACGGTTGAATGGTATTTATGCAATGAAGATACAAAAGAATAAGTAGCCATGAACAAGTCTGGATTTGTTATTGTCGCAGAAAATGGACTCTATGGCCTGGAGGATGCTAATGGTCAGAGAGTTGTGCCGTGCGAGTATGACAAAATACTCGACTATGACGATGACGGCTATATCCGCCTGTTGAAAGGCGAAGTTTATAGCACCATCTCCATTAAAGGCAAAAAGTCTATTTCTCTCTCAAAAGGGCTGACTCACCTCGGCGTTTTCTGGGGAGGCACGGCAAGAGCCAGAAAGGGAGGTGGTTGGGGACTTGTTGATGTGAATGGAAATGCTGTGACAAAATTTACCTTCACCCAGATTAATGCCCACCGCAATAATGGCTACTTCGCCGTTGACGAAGACGGAATAAAGGGTTGGCTTCTTGAAGACGGTCGTTTCTCTCCTTTTGACAAACAGACAGACCAAGGAAAGAAGAAATCGTTGCCTGTGTTTAATGTTGAAAAATTCAAAAAAGGGTTACGAAAGTACATTTGTGACGGATATAACAATAATCCTCTTCATGTGTTCTATCGTAATACCGATGCAGAGTTTGACATTGACGAATGTTACAAGAAAGGGCAGGTGATACGTGCAGGTTCTTTTATGGAGGCGACGGAAAAATTGCTCCGTCCTGTGCATAAAGTACGCTTTATAATCGTTGCGGCAAGGCTTTTCTCCATTAAAAAATTTCTGAATCTGCAATGCAATCAACAACTGCCCAATCCGTTTCCATTCAAGGAAAACATCATTCACCGCAATTCCTACTTTGTGGTAGTTGATGTGTTCCGCTATGCAGGAAAAACGCAAATTCTTCTTGTGAAGATACCACATGGAGCTTATGTTCTGGCTAAGAAATATGGCTTCAACTTCAAGAAATTGGATGAAGGAAGTGAAATTCAGGGAGTTTCATTGAAAGACTTTGCCAGAATTGACTTTGAGTACAAGATGACTGCTTCTGTCCATGGGCATTCCATTAATGAAGAATGGACGGAAGCTATGCATCATCCTGTCGGATTGGACAAGTCTATGAAACCTGTCTGTATGGAACCAGACACTGAATCTGCTATGTTTAAATTTTCCTATGACAGACGCAAATATGATGTGACGTTTGAAAGATATTACGATGTTTGCTGCGACGACTATGATTATGAGTGGAAAGAATATATGTATGTCAATTGTGACTGATTTCCGATACCGCTACCTCCTAGCTTATGAGTTAACAAGCAACGGAATTTTGAACTTCGCTTATCAACTTTCTGGTTCTCTGTAGGAGTTGATTATAGAGCGCAAACTCCTTATCCTTGATATTTTGGGAGTCTTCGATTTCTTTGATTTGGGAATCTATCTCATCTATCTTAGGTTGAAGATTTTCATCTATCCAAGTTTGAGTTTCTTCGTCAAATCTCATATTTATAACTATTGCTGTCCGCTAAAATTCCAAACAGTATGAAAAATCGTCCGCAAAGCCAGTAAATAGGTGTTGTGGATGGGATTTTTAAAAAGTAAGCCCCTTCCCGTATAACTGCCTGAATAAAGGGAACTTGCCTTCTCTTTTTTTTCTCCTCCTCAATTCTTTTTATCCAGTCCATTTCGGGATGTTCAAGGTAGGAGTAGCAGTTTATGTAGCACATCAGCATTATTCTCACAGTCGTGGCCAATCCTGAGAAGCTCCATGTCCGCTTAATCCACTTCTGGATGACCATCAGCAAGAGATTGGCTATGAGCGAGACCCATATCTGTATCTTGATGGCGTTGGCGCTCTGCCCATAGAAATACCGCAGTGGGAAATTCTGCTTCAACTGCTTGAAGAGCAGCTCAATCTCCCATCTTTTCCTGTATATGCCCACGATTTCCTGCGGGTCCATCTCCGTATCGTTGGTCAGCAGCGGGACCAGTCTCGGCTTGCCGTTTTTCATGTCGACATAGGTGGCGATCCTCGACTTGTGCCTGACCTCCCGCCTCCTTTCTCCTTTTTTGTGAACAGAACGTCTTGTACCCTGTACACCATAAATCCGTCTTGCGTGTTGAATATCTTGTCCGTAAGTATCTCATACACAAGGTTTTTCTTCATCTTCGTAACATAAACCACATTACGTCGGGATAGTTCCTCCAACTTGGAATAGTCGATGTAGGCCCTGTCCATGGCCAGGATATCGCCGTCGCGGTAGTTCTCCGGCACCAGCATAATGGTGGCGTAAAGCATGACGAGCAGATGATGCCACGCATCAAACTTCTTGACGGAGCGTTCCCCTCCGACCTCCCAGCTGAATCTTAAAATTCTGACTTGTCAAGTAAATCTACTATCTGTCCGAACATCGGCTGTCCGTTAAAATGTGTACTTTTGCCTATGGTTATATAATTTTTTTCACAAACAAAAGTAACCGAAAAGGGTGGGTTTCAAGAGAGAAACTCACCCTTATTTTTTATGCTTGAAAAAGTTTTAGCGGACAGCAATAATCTTGAATAAAGTTCATGAAAGTTTCAGAGGCTTCAAGTTGTTTTTGTGCACGGTATTACTACTTCTTTTCATCTCTATGAGAAGAACATACAGTTTGTTGTTCCGTTTTGCTAAGTTCTAATTCTGTAGGACAAGCTTATAAAGGATCCTTTGTTTTCAATTTGGTTGATAATATTTTTGGAGTAACGGAATGTGAAAAAGTTGCCATCACAAATGAATGCGTGTAGAATAAACGATGCATACGTTTTTCCTGTGCTATTGCGCCCACAGAACAAGATAAACTTTTTGCTTAAGTCAATCCCTGCCTACTTGATTACTCCTAAGTTTTCAATTACAAGTTTCATATTCAAACCACCTTTGCACGTCTATTTCGGAAATATCCCGAATCTGAATGAGTAACACACTCCTTCGCAAAGTTACAATTTTAGCGTGGAGTGTCAAAGGGCTTTCCTTAAGAGATGATTTTTTCCCAAAGAAAGGGAAATGGTTTTTTAATGCCCTTCCCTTTCCTAATAGAGTCCTGCTAAATCGTTGTTTAATAACGACTTGAATAGTGAGAAACGTGAGAAGAGTGAGAACTGTGTGAGTAGTGAGAACTATGGGAGTAGTGTCCATAGGAACTCTCAATCAAATCTATGGCCTTCTGTAAAACCAAAGGTTGATTTTTCTGCTTCTCAATTCGAGCCTCTTCGTTGTACCCAAACGCCTCTTTGACATTATTTGAGATGTTGGTACAATAACTTGTTGTGGCAAAAAATGCTGAAACAAGTAAAAACATTAGTCTCTTCATTGAAACATACTTTGGGGTTTGACAATATTGTTAATTAACACTCTTGTTAGAATTTAAAATTCCTTCGTTGTTATTCTTGTTTGAATATAGAGGTTTGATATGTTTACTATGTGTTTTTATGTTTGACTCAAATAGACCTCCGCATTCGCTTCTAAGCGTACATGCTTTACATTCAGGAAGATACACCTCTTTCCATTCACTGATTGTCCTTTGGGAAAAAGAATGTAATGTTGGTGGCAATACACAGAGTTGAGCATTGTATATGTACGCTGTGATGCCTCTATTTGTTAAATGTTCTGTGGCCTCCTGTAATTCTTTGTTATAATCGAATGGGTCTATCCATAGTTCATTTAGATTCTTTTCTGCTAATCCAGTTGTTTCCATTTGCATAAATGCGACTTGGGCCACAAATGGAAAGTTTCGATAAATGTATTCGGCTAATTGCGGTAGTCTTTTGTATGTCTGTTTATGGATAACAATACGCAATCCTATTTGTTGACCGAATTGTGCAAGGTTGTAAAGCCCTTGTATGGTTTTGTAAAAAGTTTTTGCACCTACGATACGGTTGTGTTCGCTTGCAATGTCAGAAAAAATAGGTATGTCAATTTGCAAATCGGGATGATTACAAGCTGCTAATTTTGCTGTATAGTTAATGTCAGAAAATTTGACCCCATTCGATAAAATATTTACGGATGTCTTTGGACATGACTTTTTAATTTGGTGTATTAGTTCAAAAAGTTTTTCTCCAATCATCGTTGGTTCACCTCCAGTGATGCCTATGTTTCGTGTCTCTTTATGGAAGAGTTTGATGAGTTCAAGATTAGAATTTGTCATGTCCTTTTCTTGTGCAACTGGAGGCTGAGGACACATTATGCATTTATGATTACACCTTGATGTCGCAAAAATCACATTAGACATAGAGTTCCTTTCGTAAAGGAAATAAATATCTCCAGATGAGGTTATTTTAACGACGTCATTTTCAATAAAATCAGAAACTTTATCGATTTGAATGTAAGGAATTTTGGACTTTGATGAAATGCTTTGGGTCGTAATTATAGCTTTGTACCCAATTCCTTTGGGTTTGTTGTTGGTAACCAAAATGTAAGATGAACGGTTGAATATGTTTTTCCCACTCAACGTTATTTTGCCTACAATATCCTGTGTATTTGTGTTATGTATAGAATTGATACGTTTCATTGCCTTTTAATTTATCCAAGACCAAAGTATCTTGTTTGTTTGAGAGTCATTTTTCTTGATTATCTCAAACAGGTAGTGAATGATTGCTTTATTTTTCTTGCACATTTCGTTTGTAGGTCGGTGACCTATAATATCACCTTGTTCTGACATATTTCTAACGGGATCGGCTCCACAATATGGTTGGAAAACACATTCTGAACATTCTGGCAGACATTCTGTGCATGCTTTGCTTATGATTTCATGTAATTTTTCGCCATTAAACATGCTTTGATACGAGTCTTTGTTGACATTACCAAGTCTAAAAAAATGGTTGTTAAATCTTGCCATCATTCTTCCCTCATCTGCAACATAAACACTACCATCATAATCATAAATGGCTCCTGCAATGCCGACTCCAGCAGGTGATTGCAAATCAACAAAACCTGTTGCGAATGGTGTTAGAATTCGACGCAATAGTAGTGTTGCGTATCCTTCAATAAATAAGATCCCTTTTTTATTTAGTTCTATAATATAGTTTAATCCTTCCTTATAATTCTCTATAAAATCCTCAATAGAATATGTTATTTTGTCTTTGTATTGTTTAGCAAAGCCGTACGGATTCATTGCTCTTAGAAATATACAATGGAAGCCTAACCTTACATATTCGTCGATTATCTCTGAAAATCTTCCCAAACTGTATTTTGACGTTGTCATTAACGCTGAAACGCATTCTATGTCATTCCAAATAGTACGAATCATTTGGAGGTTTTTCTCAAAGATAGAGTGGTGGTCTAAATTTTTATTTTGAAGTGGTCTGTTCTGGTCATGTAAATCTTTAGGACCATCTAAGGATGTCGATATCAAACAATTATGTTTCTTTAAATACTTAACTAATTTTTCGTTTAGCAAAGTCAGATTTGTGCAAATAACAAATTCTAAGTTACGCTTTTTGAAAAGGTTCGTCCATTCTGCTTCCTCTATTATGTATTTTACCATTTCAAAATTCGTTGTGGGGTCGCCTCCTTGAAATTCAATTTTTAAACAAGGTGCTGGTGACATAAATATGGTTTTGACAATGTTTTTTGCAGTCTCTTTTGTCATGTCTGCGGAGTAGTCCGTGCTTTCATTTCGTTTGACTTGACAATAAATACAACTTGAATTGCAACGCAATGTTGGTACAACCATGTGAAGGGTAGTGAAATCTTTCAAAATACTTTTCTTTGTACGGAACTTTGTTGCAAGCATATTTATCACATTGTCAATATCGTCAGTTGTTGCAATTTGTTTTGATTCAATATCATAAAACAACTCGCTTTGGGTGTCTAATTCACCATTAATGAACTTTAAAAATTCATCATCTCTTAGGAATAGGAATTCTCCGACATCGTTTGTCAAGAGGTATTCGCTTGCGTTAAATTTAGCAAATCGAAATGGAAGAAACTTGTAACTCATTCTTCTGTTTTTGATATGGGTTTAAAGGCTTGCTCAACTACTAAATCTCTAATATGACCAAATTTTTTTATTACGATTTCTCTATATTGTTGATCTATAATGTCATTGCAGAATTGTTTGATGGTGATTTCGTCGAGCGTTTGATTCTTTGCTTCGAATGTGATATTAAGAAGATTGTCTCCGAGAGACGATCCTTGCATGAATATATAAAACTTATCAGTATATTTATATGTTGATGCAATGATTGCTTCTTTGCTATATAGGTTTAAATCTAATGTGATTAAAAATCCACTACTGTCTGTTTTAACAAGAGGTATTTGAATTTTACTTGTCTGCATCTCTCTTAAACTATGACCATCGGCTCCCTTATGGTGGTTCATCCCTTTTTATACAAACAAAAAAAACGTGGAGCCAGTCTGCCGCTCGTTCCACGAATTGAGGCTCTCGCATTGCCCTGCTTATCGAAACGAGCAACGCAATAGCCCCACGTAGTGAGTATATAAACTATCCAACACAGAATAGGCTACACCTATTCTTATGTAGACAATATATGCTACACTCATAGGGCGTTCCGTTGCTTTGTTTTTGACAAGCATTTGTGAATTTGCGAGATTCCAATTCGTCAAAACCAAAGCGTACAAAAACGCCTTTTTTGTATGTATGCCTGCAACTTGACATTGCAAGCGCAGCAAATTTATATGAAAAATGGGAGAATTTACGCAATTCCTCCCACAAAAAAGGGAAGACCCGCAAGTCTTCCCCTCATATTCTTAATTCCTACTCCTACATTCCGAAACTGATGCCGTTGATGTATTCGTAGATGGGGCTGATCAAGCCTAAGACAATCATGCCGACTGTGCAGATCACTAAGCCGAGGCGTGCCATATTGTCGCTCTTGAAGGTGGCAATCGGTGCGTCAGACTTCTTGATGAACATCGCCTTCACCACTAACAAATAGTAGAAGAGGGAGATGATGGTGTTCAACAAAGCGAGAAATACCAAAAGCACTTCTCCTTGTTGGATCGCTGATGCGAAGATGAAGAACTTGCTGAAGAATCCTGCGAAGATTGGAATTCCTCCGAGGGAGAACATCGCCAACATCATCACCAACGCCAACTTAGGATTGGTTTCGTAGAGTCCGTCGTAATCGTCCATCGATACTTTGCCAGTTTTGTTCTCAATCGTCGCAATGACTCCGAAGGCTGCCAAGTTGGTGAATAGGTAGATGAACAAGTAGAACACCATTGATGCCATACCTTGTGCAGTTCCTGCGTAAACTCCCAACATCAAATATCCTGCTTGTGAGATAGACGAGAACGCCAAGAATCTCTTCAAGTTCTTTTGACGGATAGCAAAGAGGTTGCCGACAGTGATTGTGATGACGATGATCCACCAGAAGAACTGTTTCCAAACTTCTGGGTAGTTTGAAAATGCCTTGATCAAAATGCACATCAACGTGAAGGCTGCTGCTCCCTTAGAGATGACTGAAAGGTAAGCGGTAACCGCTGTTGGCGCACCTTGGTAAGTGTCGGCTGTCCACAAGTGGAATGGCACGAGCGAAATCTTGAAGCCCAAGCCAGCCAAGAAGAAAATGGCTGCCATGATGTGGAGTGGAGTTGCGGCGAAATTGTTTGCTACTTCGCTGAAGTAAAGCGAACCGCAAGTACCGTAGATCAATGAGATACCGAAGAGCATCACACCTGATGAGAAGGCTGCCGTCAAGACATATTTAGCTGCTGCTTCTGCTGATACGTTCTCTTTCTTGTTAAAGGCTACCAAAGTTGCCATTGGGATAGAAGCCGTCTCCAAACCGATATAGAACAAGAGGAAGTCGCCCGACGAAATCATCAAGTACATTCCGAAGAGTGTCGCAAGGGTTAGGAAATAGAACTCGCCAACATATTTAGAGTTGGTCGTTTTATTCCACTCATATCCGAAGAGGAATACGAAAAGCGTACCTATATTCAAGATGTTCTTCACAAACACGTGAATAGGAGAGGTTACATACATGCCTCCGAACGACTCAGCGTCGCCAATGTTCCATGCGAAGAAACCTAACGCCGTATGGATGGCAAACAGAGCGATGGTGAAAAGTTGAAATCCTTTCTTCTCTTTTCCCCATGTCAAATCAGCCAACAAGGTCAATATCAAAACCACTACCAATGATAGTTCGTGGTTCATAATCAGGAAATTACTATAATCCATATTCTATAGTTTTATCAAATTCGAGTCGTTCAACTCATTAGAATATTTTAACCAAGTTTTCGATACCGCCTCCAATCATATTCGACAACCAGAGTGGTGCAAGACCGATAGCGGCAATGGCGAAAATCAAACCAAACACTGCTATTTTCTCATACCAGATAGCATCTGTCAACGTCTCGTGATGTGGGTCTTGCATTGGTCCGAAGAGGATCTTGCCGACTACTCGTAGAATGTAAACCGCCGTGATGACGATTGAGGTACATGTCAGAATCACGAACACTCTGTGAAACAAGTCTGGGTGTTGGAACGCTCCGACAAAGATGGTCATCTCAGCTACGAATCCACTCAAACCTGGCAATCCGAGAGACGCCATACCTGCAATTACATAACAAACGCAAAGCACTGGCATCACCTTCATTAAACCGCCCATCTCGCGAATATCACGGGTGTGGGTTCTTCCGTAAATCATACCAATCAAAGCGAAGAACAAGGCTGTCATCAAACCATGAGACACCATCTGAAGGATGGCTCCCGTCATCGCTGTCTTGTTCATCATCAAAAGGGCGAACAACACCAAACCACAATGGCTCACTGACGAGTAGGCGTTGATGTATTTCAAATCGTTCTGTACGCATGCGCTGAATGCTCCGTAGACAACACTGATACCTGTCAGGATGATGAAAATCCAAGCCAAGTCGTTTGCGGCTTGTGGCATTAAGTACATGGCTACACGGAAACATCCGTAACCTCCTAATTTCATCAACACTCCTGCGTGCAACATTGACACTGCTGTAGGGGCGCATGCGTGACCATCGGGCGACCAGGTGTGGAATGGGAACATAGCACCCAAAACACCAAATCCGATGAAAGTGAGAGGGAAGAAGATGTATTGCCAATGCATGTCTGCTCCTGCTGTTGCAGAGACTGCCACATTGTGCGAGATCTCTTGAATGTTGAATGTTGCGACTCCTCCTTCTGGAATAGAGTAGTAGTAGATACCCAAGATGCCGACCATCAAGAAAGCAGAACCTCCCATCAACATCAAGGTCAACTTCATGGCAGAGTACTCTTTGTTTCCGCTTCCCCAAAGTCCGATGAGGAGGTACATTGGAATCAAGGCAACCTCATAGAAGAGGAACATGGTGAAGAGGTCTAACGAGATGAAGAATCCGTAAACGCCAATTGAAAGCATCAGAAACCACAAGAAATACTCCTTAGTCTTATTCTCGATAGCGTATGAAACGAATGTCCCTGTGATAACGACGATAGATGAAAGTAACAACATTGCCACAGATACACCATCGACTCCAACAGAGTAGTGAATGTTCAAAGCCTCATACCACATTACGGATTGCGTGAATACAAACTCGTCTGTGATGCCGTTCTCTCTCATTCCTAAATAGGTGATTGTCAAGTAGGCTGAGGTTGCCAACAAAGCAAATCCTCCAATAGCCATGACAGTCCTAATCAAACTTTTCTTTTCCCCAGGGATACAGAAAAGTATCACCATCATGACGAGGGGAATGATTACAAATAATGATAAAATATTCATTGTCGTACTATTTTTCTATTAGAGATACAACGATAATGCTGTTATGACAATGACGCCCATAATGAAGAACCAAGCATAACTCTGAACATATCCGCTCTGAATTTCTTTCGTCTCTTCAGAAGTCTTATTAGTTACCCATGACAACAAATTCATAAATCCGTCGATAACGTGTCTATCAAACCAAGCGATAGGTTGGCAGATACGTTGGAAGATGATGTTGTTGGTAACGAACAAGTAAACCTCGTCAATGTAGAAACGATGGCATGCTGCCGTATAGAAACACTTGACTGAGTTGGCAATGCGATCTGGCTTTTCATTCTTCTTGTAGTAGAGGAATGCTGCGATGGCAATACCGATGGCTGCTACGCACAAACTTGGAATTGCAATGTTCCAATGTGTGTGAATCTCATATCCGACATAGTCTGATGAAATCATCTTGCTGAATGGGAACCATCCGCTGGTTAACGTGTAGACAGACAAGACAACCAATGGGAACCACATGTTGGTTGGTGCCTCGTGTGGTGTGTGGTGGCTGTAGTCTGGTGTGTCGTACCAGAAGATGCGGAAGTACAGACGGAACATGTAGAAGGCGGTAAGACCTGCTACAAAGGTTTGACACCAGTAAAGAACAGGGGCAGACTCGTGTGCTGCTACCAAAATCTCATCTTTAGAGAAGAATCCTGAGAATGGGAAGATACCTGCAATGGCGAGACATGCGATGAGGAACGTGATGTGCGTAACCTTCAGATATTTCCAAAGTCCGCCCATAGCGTCCATCTCGTTGCTGTGTACTGCGTGGATGATACAACCTGCGGCCAAGAATAAGGTGGCTTTGAACATGGCGTGTGTGAACAAGTGCCACATTGAAGCGGTGTAGCCCAAACCTTCCTGTGCGCCATAACCAGAAACTCCTAATGCAACCATCATATAGGCAATCTGCGAAATGGTAGAGAATGCAAGTACTCTCTTAATATCTGTCTGCGTGCAAGCTATGACTGCTGCGAAGAGGGATGTGAACGCACCGATGTAGGCGATAACTTCCAAAACAAATGGTGCTTCGAAGCAGTAGATAGGGAACAAACGTGCCACCAAGTAAACTCCAGCTACAACCATTGTTGCAGCGTGGATCAAGGCAGAGGCAGGTGTTGGACCTTCCATTGCGTCTGGCAACCAAATATGGAATGGGAACATGGCTGATTTACCAGCACCTCCCAAGAAAATCAAGAACACCGCAATTGAAATGACAGAAAATCCTCCTAACGTAACTCCGCCCATTGTGCTATTGACAATGGCTACATGATTGTCTGTAACGCTTGTCAACGGACCGAAATCAAATGTCTGAGTGAAGTAGGAGAGTATCAAGATACCAATCAAGAAGAACATGTCGGCGAAACGTGTAACGATGAATGCCTTCTTAGCAGCTCTTACGGCTGATGGCTTCTTGAAATAGAAACTGATGAGCAAGAATGATGAGACCCCCACCAACTCCCAAAAGATATACATTTGGAAAATGTTTGTGGCGACAACCAATCCTAACATTGCGAACGAGAAGAGAGAAAGAACGGCGTAGTAACGTTGGAATCCTTCTTCTCCGTGCATATAGCCCATACTATAGATGTGGACCATGAATGAAACGGTTGATATAACTACCAACATCATCGCAGAGATAGGATCTAACAAGAATCCTATGCTGATGACTAACGAATCGGTCATTCGCAACCAATCCATGTTGAAAAGAACCTCTTTAGGATATTCAGCACCACCATAGTTGGCCATAAAGTATTGAATCGCAATACCATAGCAGATGACGGTGGTGATTCCAAAAACCGTAGTTCCTAATAAACCTGCACATTTCGGACAGAGTTTATAGCCCAACAACCCTAAGATGAGGAACATCGCAAATGGCAGGGCCAATACAAAAGGAGCTAAAACTGTAAAATCCATGCCATTAATATTTTAAATCGTTAATATTCTTCGCATCAATGTTTCTGTTCTTGCGATATACATTGATGATGATTGAAATAGCAACTGCCGTCTCAGCCGCCGCAACGACGATGACAAACAGACTATAGATAAATCCCTCCAACTGATCAGGGTACAAAAATCTGTTGAACGCAACGAAATTAATGTTCACGGCGTTGAGAATCAACTCTGTAGACATCAAAATACTAATGAGGTTTTTACGTACAATAAAACCATACACTCCGATAAAGAAGAGGAGCGTGCTGACTACAATGTAACTTTCTAATGGCATACTCATTTCTTCTCCTCCTTATTGATTTGTGCCACTACTAAACTTCCGATAATGCATGCAAGCAACAATATGCTGGATGCCTCAAATGGCAATAGGTATTGAAACTGGCTTGTTCCCATCAAAGTGTCTCCAAGTTGGTGCATATCCAAATTGTTGGCAATCTCTTCTGAACGGGTAAAATCGGCAGTGACGAATTTGTACTTGAAAACTGTGATGAGCGTAAGTGCCAACCCACTAAGTGCTGCCACAGCTCCCATAATCGACTTTATCTTAGAGGTCTTCTCTTTATGTTCTCCCAAACTCTTAATGAGGACAATGGCAAAAATGAAGAGAACGACGATACCTCCCGCATAAACGGAAAGTTGCACCGCAGCCAAGAATTCATAGTTCATCTGAAGGTATAGCCCTGCTATACCAAACAACACGAAAAACAAATAGGTGGCAGCGCGTAAGATTCTTGTGGTCGTTACCGTCAATGCCCCGAACAAAAGAACACAGGCTGACAGTATGACAAAAATGATATTACTTGCTGTTAAATATTCCATATCAGATTATTGTTGAGGGTTATTTTTCTTCTCCTCTAATTTAGAACCTTCATGGTTCAACTGCTTGATCAATGCATCTCTCGTGAAGGTTGAATGCTCAAAGTTGT
>CAVKBM010000036.1:0-18192 GCA_963654355.1 Bacteroidaceae bacterium | reverse complement strand
GCTTTATAGATAGCGTTGATGCCTTCATTGCGTGCAGCGTGGCCAGACTTGCCTTTTGCCACGCAGTCGACCACCATCAGACCCTTCTCGGCGATGGCCATCTGCATACCTGTTGGTTCGCCAACAACGGCAAAATTGATAGGAGGAAGGGCAGTGAGAAGCAATTCCATACCGTTTTTGCCAGACACCTCTTCCTCTGCGGAAGCCCCGAAAATCAAATTATAGGGTTGTTCCTTTTCTGAAAGAATAAAGAAAGTGTGGAGTAAGGAAACAAGCGGCGCACCAGCATCATTGCTACCCAATCCGTAGAGCGTGTCTCCCTCCAAAGAGGGTTTGTGGGGATCATGTTGCCAACCGCTGACGGGGCGTACCGTGTCGATGTGCGAGTTGAGCAGAACGGTAGGTTTGTCTTTGTCAAACCCTTTGGCGACAATCCAAATGTTGTTTTCTAAACGGTTAGTTTCGTAGCCTAATGATTCTATGTAGGTTTGTAGAAAGTTGGCTACGGATTTTTCATCTCGGCTATAGGATGGAATGGCAATCATCTCCTGTAATAGAGAAATCGCACTATCTTGCGCTTGTTGGATATCCATGAATGTTCCTTTTTCTATCTATTCTGTTTAATATACAAAGATACGAATGCAAAGTTAACTAAGGGTGTATTTGTGTTGATAAAAAAGTAATTGCTTGAAAAATGTTTTTAAGGCTTCTTTTTTGTGGCGTAAAAATATAATTTTGATACACTAACATAATCAATTAATTATGAGAAATATAAGAAAGAAGTTTATAAAACATATAGGATTTGGGGTGATGATCATTACACTCCTGTCTGGGTGTACGTCAGGGCAAACAAAGAAAGAAATCGTTTTGCCAGATGCTTCTGTTAGTTTTATTGAAAACGAGTTAGAAAATAAGACTGTTTGGAGGATCTCGGAAACAAAGACGATGATGGACTATGAGGTTATCATGACCGATGGCACGGAGGTCGAATTTAATCATCAAGGCGATTGGGAGGATATTAATTTCCGAAAGACTGTTATGCCGACGAGTTTTTTGGCTACGCTTCCACTCAAGATGAAAACTTATATAGAAGAGAATAAACTCATAGAAGAGGTGCATAAGATAGAGAAAAAACGTGTTGGAAGAAAAAGTTTTATCTATCGCATAGAACTGCATAAACCCAACGATGTGGAATTGAGTTTTTCGAAAGACGGTGAATTGATCAGTGATGATCCCGAGGGCAAAAGATTGCCTTCAGCTGCGAGATCTTTCTTGAACAATCATTTTTCAAATCATGATGTTGTTGCAATCGTTGAAGATGTTGATGGTAGTTATAACGTAACCCTTGAAGATGACACGGAGATAAGTTTCTCTCGAAAGGGAGTGTGGTATGAATTGAGGGTGAGCAAGAAAAATTGTATACCTGCCAGTTTGATGAAGCAATTGCCATCAAACATTGATAGGTATGTTAAAAACAATTACGAGAAGCAGTGCATTCGTCGCATTGAAAAAAAGAGTTACGGCTATCGGGTGAAGATGAGCAAGCCTAACAATGTAGAGTTGCAATTCTCAAAGACGGGCGAATTCTTGAGCGGAGAAGACAAGAATGCTTCTATTATTGACGTTGAGTAACTTGAAAATAAAAAGTCTTGTGCAAAGTTTATCCGTTTTGCACAAGACGAGGTGTAAGGTCAAGTCCCTCACATTCAGAAATAATTGTTAAAAGCCAAATAAGAGATAACCATCAAACAAACAATCTGCAACGCATACAGAAGCACTGCACCCTTACCGAGATAAAACTTAACTCCTTTGTCTTTTTCACTTTTTTCATTTCCCATAACATTTGCTATTAAATAAAATCCAAAATAATAGTGCAAATATATGGAAAATGGACATTAAAATTTAATTTGTTGCTATTTTTTCTTGTTTTTCGCTTCTTTGTAGGTGTTGTATTCACTTACAATGTCTGAAATGTTATCGCCTGTGAGCGCTCCTTTTTTGATTTGTTCAACCAAGTCAGGATAATCTCCGAAGAAATATTCGTAGACTTTCTCAAAATTGTTTTGCACTTTCACTGCTGTTTTTTTTACGATAAAACCCTTTGGGTAGGTGATAGAGCGGTTGGCGTGAACGGCGAAATCATCGTCCTGCTTTTTGCAATAATAGTCGTCGATCGTATTCGACCATGCACCGTTTACATAATTACTTACTGAGGTGATGTAGAGTGAAACTGCGCCATCGTCGAGGAGATAGGCTTTCATCTCTTTGACTTTGTCTAATTTTCCATCCTTAAAATCATTTGTGTTGAGGTAAAGAATGTTTTCGATGACGGAATTCACTTCTATACCATCATCTCCTGTAGTGTAGAAGATGGCATGTTGAATATCGTTAGAAGCAATCTTTTTTTTCTTGTCATTTTCTGAGAGGCGATACTTCGTCTTTGTATAGAACAAAGAAGTCGGATCCGCTTGACATTCGATTTTTTCACCACTCTTGAGTATAAGAAGAGCTGGTTCGTAGTTCACTTTCGCCGCAAATGCTGAGAATGAAAGAGATAAGAGAAAAGGTAAGAGTAAAAATTTTGAGAATTTCATTGTGTGTGATTTTGTTGTTTTTTTGAAGATTTTATTAGAAAATTAATCCGAGTCTTGCTACAATGTAGCCTAGATCTTTGATGCCACTGTCTGTAAGTCCGAATACCCAGCGATAGTTGTATGCCCCACCGATGTAAAGTATTTTGGAATTGGATAGGATGATACCGAGATTCAGTCCGCCCTCCGCTTGAGGTGTGAAAGCGACACCGTCTCTAATACGCATACCTGCGTGGGCGGAAACTTCAGGAGAGAAGAAGAATCTTCCGACAGCCATTGGACATTGGGCGCCGACGGCGAAAGAATAAGATAATACGCCTGTTTTATTATCGTCTTCGAACGTAAAACTGCCCTCCTCACTACCTTCTATCATACCAAAGTCTATGTTTGCGGAGTAGAAACCAAATTTGTTGAACATCTTGGCATACTGCGCTCCAATTTTAAACTTATCTGTGAAAAGACTGCCATTTTCTCCTTCAAGGTCGTTCAATGTTGGCGAGAAGAAAGCAACACTGACACTGTGGTGGTCGGATAAGTTTAAAATACGAAATCCTTTTTCTGCAAGGAACGTACCTTGGTCGTTTGAATCGTCCCCTCTGCCTTTGGCGGCCTGAATGGCTCTCTCGTTAAAAATATTTGTTGATTTGATTTTCCATTCATTTTCTTCCAATATCCAAGAAGTTGTGTAATGGTTTTTCTTGTTGATGAAAGTAACGGAGGAAGAATCTGTGGAGGAAGAAACAGATTCAATTGTCAGATTCTCGGATTTCTTTATGGTTTTCCTGATATTGTCTGCAAGCATCAGCTTCAATCCTTTGATAGATTCTCCGCTACGAAGTTTTAAATTAGCGTCATTAGAGACGATAGAAATCATACCTTTCAGTTGGTCGGAAGGAATGTTAAGAATCATTTTGTCGGAGACGAAGCAAGCGATGGAATCGTTGGGTTGGTCTATAGAAGCAATGAATTTATTGGCTTGTTTCAGGAGGTCGTCATTCCCTGTGACGTTTTTTTTAGAATCTGCCTTTGTATTGATTTTGCCATTAAGAAACTTCAGAATATCGGTTGCGTTGATTGAAAAGTTTGCGTTTTCACGTTGCGTGGCCTTCCAAGTATTCATACCGATGACAGTATATTTCCCTTTGTTGAGCATGAGAAGTGGTCCGCCGGAGCTTCCTGGGTCAACTTGGGCAGTATGCTGAATAACAGAAATATTTGCACTGTCGGTAAGTTCAAGGTTGTGGTACTTAGAGTTGGAAATGATACCGTTGCCAAGTTGCCAAGAAGGATCGTCGCCCAATCCAGGGAACCCGGCAGACCAAACCGAGGTACCGTCTTTAAAGTTTGTTGTGCTGATTTCTAATGGAGTAAATTTTGAGTTTGCTTTGACGTTGAGTTGAATAATCGCAATGTCTGTTGTGTCGGAAACAGCGAGGACAACGTTGTTGGTAATAGTGTCGTTGCCAGCGTCAGATTGGAAAATGAGAGATACCCAACGTGCGTCATCCACGACATGCTTGTTGGTGACGACAACTAATTTCCCATCTGTTCCTTTGGTTACAAAACCAGAACCGAAAGAGGAAAAACTTTTGCTGAGCTGTCGCGCTGCCGACATATAAGACAAAGAATAGAGCGTCTTACAAGTCTCTTCTAAGGCATTTTGGTCAGACTTTGAGAGATTTCGCTGAACAATACAAACGCTTTCCTTTAGATCTTGTTCTGCCGAGATGGTAATGAGAGGATTGAAGAGAGCTAACCCTAAAAACCATGCGAAGATGTGATTTTTTTTCATTTCAAATATTGGTTGTAAAAAAACTTTTGCAAAGGTAAATAAGAAAAGATGGATTTAGAAAGGAAAGGAAAACGTATGTGTCAGAGGTGATATGAAATAGACATACACAAAGTATGTGTATATTAAGCAAAAAATCACTAAATTTGCGATGGTTTTTTAGCCTTTATTTTCAGAGTTGATAAATAAGTACGAGTAATGCGATATGGCAAAGAAATTCGCTGAATATTCAAAATTTGACCTCTCAGAGATAAACAAGGAGGTTTTGAAACAATGGGATGAGAAGGATTTGTTTCATAAAAGTATAAGTATCCGCGACGGAGCCCCTTCATTTGTTTTTTTTGAGGGTCCTCCTTCTGCAAACGGTATGCCCGGTATTCATCATGTGATGGCGCGTTCAATCAAGGATATTTTTTGTCGTTACAAAACGATGAAGGGGTTTCATGTGAAGCGTAAGGCTGGATGGGACACTCACGGGTTGCCTGTAGAATTAGGAGTAGAGAAGGAACTTGGCATTACGAAGGAAGATATTGGCAAGAAAATTTCAGTAGACGACTACAACGATGCTTGTCGTAAGAACGTGATGAAGTACACGAAAGAGTGGACAGACCTCACGCACAAGATGGGGTACTGGGTTGATTTGGAGAATCCGTACATTACATACGACAATAAATATATAGAAACTCTTTGGTACCTTTTGAAGGAACTTTACAAGAAAGGATACCTGTATAAGGGATATACGATTCAGCCATATTCGCCAGCCGCGGGTACGGGTTTGAGCTCGCACGAGTTGAATCAGCCTGGTTGCTACCGAGATGTGAAAGACACGACGGTGGTGGCACAGGTTAAGATGTTGGATCCAAAACCTGAAATGGCGCAATTCGGAACTCCATATTTTTTGGCATGGACGACGACTCCTTGGACGCTTTCATCCAACACGGCATTGTGTGTGGGTCCGAACATTGAGTACGTTGCGGTTCAGTCTTTCAATCCGTATAATGGACAGCCAGCAACCTACGTTGTGGCGAAGGCGTTGTTGAACGCTCATTTCAATCCAAAGGCGGCAGAGGTCGCATTTGAGGATTATAAGTCAGGAGACAAGTTGATTCCATACAAGGTGATAGCCGAGTATAAGGGAACAGACTTAGAGGGCATGAAATATGAGCCTCTATTGGATTGGATTACGCCGGAGAATGCGGACAAGGCATTTCGTGTTATCCTCGGAGATTATGTGACGACAGAAGATGGTACGGGTATCGTGCATATTGCGCCTACTTTTGGTGCGGATGATGCCAAGGTGGCTAAGGCTGCGGGAATACCTCCTTTGCAGTTGGTTGACAAATATGGAAATCTTCGTCCGACGGTCGATTTGACGGGAAAATTCTATTTGTTGTCGGACCTCGATCCCGATTATGTCAAGACTCATATCAATGTTGATTCATACAAAGCATACGAGGGACGTTATGTCAAGAATGCATACGATCCCAATCTGACAGATAAAGACGAGACGTTGGACATCTCTATCTGTATGGAGTTGAAAACGACAGGGAAGGCATTTAAAATAGAGAAACACGTCCACAACTATCCTCATTGTTGGAGAACAGACAAGCCAGTGCTTTACTATCCTTTGGACAGTTGGTTTATTAAGTCGACTGTGGCAAGAGACAGAATGATTGAACTCAACAAGACAATCAATTGGAAGCCAGAGGCAACGGGATCTGGTCGTTTCGGCAAATGGTTGGAGAACCTGAATGACTGGAATTTGTCTCGTTCTCGCTATTGGGGTACTCCGTTGCCTATTTGGAGAAACGAGGAAGGAACGGAAGAGAAGTGCATCGGTTCAATAGAAGAGTTATTCGCAGAGATTGACAAGTCTATCAAAGCGGGCTTCATGAAAGAGAATCCTTGGAAGAATTTCAAGGTGGGCGATTATTCAAAGGAAAACTATGATCCTAAGAACATTGATTTGCACAGACCATATATCGACAGCGTGATTTTGGTGTCGGAGAGTGGCAAGCCAATGAAGAGGGAGACAGACTTGATAGATGTGTGGTTTGATTCTGGAGCGATGCCGTTCGCACAGCAGCACTACCCATTTGAGAATAAAGATTTGATTGATAAAAATGAATATTATCCAGCAGATTTCATCGCAGAAGGAGTGGACCAGACTAGAGGATGGTTCTTCACGCTCCACGCCATCTCTACGATGATTAAGGATAGTGTTGCATTTAAGGCAGTTATTTCAAACGGATTGGTCTTGGATAAGAATGGAAACAAGATGTCCAAGCGTTTAGGCAATGCTGTTGACCCATTTGGCGCCATTGAAAAATATGGTTCAGACCCATTGCGTTGGTATATGATCACTAATGCGAGTCCTTGGGATAACTTGAAATTTGACACAGAAGGAATTGAGGAAGTGAAGCGTAAGTTCTTTGGAACGTTATATAACACCTATTCATTCTTTGCATTGTATGCCAATGTAGATGATTTTGACAATAGTCAGCCACAGGTGCCTATTGAGAAACGCCCTGAAATTGACCGTTGGATTATTTCATTGTTGAATACTTTGATTAAGGAAGTTGACGAATGCTACAATGATTACGAGCCAACGAAAGCGGGACGTGCCATCTCTACGTTCGTAACCGACAACCTCAGCAATTGGTATGTTCGTTTGAACAGAAAACGTTTTTGGGGTGGTGATGGCGAAAGCAAGTTGGCTGCATACCAGACTTTGTACACCTGTTTGGAGACAGTCGCCAGATTGATGGCTCCTATTGCTCCGTTCTATTCAGACAAGTTGTTTCTAGACTTGAATGGTGCGACAGGAAATGACAAGAGTGAGTCTGTCCATGTGGCAGATTTTCCTATGTACGATGCTACTAAGGTAGATAAGCAGTTGGAGGAGCGTATGCAGTTGGCGCAAGATATTTCGTCAATGACTCTTTCTTTGCGTAAGAAAGAGAACATCAAGGTGCGTCAGCCTCTCAAGCAGATTATGGTGCCAATCTTGGCAGAACATGAGCAGGAGAACGTTGAGGCAGTGAAGAGTTTGATTATGAGTGAGGTGAATGTCAAGGAAATCAATTTTGTTGACGATTCAGCTGGTATCTTGGTGAAGAGAATAAAACCAGACTTCAAGAAACTTGGTCCTAAGTGTGGCAAGAGTATGAAGATGGTTGCTGCTCAATTGCAGAGCCTTGAACAAGATCAGATTGCTAAATTGGAGAAAGAAGGGAAATACGAGGTTGTGGTAGAAGGCAATGTGGTTGTTGTTGAGAAAGGAGATGTAGAGATACTTTCGGAGGATATTCCAGGCTGGTTGGTGGCAAATAATGGAAGTATTACCATTGCCTTGGATGTTACCATTACGGAAGAATTGAAACGAGAGGGTATTGCGCGTGAGTTGGTGAATCGGGTGCAGAATATCCGAAAGTCAAGCGGATTTGAGATTACCGATAAGATCAATATTGAGATTGAGAATAAGAAAGAGATTGTTGATGCGGTTAATGATTTCAAAGATTATGTTGCATCTCAAGTGTTGGCAGTGAACATCAATGTTGTTGACACGGTAGCCAATGGTACTGAACTTGATTTTGACGATTTCAAGGTGAATATTGCTGTAGCAAAGGCTTAAATCGTAAAAGTAAGTTATAAAAAAGGCGGTGTGCATTCTTTCACACCGCCTTTTTTGTGTGGTTATGGCTTGATAATAAAAGAGCCTCAGAATATGAATCTAAGGCTCTTTCCTTTGGATATATGTCTTAATTATTCGTAGTATTCGATAGTGCGGGAAGACTCTAAGGTTTCGTTTGTGTCGGAATGATAGACCATGGCAGTTGTCCAGTTACCTTTGGCATCAAAAGCGACATAACTAAAGTGTTTCGTCGTTTTGTATTCTTGCCCCTCACCATAGCCAGACATAATTTTGTCCGTGATGAAGCCATCTTCTCCGTAGACGCTTTTCTCCGAACTCTTGTTCTCCAATCCATTGACATTCTCAATCAGAAGTCTGTTGTTGTCATCGTAGATATACTCTCTTTTTACAGTGATACCAAATTCTTGAAGCTTGAGATTTTGAGAATTGATACGCCCCTTTTCATCGCGAGTGATACAAAAGTCTGGGTTGGAGGAGGTACCGTCTGGATTGATTTTGAAATTGTCTATACTCGTAACTTTACCATTTTCATCAAAGGTGATGACAGAATTCTCCAAGTAATAGTCAATTTTTTTCACCTTTCCTTTCACATCGAAGAGTGCGTAGTCTGTATTTTCTTCGGTTTTTTCAGGTGTGGTGGAAATTGACGCATCTTTGTCTGCGTTATCAATCACTTCAACAGTCGCAGAATCCGCTTGAGAAGACTCTGCATTGTTGTTTGTCCCGTTCGTGCATGCAGAAAGCAGAACCATAGCTGATAAAAACAATTTAATTGTGCGATTCGTCATTTTTTTGTTGTTTTAAATTTTATGTGTAAAAAACATTTTAGTTCTATTTGTTTCTGATAAAATCAACTTCTTTGAGTATCTTTTCAATGGATCCGTCTGCTTTCTTTTCGTGTGTTAAAATCTTGAGGACGCCAGGTTTGCAAGATATTTTTTCAGCGATTTTTTCAGTTTCTCGAAGTTCCTCTTCATAGAGGTTGATTGGTTCGACAAGGTATTCCCAGTTGCCGTTGTCATTGAGTTTCATAACGGCATAGTGGCTGATATGTTCGTTTACGCCATGGTAAAGGATGCCAAGTTCTTCTTTCCCGTCATCATCTAAGTCGCCAAGATTGCTTGCATTGATAGTGTTAATATATTCAAAGAATACACTCTTGCTGATGAGGCAATTTGGATTGCTCTTGTAAAGTTTGACATTAGGGTTGCCACTGTAGATGTAGAAGCAAGAGGAACTAGGGTCGTTTGCGTCAAATTTAGGGTTGTACACCCAGATATGGTCAGAACAACCTTGACCATCGAAGTTTCCCGCAACATCCTTAAGAAAACTACCGTCGCGAATGCCAAATTTGAAAGAGAGGTCTTTGTGAGAAAAATAAGAAGAGAAATTATCGAAGAAGTCGTCAATTTTCCATTCGTTGTTTTCTTTTTTGAATTTGAGAACGACGAAATAAGCAAAATTGTCATCAGATTTGGCGTGAACTAATGCGTAGAGGTCGCCGCAAGCGGACTCAATGACACTCTTCACTTGGACTTTCTCGTTTGAATCGGCGATGTTTAAAGCTGCTTTGTAGCCATATTCGTTGTTGGCAATGGCTTTTTTCTGCTCATAAGACTCTTTTGAACGAAGAGCGTCTAAAAGGTTACGAGAGATATGCTTGTCAATAGCCGTTGTGTTATTGTGGTTCTTTTGAATGTCTGCGATAACGTTGGTGATGTTTGTGGTATTAGCATCTTTTCTCTTATGGGCATCGCAGTCGAAATACTCGATGTTCCTGTAAATAGGATTGAATGTGTAGGTCGCTTTCACGTTGCGAGGGTCATCTCCGATTACGTATGTTTTGTAACATGCCTTCTCGATAGCAAGTAGCCAATTTCCGTGTTCATCGGCTGCGAGATATTCGTAATTGTAGAGGCTTTCCCATTTGGAACCTTCTCCTTCTCCATGTAGCACCATTTGAGTGACACGGTTGTTTCCGTCATATACATATTCGTAAACGGAGCGGCTGTCGATTCCGTGGGAGATCATTTTGATCAGCTGTCCATCGTTGTTGTAAAAATACTCGTATCCCGCTTTAGTGTATGTGTTGGGAGTGGCCATTGTCTTCCATGTGAAAGAACTGATTTTGTCAATTTGGTTGCGAGTTAGTACGAACTGTGTGTTCTGCGAGATGCCTTCTCTATCGAACGTTGCTGTTTGAGGTTGTGTGACACTTTCAAGCAAGCCATCTTTGTAGAAAGTGGTGGAGGCGGTGTCGAAATCGACAGGGTATCCATTCTCGTCGGTGAGAATGGTGATAGTTTGTACTTTTCTCACATTGCCTTGTACCTCGAAAAGGGAGTGGTCGTCAATCTTGACAGGACAGTCGTTGGCAATTGAAGTGAGTGTAGTGTCTTCTATGAATGAGAAGGGTTCGTTTTCGGTGCGTTTGTCGGAATTAGAACCGCATGCAGAGAGCAGGAGGGCAGCGGCCACTGCAGAAGGAAACATTTTGCTCATACTTGATTCATCAAATTATAGTTAATCATCCGGTTTACTTCTGACAAAGGTAACGATTAAATTTTCTATTTGAGAAATGTTTTTATTCGTAATTTTGTAGATTGAAGCGTCTAAGATGAAAAATACGTCATCAGGTTTAAGAAAAATAAAAGATAAAAGGTATATGAGGCAATATTTACTTTTGATATTAATGATGTTGACTTTTGTGTCTGCATATTCTGCGAGCAAGAAAGAAGAGAAAGCGGCGGCAGAAGCGGCGGCAAAGGCGCAACGAGAGTCGGCTTATAGAGCGGATCAGATAGCGAGGAAGAAAGCCATTTTAGGATTTAAAATGGTGTTTGTAGAGGGAGGATCTTTTACGATGGGTTGTACGACTGAACAGGAGGGGGATTGTTTGGAGTCTGAGAAGCCAGCGCATTCTGTGTTTGTGAGAAGTTATGCTATTTGCAAGTATTGTGTGACGCAAAGGCAGTGGAGAGAAGTGATGGGCAAGAATCCAAGCACATATCCGAATGACGATGCTCCAGTCACGAATGTGTCGTGGCAGGATGTGCAGAAATTCATATCAAAGGTGAATTCGTTTATGGGTACGAATTACAGACTTCCGACGGAGGCTGAGTGGGAATATGCTGCGCGTGGCGGTGCTATGACTGACAATATGAAATACAGTGGTGGAACGGATATGTATATGTTGGGATGGTATAAAGACAATGCGGAAGGCGGACCTCATCCATGTGGAAAGAGAAAGGCTAACGAGTTAGGACTTTATGATATGAGTGGAAACGTGTGGGAATGGTGTTCTGATTGGTATGCTCATTATTCGAACGATGTTGAGTTAGAGCAGATTAATCCAGGGGGACTAGAGACAGGGACGGAAAAAGTTTGTCGAGGAGGATATTATGAAGCTCCAGCACAGTTTTGCAGGGTTTCTTGTCGAAGCAAAGGGAAAGCTGACTATTCGTCTGGCATCATAGGTTTTAGATTGGCAGAAGACAGAGACGGAACAGAGTAAGGTCTTTTATTTTTTCATATTGTCGCAATTATTTGATGCGCTTTGCTGCTGAATTTTCTCATCAGAAGTAACTTTCTTCGCTTTATAGCCAAATTTCTCAAAACTCTTGAGGAGGGCTTCCTCTGTGTTTTTTTCAGCATCAAACACGATGGTAACTGTTTGGTCAGGAATGCTCGTCTCAATGTTTTTCACTCCCTTTTCAAAACGTAGGTTACCCTTAATTTTATTTTCGCAACCTTGGCAATGCATCTGAGGCTGAGTCGTTGCTACGAGTGTTCGAATGTCTTTTGCGAAACTCAAAGTAGTGAACAATGCAAATAAGATGGTCAGAGACAAATTCTTCATGATGAAATCTTTATGTTTAGTTTGAGTAAAGTTAAAGGATAAAAGGAGATGAAAGCATTTAGTCTACGTTAAAGATTGTTAAATCAAAAATTGTCTCTTCCGATGATAATCCTTGCACCTAAGTAGAACATGCGACCATGTACGGGACCCCAAATTAGTGTAGGATCAAATTTGTTACTCCAAGGATTGTCTGCACAGATGATAGGATTTTTTTGCTTGAAGCCAGTGATGTTTTCTGCGCCGACGAAGACGGACCAATGTCGGAACCAACGTGTGACTTGTGCGTTGAGTAGAGGGTAGGCGTTGAATCGTTTATCCCATGAAAGAGAACCATCTTCCAAGGTATATGGGTCAGGCATTCTTCCGCCACCATTGATTTGAAGTGTAGCATCGAATTGCCAAAGGTCTAAAGGTGTTTTGTAGGATGCAGACACCAGAATCTTGTATTTATTGGTGAGCGGTTTTTCTCTTAGTTTGTTGTTGTAGGAGCATTTCACATCGTTGAGGCGGTAAGCAGTGGAAAGTGTGAAGCCTTTGAATAGTAACATATTGGCTTCTGCTTGGAAAGTATGGGAGTAGGAGTTCCCGTTTAAGTTGCTGATATAGAGATAAGAAGGATTGCTGTCATAATCAATGACGGCTTGTTCGGCGAATGTAGTGTAGTAATATTCTGCGCTTAGTTTCAAGGTTTTTGGTCCGATAGGAATGTTGAAAGAGGTGTTGATTCCAAAGTTCCATGCTTCCTCTTGGTTAAGTTGCTTGATGACTAATTGGCGACCACTTGAAAGAAGGTTGTTGTTTTCAGCCAATGCATGTACTGTTCTGTAGCCCTTGCCTGCAGATAGACGAAAACTTGCATAGTAGTTAGGTGCATATTTAATGTGGAAACGAGGGGTGATGAAAAAACCATATTTCGTGCTGTAGTCGGCTCTAAAGCCAGCCATAGCGGTGAATTTTTTGTCCAAAGAGAAAGTATATTGAGCGTATGCGCCGGGGACTGTTTCTATCTCTCTGTTTTTTCCCTCATTGAGAGAGGATTTTTGACGGATATTGTCATAGTTCACGCTCAGTCCGACGGAAAGATTGTGCATATCGGTTAGATTTGATTCGTAGAAGAGAGAACCATAGACGTTCTGTTCGTCAGCATTGTAGAATTTATGTCCGTAGTTTGCATCTGTTTGGTGGTATGACCCAGAAACGATGAAAGCGATGTTAGAAGCCTTCAAAGGATCGAGAATGAATGCGTTTTTCGTGTATGCCTCGTAGCGGTTTGTTTCTATGCCAATGGTGTATTTCTCAAGACTCATGTTGGTAGAAGAGTGGTGGCTCGTTTCTTGTCCGCCATCTCTATCTTCTCGAAGAATGCCAATACCTCCATGAAAAAGATATTTGCCAGATTTATATTTCCAGCGATTCTGAAGATTGTATTGTTTCAGTTTCGGACTGTCCATAAAACCATCGTTGTTTTCATCGTGGTTGACGATCATATTCTCATAGTGAAGCATAAGTTCAGCGCTTAACTTTTTGTTTATGAGAAAGTTCACGTCTCCCGTTGCTTCAATCTTTGTTTTAGAATCTCCAGACACGTCAATTTCAGCACCTTGTTGGTCGTCTGGTTTCTTGTATTCTACGTTAATTTGACCAGTGATGGACTCGTATCCGTTTTTTACGGAGGAACTACCTTTTGACACTTGAATGCTTTTCATCCAGGAGCCAGGTATGTAGTTGAGTGAAAATGGTAGAGCTAATCCTCTGAAATTGGGGATGTTTTCGGTCAGCATTTGAACGTAAGTGCCAGACAGTCCAAGAAGCTTGATTTGTCTTGCCCCTGTGGCGGCGTCGTTATAGTTGACGTCGACGGATGGGTTCGTCGTAAAACTCTCCCCCAAGTTACAGCAAGCAGCTTTGAATAGTTCTCCACGAGTCATCTCGGTAGAGTTGGTGGTGACGTTCATCTGTCCTGAAGTGGGACGTTGGACAGACACTTCGACACCATCCAATTCTTGTTCGTAGGTGATAGAGTCGGCACTTGTCTGCGCATACGATGAGAAAATTCCAGTAAATAAAAAAGGATAGGTTATAAGATGTCTAATACGCATAGGTTTTAAGTTGCGTTTTTAGGACAAAGTTAAACATCATTGTTCTTGGTTTGCTCGTATTCGTCTATTTCCTTTTTGCTTTTACTGATAGTGACGAGGTACACACCGCCGAAAATAAGAATGATGGCGATTGCCTTTGTGAAGTTGAAGTAGTCCATACCTAAATAGACGGAAATAGCGCAGGCTACGATAGGTTGGATGTAATTATACATTCCCGCCACGGTTGGACGGAGATTCTTTTGTCCGAATCCTAAAAGCAAATAGGCGGCAAATGTTGCGAAAACGACACAATAGCCTAAGCCACTTATCTCTTTCCAGCTAAAGGCGTTCCATTGAGTTGCTTCGATAGAAGAGGCAGAGAATGGAATGGTGCAGATAAAAGCGAAAGTGAACATCCACTTCATGATTGTAACAAGTGAATATTTCGCAACAAAGTTTTTGAAAAGCACGATGTAGAGAGCGTAGCAGAATTCGGCGCAAAGTACGAGAATATCGCCCCAGATGGCTGTATCCTTAGTTGCATTTGTGCTGATATTCTGTCCTCCGAGAATGAGAAGCAGAGCACCGCAAGCACCTGTGGCGATACCTAACACTTTTTTCCCTGTAATAGGCTCCTTGAGTATGATTGCGGCAAGTAGCATTGCCCAGAGAGGCATGCTGGTGGTGATGATGGAAGCATCACCGGGGCTGCTAAGATTTACACCGAAAATGAACAAACCTTGGTTGAAAACAATGCCTAAAAGAGAGGCAAGAAACAACTTCCCCATGTCCTTATGGCTGACATGCTCTGGCTTTTGAAAGAAAGAAACAAGCCAAAATAAAATCATAGCACCTCCGATACGCATATCTGTTACTACAAATGGGGAGATGAGTCCGCCAACCATCAAAAATTTGGATATAGGGGAGAGTAATCCCCACATCACATTTGCGCCAAGCATTGCGGCGTGTCCCTGAAAATGGAATTTTCCCATGATATGAATTTATTTCAATCCTTTTAAATCTTCATCTGTCAGACCTGTATAGATTCTGATTTTCTCTGTAGACTCTCCGTTGGAGAGCATTAGTCGGGCAACTGCTAATTTTGCCTGATTAGCACCTTCTGCACGTCCTACAATTCTACCTTCTTTCAATCCTTTTTCCAAACCTTCCGCCAATCCTATTTCTCGTCCTTCTTTTAGACCCTCTTCTCGTCCTTCTTCCACACCAGTCGAGAGAACGCTCCATTGATGCCTGACCGCCTCCATGTGTCGAACGTATGCCTTTCGTTCTTCGGGGCTTAGCGTGTCGTAGCGAAGAATCTCTCTCGCTTCCGCTAATCCAGGTACTTTTGTTTCTGGTTTAATTGTCGCATTTTTCAAAAAGCAGAACCATTCGTCTAATGGTGTAGTTGCTACTTTATCGAAGTCGTTGACTCTCAGGACATAGTACTCGGGAAATAAATCTCCTGCTTCATGTTCCGTCTCGTCTCGTTCTGCAACGCCAAAAAACTGTTCTCTTTGCTTTTGCGACAGTTTGAGAATATCTTGAGGGTCATGCAATCCCTTGAATACGGTCTTGCCATGGTAAACATAGTCTTTACCTTGCCCTAATTCAAAATAGACAATGTTTATTGAGTAAATTTTGCGAACTTTGTCGTACTTATCCCCCAACTGAATCCTTTCGGATATAGTTTTTGATACGCCGTAAAGCATTCTTTGAAAATAATATAGCTCTCTCGTGTTCTGAATCTCAACGATGAATAGTTCTTTTCTTGTGTTTTCAACGAGAATGTCCACCCTGTTGAATTTATCTTCGGGTGTTTCTTGGTTGGATTCGCTTTCCAAAAATTCGAGGATAGTAAACTTTTCCCCTAAAAGGGCAGTCATAAGTCCTTCCAACACAGCGTGATTCGCTTTGTTACGTAATAGACGTTTCATCGCCCAGTCAAACCTAACGTAGTTCTCCATAAGTCTTTCTCTTTTAAATTTTAAAAGATCTAAACGTACCGTTTAGCTTAATGTCAAACAAAATCCTAACGTGCAAAGTTAGGAAGATTAGAAGACTTAATTGATTCTTAAATGTTAATGTTGTTTAATCTCGTAGTTTTGATTGGTAGTTTACGCTTTGTTTTAAATATATGGTAAGCAACATCAATCCGATGAAAACAAAAAATAAGGATACTAACCAAAAATTGGAACAAGTGTCGTAGAGTCCATGTATGGTTGCAGGCACTGCTATCGCCAAAAAGTAAAGAGATTTTCTGTATTTAGGGTATAATGATGCGAACGAAAGAAAGTATCCCGCAATGCCACACCAACATGCATGTAGAAATGGTAGGCTTGTTAAACGCATGATATTCAAGAAGAAAGAAGTATCATAGGCTTCTTGTGCGTTGATGGTCATTTGGTATCCAACGCCTTCATATACTCCAAATGCAATGCCTGATATTAATCCGTAGAAGACCATTGTCCGTGGAATCAATGGTTCTTTGGCTCGTCGCAAAAGAATGATTAATGGTAACATTTTGACCAACTCTTCTGTCAATCCGACTCCGAAGGTGAAGCCGATTGCTCTGAAAAGCAGACTGTTTGACTCTGTGAATATATAGAATGGGTTAAGTTGATTTAGTCCTAATAAGTCGAAAATTGCGAAGACGAAGACATGTGTTAGAAAGAATATAGTGACGGTCGTTTTCCTGTCTACCTGCGAGGTCTTAAAACATGCATAGAAAAAAAGTCCCCACATAATGGAGAAATACATCGCTATTGCGTAAAAAAGAATGCCTCCACCCAATGGTAGATTGGATAAAATCATAGGTAAGAAACCAACTATGGCCAAAATGAGAAATCTTTGGTCGTACAAAAACTCTTTAGAAAAAAGCCTTGTTCGTGGAAAAATAAGTTCAGAGCCAATCTTGGTCAATTGTGAAAATAGGTTGCCGTTGTTTTCAATTTTGGCAACTAATTTGTTTTGTTTTAGATAATAGTCAACGGTTTTTATAGCATTTTTGTCTTCAGAATCCACAACATCGCTAAGTGTGGCTTTGTCGTGTTTCAATACTTTCCCTTGATTGACCAACGTGAGAAGGTGCTGCTCTTCGTATGGACCGAAGGTTTTTCCGTTTCTGATGACATAAATATTCATAGGTTACAAAATAAGAGCTGGACTCCTCGTCATAGTCAACAAGTGGTAGTGCAAAAATAAATTGTGAGAAAAATGCTCGTGTGAAAAATACTGGGAATGCTCTGTGAAAAAATCCTATCCCATTTTGGATCACATAAATTTGGGGGTCTCTCGTCGCCACTACAACTTGGAGTCCAGTTGTTTTTACTCAAAAGGACTATAATAGGTCAATCGTCCAATTCAAACTTTGAATCTTCAAATCTAATTCTCGCAGTTTTTTTGCGTTCTCGTCTAATTCCTTGCGCAGTTTCGCAATGTCTATCGTACAGATGAACTTAATCTCGTTGCGGCTATAGCGATTGTTGCTTGTGCTGCAATGAGAAAGAATGTCCTGTAATGTTTTCACCTTACACATCATCGCATCTCTGCGTGATAACATCTTCGTTATAGACTCCCCATCAACAACGGCGTTGATGTTGGTGTTATTGATTCTATAAATGTAAGATTCTAACGACGAGAAATTTGCAGATAACTCGTCAAAAAGTGCTTGGATTTCTTCTGCAGGCTTATCCCCTTCTTGAATCAAGGCGCTATCTTTTATACGTTGGTTTAATTCGGAGATTTTTGTCTGGAGTCTCGCTCTCTCACTTAATGCTTCTGCTAATTTCATAAAAAACTTTTAATCGATTATTAGATTCGTCTTTGTGTCTGGAAAAACTACAGATGGTTTGAATGTTTTAGCTTCTTCATACGACATAAATCCATACGACATGATGATGACGATGTCGCCAGGACAAGCTTTTCTGGCTGCCGCTCCGTTCAAACAAATGACACCCGAACCTCGTTCTCCCTTTATGGCATACGTCTCGATTCTTTCTCCGTTGTTGTTGTTGACAACTTGCACCTTTTCATTGGGCAAGATGTTAGCTGCCTCCATTAATGCTTCATCGATGGTGATGCTTCCGATATAGTCTAAATTGGCTTGTGTAACCGTAACACGATGTATCTTAGACTTTAATATTTCGACTTGCATGACGGTTATTTTTTATATTGAATGTTATCAATCAAACGCACTTCGCCACAATACACTGTGATAC